>NZ_MUKA01000210.1 GCF_002150735.1 Streptomyces africanus
AGCCGGCTGCGGCCGCCAGCGTGGGCGCCGGCGACATGGTGACGTCGCTGGCGGGCGCAGCCGGCTACGGCATGGCGCTGCTGTGGGCGATCCTCATCGGCGTCGTGCTCAAGTACGCGCTGACCGAAGCGGTGGGACGCCTGTATCTGGCGACCGGGCTGACGGTGATCGCGAGCCTGCGCTCGGCCGCCCGCTGGCTCCCGTACGCCTTCTTCGGATTCGTCCTGGTCATCGGGCTGCTGTACGGGGCGGCCCTGAGCTCGGTGGCGTCGCTCGCGCTGTCGACGCTGTTCCCCGTGCTGCCGGTGCGGCCCCTGGCCCTGGTGATCGCGCTGGCGTCGGCCGGCATCGTGTACGTCGGCCGGTACACGCTGTTCGAGCGGGTGATGAGCGGGTTCATGCTGGCCAAGTTCGTCGGCATGGTCGTGCTGGCCGTGGCCACGCTGGCCACCATGGACGACCCGTCCGCACTGGTGGCCTCGCTGCGGCCGCGGCTGCCGGAGGGCGACGTCATCACCGTGCTGGCGCTGGTCGGCGGGGTGGGCGGCACGGCCGGAGTGGCCTCGTACAGCTACTGGGTGCGGGAGAAGCGCTGGCGGCACGCGAGCTGGCTGCCCGTCATGCGGGCCGACACGGCGATGAGCTACACGGTCACGTTCCTGTTCGTGGTGTGCACCTCGATCGTGGGCACCGGCCTGCTGTACGGCAGCGGCCGGACGATCACCGGCAACGAAGGGCTCGCCGCGCTGGCCGAACCGCTCGGCGCGGATATGGGGTCGGCGGCCCGGGTGCTGTTCCTGGGCACCTTCTTCCTCGTGACCCTGAGCGCCCTGGTCGGCGGCTTCAACGCCCTGTGCTATCTGCTGGCCGACTCGCTGCGCACCCTGCGCGGAGTGCCGGACGACAAGGCCGAGCGGCACATGGGCCAGCGCAGCCGCCCGTTCCGTCTGTTCGTGCTCTACTGCGCGGCCACGTCCGTGGCGGTGACCTTCGCCGGGAAACCGGTCCCCCTGCTGCTCACCTACGCCGCCGTGGGCTCCCTCGTCCTGCCGCTGCTGTCCGGGGCGCTGCTGGTCCTGCTCAACCGGCGCGGCCTTCAGCCGCCGTACCGCAACAAGACTCTTTCGAACCTGCTGCTGTCGGGCTCCTTCGTCCTGTTCGGGGTGCTCGCCGTCGTGCAGCTCAAGGAAACCCTGGGAGGACTGTGAACCCCGCCGGCCTGTGCTTCAGCACCGCGACCGAGCTCGCCGCGGCCCTGCGGAGTCGTGAGATCTCCGCCCGCGAGGTCGTCACCGCCCATCTGGAACACATCGACCGGGTGAACCCGTCGGTGAACGCGATCGTCACCCTCGTCGCCGACCGGGCCCTGGAGGCGGCGGCCGAGGCGGACGAACGGGCCGTCTCACAGGCGGAGTTGGGGCCGCTGCACGGGCTGCCCGTCGCGCACAAGGACCTCCACGACACCGCGGGCATCCGCACGACGTACGGCTCACCCGTCCTCGCCGATCACGTCCCGGCCCGGGACCACCTGGTCGTCGAGCGCCTCAAGCGGGCCGGGGCCATCACACTCGGCAAGACCAACGTGCCCGAACTCGGCATGGGTTCGCACACCGTCAATCCCGTCTTCGGCGCGACCCGCAACCCCTACGACCTCTCGCGCAGCGCGGGCGGCAGCAGCGGCGGCGCCGGGGCCGCGCTCGCCTGTGGCATGCAGCCGATCGCCGACGGCAGCGACACCGGCGGCTCGCTGCGCAACCCGGCGTCCTTCAACAACGTGGTCGGCCTGCGCCCCTCCCCCGGCCGGGTCCCCTCCTGGCCCGACAAGGCGCCGTGGGGGCAGCTGTCGGTCAAGGGCCCCATGGCGCGGACCGTGCAGGACGTCGCCCTGACGCTGTCGGTGCTGGCCGGGCCGGATCCGCGCAGCCCGCTCGCCCTGGAGACGCCGGGTTCCCACTTCGCCGGCCGGCTCGACGGCGACGTCCGCGGCTGGCGGGTCGCCTGGTCGCCCGACCTCGGCGGGAGCGTGCCCGTCGAGGCGGAGGTCCGGGACGTGGTGCGCGGCGCGGTGGAGGTGTTCGCGGCGCTGGGCTGCGAGGTCGAGGAGGCCTGCCCCGACCTGTCCGGCGCCGACGAGGCGTTCCTCGTCCAGCGCGCCTGGCAGATGGAGCTCGCCTACGGGCCCCTGCTGGACGAGCACCGGCACCGCATGGCCCCGGACGTCGTCTGGAACATCGAGGAGGGCCGGGGGCTCACCGGCCCCGACCTGGGTCGCGCCCAGCTGCTCCAGGCCGCGCTGTTCCACCGGGTGCGCGCGTTCTTCGACCGGTACGACGTCCTGCTGCTGCCGGTGAGTCAGGTCCCACCCTTCGACGTCCGCCTCCCCTACCCGGCGTCGGTGGACGGCGTCGCCATGGAGACGTATCTGGACTGGATGCGCTCGGCCAGCCTGATCACGATGACCGGCTGCCCGGCCCTGTCGGTCCCGGCCGGCTTCACCCCGGGCGGGCTGCCGGTCGGGCTCCAGGTGGTCGGGCCGCACCGGGGGGACGCGGCCGTGCTGAGGGCGGGGTACGCGTTCGAGCAGGCGACCCGGGCCGGGGAACGGCGACCGGACATCGCGGTGAACACGGATGTGGCGGAAGGCGGCCGGTCATGAGCCCGCGCAGTGTCGTGGTGGTGGGTGCGGGCATGGCCGGGCTGGCGACGGCCTGGTTCCTCCAGGAGGCCGGCGTCGAGGTCACCGTGGTCGACCGGCGGGGCGTCGCGGCCGGCGCGTCCTGGGGCAACGCGGGCTGGCTGTCCCCCGCCCTGACCGTGCCGCTGCCCGAACCGGCCGCCCTGAAGCTGGGGTTGCGCACACTCCTCTCCCCCGCCTCCCCGCTCTACATTCCGCCGCGTCCTGATCCGCGGCTGGCCCGCTTCCTGCTGGCGTTCACCCGGAACTGCACCCACCAGCGCTGGCAGGTGGGGATGGCGGCACTCGCCGCGCTGAACCGCCGGGCACTCTCGGCGTACGACGATCTGGCCGCGGGCGGGGTCACCGAGCCGACGCGCTCGGGCGAGGCGTGCCTGCTCGCCTTCACCTCCGCGGCCGGCCGTGCCCCGCTCGTGACGGAGCTGGACGCGGTGCGCGCGGCGGGGCAGGAGGTCGACTACGACCTGCTCACAGGGGCCGAGGCGCGCGAGATGGAACCCGCGCTCTCATCGCGCGTCGACGCGGCCGTACGGCTGCACGGCCAGCGTCACCTCGACCCCGGGGCCTTCGTCACGGCTCTGGCCGACGCGGTCCGCGACCGGGGCGGAAAGATCGTCACCGGTGTGGAGGTCACCCGGGTACGGGACCTGGGCACCGGGGTCGTCGCCGTCGCCCCGGACGGCACGTCCGTGCGGGCCGACGCTGCCGTCCTCGCGCCCGGGGCCTGGCTCGGCCGCCTGGCCGCGCCCTTCGGTGTGCGTGTCCCGGTGCAGTCCGGCCGCGGCTACAGTTTCTCGCTCCCTCTGTCGGGGCTGCCCACCCGGCCCACGTACTTCGCCGAACGGCGGGTGGTCTGCACACCGCTCGGGGACCGGGTACGGGTGGCGGGCATGATGGAGTTCACGGCGCCCGACCGCCCTGCGGACCCCCGCCGTATCGAGGCGATCGTCAACTCGGTCCGCGATCTGCTCCCTTCGGCCGACCTCACCCAGCGCACCGACGAATGGACCGGCCCCCGGCCGTGCACGGCGGACGGCCTGCCCCTGGTCGGCCCGACCCGCTCGCCCCGGGTCCACGTCTGCGGCGGTCACGGCATGTGGGGCATCGCCCTGGGCCCGCTCAGCGGCAGGCTGCTGGCGGAGTCGATCGTCACGGGCCGCCGGGCTGCCGAGTTGACGGCGCTGCACCCGCTACGGTGACGCGCTGTCAGTGGCCGCCCCGGTGGGCGTGTGCTTCGGCGAGGAGGAGGTAGCTCGCGGCGGTCCAGGTGTAGGTGCGGTCGCGCAGACCCGTGCCCGTGAGGGCGTCGAAGTTCTCGGCGAAGCCGTGGGTCTCGCACAGGGCGCGGAAGCGGGCACTGATGTCGTCGGCGAGCCGGTCGTGGCCGGCGCGGCGCAGGCCGTCCTCGATGAGGACCGTGGCGGGGGCCCAGACGGGGCCGCGCCAGTAGCCGTCGGAGAGGTAGTGCGGCGAGGTGGGCAGTTCGGTGGCGAGGCCGTACGGGGTCAGATGGGCCTTGATGTGGTCGGCCAGCGCGCTGCCGATCTCGCCGGGCAGGTGCTCGCCCAGCACGATGGGCATCAGGTCGAGGAGGCTGGAGCTGCTCCAGGTGTGCCCGGTGGCGGCTCCGCGGGCGACGAACCGTCCGCCGGTCCAGAGCTCGTCCAGCAGCGCCGACTGGATCTCGTGTGCCGTGCGCGTCCACCGGCTCGCCTCGTCCGCCTTGCCCAACTCCGCAGCGAGGTCAGCGAGTTCACGGAGTTGCAGGACGAGGAAGGCGGCCAGGTCGGCGGTGACGACCACCCGCTCGGGGTCGAAGGTGGTGGCGTTGTCCCAGCCGCTGTCGTTGCCGTGCTGGTAGTGGGGCAGGGCGGCGCCGGGTGCGCGTCGTGCGGTGAGCCAGAAGTCCGTCCAGCGCGCCAGCCGGTCGTACGTCGCGGCCAGTTCATCCCGGCCGGGAGGCACCGGCAGGCGGCGGCGCAGACGGCCCGACGCCCAGCCGTGGACGGGCGGTTTGACGAAGTTGCGGAGGACCTCGGAGTGGGTGACCGAGTCGGGCAGGGCTCCGCTGCCGTCCTGGTGGTCGAAGGGCAGGGCGAACTGGTCCACGGCCAGTTCGGGACACCCCGGGGCCAGGGCCAGGGCGTTGAAACAGTGGTCCCAGCTCCAGACCTTGTCCATCCAGTGCTTGGACATGAGGACGGCGGGCCGGGTGACGAGTCCGGTCGGGCGTACGGTCGCCGACCAGAGGACGTAGGCGGCGAGTTCCGCGGCCGGGGTGGCGGACGAGCGCCAGGGCGCCACCGCGTCGACGAAGTCCGCGAAGGATCTCCGGGCCCCCGCCACGATCTCGCCGAAGGCCGCCGAGGACGCGTACGGCGGGCGAGCGGTGTCGAGTTCCTCGACGGCGATCTCCCACTTCCCGTCCGCCGCGGCGGCCACGGCGAGGCCGCGGTCGCCGCCGCCCAGGGCCTGGGCTCCGGAGGTGTGGGCGACACGGCCGGACAGGACGGTCACGCGGTAGCGGCGGCCCGTCTCGTACGAGGTGAACACGTGCGCGTCCGCCGCCGGGTCGTGGAAGAAGTACGTCCCGCTGAACGGCGTCAGGACCTGCGCGGCCGCGAAGACGCCGAGGCCCAGTCCGCTCCCCCGCAGGCGCACGGTGTCCGGCGACTCGTAGGCGAGGTCGATGCGCCCGGCCGGGCCGGCCCAGCTGAGCAGTTCCGGCGTCGCCTCGACACGGGTGCCGGTGCGCTCGCCCGTCGCCGGGTCCAGGGGGACGAGGCGGAGGACGGCGTGCATGCCGTTCTGGTGCGAGACGAGGTGGAGGTCCTCGGCGTACGTCTTCTCCGCCACCACGGGTGAGATGCCGAACCAGGATCCGAACGTACTGAACGGGATGTCGTGGACCGAGAAGGCAGGTCCGGACGACGGGGCGGCGGTCATGGAGGCGTGACTCGTTTCTCGAGCAGGGATCGTCGGCAGAAGCAGGGATCGTCGGCGTTGGGGCAGGCCAGCGGGAGGTCAGTCCTTGACGGCACCGGCGGTCACGCCGGCGGCGACGTAGCGCTGGGCCAGGACGAGGATCACCGCGGCGGGCAGCGAGGCCACGACGGCGGTCGCCATGATGGCGTTCCACTCCTGGTTGTTGTTGCCGATGTAGTGGTAGATGCCCAGGGTGATCGGCTCGTGGGCACCGCCGTTGACGAGGGTGCCGGCGAAGACGAAGTCGGACCACGACCACAGGAACGCGAACAGGGACACCGTGACGACGGCGTTGCGGCTCATCGGCAGGACGATGGACCGGAAGGTGGTCAGGGGCCCGGCCCCGTCCATCGTCGCCGCCTGGAGCAGCTCACCGGGGATGCCGGACATGAACGCCGTGAAGATGAGCACCGCGAACGGGACGGCCAGGGTGGAGTCGGCGACGATCAGGCCGGGCACGGACCGGAGCAGGCCGAGCTGGAGATAGATCGCGTAGAAGCCCATCGCCATGATGATGCCGGGGATCATCTGGGCGACCAGGAAGAGGAAGCCGAGCAGACCCCCGCCGCGCGGGCGGAGTTTGGCCAGGGCGTAGCCGGCGGGGGCGGCCAGTGCCACGGTCAGGACGACCGTGCCCAGGCCGATGACCAGGCTGGTCGCGAGGTAGGGCAACTGCTCGTCCAGGACGGTGCGGTAGCCGGCCAGCGTGCCGTGCAGCGGCAGCAGGTCCGGCGGGCTCTTGCGCATGTCCTGGTCGCGGGTGAGGGAGACGTTGAGCATCCAGTAGACCGGGAAGAGCATGATCCCGGTCAGCAGCACACCGATGGCCGTCTTCCACCCCGTGCGGCCGGTGCGTCGGTTCATGACAGCGCCTGCTTTCGCTGGACCCGGATGTAGAGGAGGCCGAACACGAGCGCGGCGACGACGAGCAGGTTGCCGACGGCCGCTCCGGGGCCGAAGGCGGGCAGGAGGTTGCCGAAGCCGAGCTGGTAGGACCAGGTGGCGAAGGTGGTGGAGGAGTCCGCCGGGCCGCCCTTGGTCATGATCCAGATGATGTCGAAGACCTTGAGTGTGTAGACGAGTCCCAGGAGCAGGGTGATCGCGGACACCGGGCGCAGCAGCGGGAAGGTGATGCGCCAGAAGCGCTGCCAGGCGTTCGCCCCGTCCAGTGCCGCGGCCTCGTACAGGCCGGCGGGGATGGACTGCAGGCCGCTGTGGAGCACGACCAGGTTGAAGGGGACGCCGATCCAGATGTTGGCGATGATCACCGAGGTCAGTGACCAGGACGGTGAGGTCAGCCAGTTCACCGGGTCGATTCCGACGGTGCTCAGCAGGGCGTTGACGATGCCGGAGTCGCTGTTGAGCATCCACGACCAGGTGGAGGCCGACACGATCAGCGGCAGCAGCCAGGGCACCAGGAACAGGGCCCGCAGGGTCGCCGACAGCCGGAAGTTCTGGTGGAAGAAGACCGCGAGGGCCAGGCCGATGGCGTACTGGAAGACCAGGCACACGGCGGTGAACACCACGGTGTGGAGCAGAGCCGGGGCGAAGGTCGGGTCGTCGAGGACCTTGCCGTAGTTCTCCAGGCCCGTGAAGGGCGCGTTGCCCTGGACGAAGGAGCGGACGGTGTAGTCGCGCAGGCTCAGGTCGAGGTTGCGGTACAGCGGATAGGCGTAGAAGAGGACGAGGTAGAGGGTCACCGGGGTGAGGAAGGCCCAGGCGGCCCACTGCTGGGAGGTCGGACGGCGTCGTGTCCCGGGACGGGCCGGGGGCGGGGCGAAGGCCCCCGCCGGCCCGGTCGGGGTGCGCACGGGCCGGTGGTCCGGCGGGTGTGCCGTCAGCTTCATCGGGCCCATGTCACTTGACCGCGGCCTGCGCCGACGTCAGCGCGTCCTTGGGCGACTTCGCCCCGCTGAGGGCGGACTGGACGGCCTTCCACAACTGCTCCGAGATCTTGGGGTACTTGGTGCCGAGGTCGCCGCTGGTGCGTCCCTTGGCCGACTTGACCGCGTCGACCCAGGGCTTCAGTGCGGGGTTCGCCGCCACCTGCTTGTCCTGGACCTCACCTGTGGGGGCCACGTAGGACAGGGTGGTGTCGGTGTCGTACAGGTTCTGGGTGCTGGTCAGGCAGGTCGCCAGCTTCTGCGACGTGGTGTAGCGGCCGGTGTCCTCCTGGACCGGGAGGGTGACGAACTCGCCGCCGGTCGGGGCGGCGGCGTGGCCTCCGTCGGAGCCCGGGATCGGCAGGACGCCGTACTCGAATCCGGCCTTCTCGGCGTTCGCGAGCTGCCAGGTCCCGTTCTCGGCGAAGGCGTAGTCGCCGCCGGCGAACTCCTGCCAGCTGGTCGTCTGGGTGTTGTTGATGACCGAGTTGGGGGCGTAGCCCTGCTTCAGCCAGTCCTTCCACAGCGACAGCGCGGAGACGGCCGGGGCGGAGTCGAGTCCGGTCAGTTCGGCGCCCGCGCCCCAGAACCAGGGCAGGAACTGGAAGCTGCCCTCCTCGGTGCCGATCGCCGAGAAGGTGATGCCCTTCTTGCCCGCCTTCTCGACCTTCGCCAGCGCCGCCGTCAGCGACGTCCAGTCCTTGACCGAGGCGATGTCCACCCCGGCCTCCTTCAGCACCTTCTTGTTGTAGTAGAGGGCGAGGGTGTTGGCGCCGATGGGTGTGCCGTACGTCTTGCCGCCCGACTGGCCGGCCGCGAGCAGGTTGGGGTCCACCTTGGAGGTGTCCAGCTTGTTCTCGTCGGTCGTGGTGAGCACGCCCGCCTCGGCCAGGGTCGAGACGACCGGATTGTCGACGATCAGGACGTCCGGGGAGTTGCCCTGCTGGGCGGCGAGCAGCGTCTTGTTGGCCAGGTCGCTGGTGTCGTAGCCGGTCCGCTGGATCTTCACGCCGGCCTGCGTGCCGCACTTGTCCAGCAGCTTCGTCCAGGCCGAGCCCTTGGCGAACTGCGGGTACGGGTCCCAGATCGTGTAGGTGCCGCTGTCGGCGTCCTTGGCGTCGGTGCTGCCCGCGCCGGAGGAACAGGCGGTGCCGACGACGGCGACGACGGTCGACAGGGCCACGGCCGTGAGGAGCCGTCTGGAGGAGCTGTGCATGGCGGGTCCTTCGTTCTCGGCATACGGGTGCCGTGGGAGGGGTGACGGGGGTGTGCGGGTACGCCGAGGAGCGGCGGCGTGCCTGGTGAAGTGAGGTGAGTGCGAGGAGGGGTCGAGGGTCAGGCGGGGGGCGTCCCGCCGGCGGGCCCGGTGCTGGCCCGCAGCGAGATGGGCGGTGCGAGAAGGTGATGCCGGGGCGGCGCGCCGGGATGGTCGAGCCGTTCGATGAGCAGGTCGACGGCGCGCCTGCCCATCTCCTCGGCCGGCACGTCCGCCGCGGTGAGCTGCGGGGTCACCGTCTCCGCCCACCGGCCGGCGACGACTCCGGTGACGGAGAAGTCGCGTGGCACATGGCGGCCCGCCTGGGAGAGTCCTCGGTACAGACCGCCCAGGGCGGCCTCGTTCAGGGTGACCAGGGCCGTCGTCGCGGGATCGTCGTGCAGGATCTGTTCCAGGCACGCCTGGCCGGAGGCGGCGTCGTCCCCGCAGCAGTACGTGCGCACCGTCAGCCCGCGCTCGGCCGCCGCCTTGGTGAAGCCGTCCAGCCCCCGGTGCGCGGACTCGTATCCCGCCCGCAGGAGCTGCTCCGGCCGGTTGACGAAGGCGACCCGGCGATGACCGAGGTCCGCGAGATGGTGGACGCACGCCGCCGCCAGTGCGGTGTGGTCCAGGCCGACCCACCAGCCGTTCTCCGGGTGCGCGGTGCGGCCGATGGCCACGGAGGGGAAGTCCAGCGCGGCCAGGTGATCGACCCGGTCGTCCTGCAGCCGGATCTCCATCAGGATCGCGCCGTCGACCCGCCGCTCCCCCAGCAGCCGCTGGAACGAGCGGTCGCTGTCCACGCCGCTCGGGGACAGCAGCACGTCGTAGTCGTGGGCCGCGGCGGCCTCGACGACACTGCCGATGAAGTCCAGCTGCATGCCCGTGTAGTGGTTCCCGGCGGGCGGGAAGACCAGGCCGATCGTGCTGGTCCGGCCGTTGGCCAGAGCGCGGGCGCTGGCGTTGGGCCGGTAGCCCAGCTCGTCGATGACGTCCTGGATCTTCCGGCGGGTCTCGTCCGACACCGGACGCTTGCCGCTCAGCGCGTAGGACACGGTGCTCCGCGAGACACCGGCCCGCCGGGCGATCTCACCGATGTTCACGGGGACTCCTCGCGTGGACTGCTGAAGCGGTGGCTGTCGAACCGGCGAGTGTCGAACCGGTTCGCGTGAAGTGAAGCTAGGAACTGCCCGGGCGGCTGTCAACACCCCGCACAGCACTTCTTGCCTGCGACGGGGGTATTGCTGGGAGATTTCGCCGGTGCTAGCTTCCTGCGAACCGGTTCGACGAGCGGCCATCGCTGTGCGCCGCAAGGGACGACGGACGGGTCGCGGCTCGTTTGCGCTCGATGATTCGAACCGGTTCGACTCCCCCAGTGCCCGATTCAGCGTCCGAGCAGTACGGAACCCACGGAGACCTCAGTGCGACGAAGTAGAACGACTGTGGCCGGAGCCGTCGCGACGGCCGCCCTCGCCACGCTCCTGGCCGGCCCGTCCGCGGGCACCGCCGGGGCCGTGGAGCGGGAACGGCTCGTCATCGATCTCGCCACCGACACCGGCGCCTTCCACGGCGGTGCCGCCGGCTCGCTGTACGGCGTGTACGGCGACGGCGTGCCGAGCCGCAACCTCATCGAGGGCATGCGTCTGCGCACGGTGTCGACGAAGGCGCAGGACGGTCCGCAGCATCCGGGAGCGGACGCGCTGGAGATGCTGCCGCCGTTCGTGGACTCGGGCGGCAAGGACGTCTACATCTACATGACCGACATCTACCGCGGCTTCCCGTACCAGTGGCCGGGCGCGGGCGGCCCCGAGCGGCTCGCGGACTTCAAGACGAAGATCAAGAAGCAGGTCCAGCAGGTCCTGACCATGGGGAAGTACAAGGACCACGTCGTCTACGTGCCCTTCAACGAGCCCGAGGGCAACATGTTCGGGACCGGCGAGTGGAGTTACGACAAGGTCTCCTGGCTGAACGACCCGCAGCACTACTTCGCGGCCTGGAAGGAGGTCTACCACCTCATCAAGGGCCTCGACCCGGACGCCCGCGTCGCCGGCCCCAACACCAGCGTGCTCTACGACCAGGTCAAGGGCTTCCTGCAGTACGCCAAGGCCAACGACGTGGTGCCGGACGTGATGACCTGGCACGAGCTGTCGTCACCCGCCGCGGTCCGCACGAACGTGGCGAAGTACCGGCAGATGGAGAAGGACGTCGGCGTCGGGCCGCTGCCGGTCAACGTCAACGAGTACGGGCACAACTACCACCTGTCCGTGCCCGGCCAGGTCGTCCAGTGGGTCTCCGCCATCGAGGAGTCGAAGATCGACGCCGACCTGGCGTACTGGAACATCGACGGCAACCTCAACGACTCGGCCGTGGAGGCCAACAAGGGCAACGGCCAGTGGTGGCTGTTCAATGCCTACGGGCAGATGTCCGGCCACACGGTCGAGGTGACCGCCCCGCACCCCAACCAGCAGTACACCCTCCAGGGCGTGGCCACCCTCGATGAGGACAAGAAGCAGTCCCGGGCGCTCTTCGGCGGCAAGAGCGGCGACGCGGACGTCGTCTTCAAGAACATCGACCCGAAGCTGTTCGGGAAGACCGTGCGCGCCACCGTCCAGGAGATCCCCTGGACCGGTCAGGTCGGCGACTCCGCCCAGCCGTTGCGGCTCGCGGACCAGGAGCTGACGGTCGGCGCGGACGGCTCGGTGACACTGCCGATGACCGGCATGAACGAGATGTCCGCCTACCAGGTCGTCCTCTCCCCCGGCGGCAACGGCGGGAAGCCGGCCGCGCCTTCCGTCAGCTGGCGCAAGACGTACGAGGCCGAGAACGCCACGTACACCGGCAAGGGCTACTCCAGGAACGGCCCCGAGGGCACGCCCTCCGACGTCGGCAAGTTCGCCACGTCGGGCGCCTACAACGTGGGCGGTCTGCGCACCGGCTCCGACGGGGTCCTCGCCTTCGACGTCGAGGTCCCGCAGGACGGCATCTACGACCTGAGCGTCTTCGCCAACTCCTACAACCTGTACGACCTGGTGAAGGAGCAGGGCCCGACCAACGTCTTCCTTCGGGTCGACGGCAAGGAGCCACAGGAACTGAGGCTGCCGCTGGGCTACAAGTGGGTGGTCTGGGGCCACACCGACGCGACGGTGAAGCTGACGGCGGGCAAGCACCGGATCACGCTGGCCGCTCAGGATCCCGACCTCGGGGTCACCAAGGGTGACGCGATCATCGACAAGATCGACCTCGCCCTGCGCGACGAGAAGGTGACCGCCCCGGCGCTCTACGAGGCCGAGTACGCCATCCTCACCGGTACCGAGCCGCGCTACACGTACGGCAGTGCCTCGGGGCCGGGCGCGGTTCCGCTGCCGAAGGGTGCCTCCGCGACGTTCTGGGTCCACTCCCCCGCCGACGGTGAATCGACCGTGTCGGTCGACCACTTGGGCGGCGGGCACGCGAGCCTGGCACTCAACGGCGAGGAGCTCGACCTGCCCAAGGTCGGCGGGGCGGGGAAGGGCACGGACAGGGTCCGGCTGTTCCTGTCCGGCGGCATCAACAAGATCACCGTGACCGGCACGGCACATGAGCTGGTCCTCGACCGGCTGCGGGTCGCCCCGTCGAAGGGCACCCTGGTGCCCACCGTCTACCAGGCCGAGAACGGCACGCTCACCGGCGCCGCGAAGGTCACCGACGCCTACCCCTTCGCCACGAACGGCAAGGCCGTCACGGACATCGGCGACGGCAAGGCCAACGCCCTCACCGTCGACGTGGTCGCCGCCAGGGCCGGGCGGCACGCGCTGACCATCCGCTACTCCAACGCCGAGCAGGCGCCGGCCACCCACTACAACCCCGACCCGATCGCCCGCCACGCCGACGTCTCCGTCAACGGCGGCCCGGCCCGCCGGGTGCTGTTCCCGACCACCTTCCACTTCAACAACTTCTGGGACCTGACCGTCCCGGTCACCCTGAAGAAGGGCACGAACCGGCTCACCTTCACCGCCGAGGAACTCCCCGACTTCAACGGCGACACCTACAACCAGTACGACCAGCGGTCCCCGTACGCACCGGTCATCGACCGGCTCGCCGTCACGCCGATGGCGGCGAAGTAGCCCCTGGCGAACGCGAGGCGCCGATCCGGAACCCCGGCCGGCGCCTCGCCCCGCGCGTCAGCGCCTGCGCCGTGTCACCCACAGGGACAAAAAGAGGGGGAGCCGGATCAGTCGAGCGCGACGCCCGTGTGCCGCTCCAGGGCTGCGAGGAGCTGCTCCTGGAACCGTTCGTCCCGCGTGGCGGTGTGGGGTGTCCGGGGCTGCCGGTGGTACCAGTAGCCGCCGGTGCTCGGGGTCACGTCGGGGTGGGTGGCGAGCCATGCCTGGGTCTCGTGCCCGGCGGTCAGATCGTCCGTGGCGCCGCGACCGCCCATTCGGGTGGGGACCCAGCCGGGGTCGACCGCGTGGCTGGAGGTTCCTTCCCAGCGGGCGGCGAAGGCCAGCGCGAGGGTCGTGACCCATAGCTTTGTGTCGCTGTAGGAAGCGGCTCCGACGGCCAGCCGGCGCAGGTCGGTGGAGCCGCCGTGGTGCATGGAGCTGCTCAGGTAGACGAGCCGGGCGGGTTTGTCCATCAGGGCCGTCAGCATGTAGGGCGCGACCGTGTTGACCGTGACGTCTTCCGGGCGGTTCATGACGCCGGCGTTGTGGATGACGGCGTCGAAGCGGCCGAACCCGGCGGCCTGCCGGGCGACCTCCCGGATCTCGTCCAGGTCGGCCAGGTCCCCGGTGACGACGCCTTTCCACCGGGCGGTGTCGTCCGCTGCGTTGAGTCGCGCCCGGTTGCGGACGTGGACGACCACGTCGTGCCCGTCGCCGGCCAGCGCGTCCGCCGTGTCGCGACCGAGCCCGCCGGCCGCCCCGGTCACCAGAACCAATGCCATGGCAGTTCCTCTCCTGTCGTCGTCGGGAGCCCGTCAGAGAGTGAGGAGCACCTTGGTGGCGCGTCGCTCGTCCATGGCCTTGTATCCCTCCGGGGCCTCCTCCAGCGGGAGGGTGAGGTCGAAGACCTTGCCGGGGTCGATCTTGCGGGCCCAGATGAGCTGGATCAGCTCGGGCAGGAAGCGGCGCACCGGGGCGGGGCCGCCCTCCACGTGGATGCCCGCGAAGAACAGGTCGATGCCCGGGATCGTGACGTCGTAGTTGACGCCGACGAAGCCCAGGTGACCGCCGGGACGGGTGGAGTTGATGGCCTGCATGGTCGACTCCTGGGTGCCGACGGCCTCGACCACCGAGTGCGCGCCGAGCCCGCCCGTGAGCTCCTTGACCCTCGCCACGCCCGCGTCACCGCGCTCCTCGACGATGTCGGTCGCGCCGTAGAACCGGGCGAGCTCCTGCCGCTCGGGGTGGCGGGACATCGCGATGATGCGCTCCGCGCCGAGCTGCTTGGCGGCGAGGACGGCCATCAGGCCGACCGCGCCGTCGCCGACGACCGCGACCGTCCTGCCCGGGCCGGCCTCGGCGGCGACGGCCCCGTACCAGCCGGTGCCGAGCACGTCGGAGGCGGCCAGCAACGACGGGATCAGGTCCTCGTCCGGCTGCCCCGGCGTGGCGACGAGGGTGCCGTCGGCGTGGGGGATGCGGGCCTTCTCGGCCTGGGTGCCGATCGCACCCGCCACGAATTCGCGGTGCACACAGCCGGACTGGTAGCCCGAACGGCAGATCTCGCAGGTGTTGTCGGAGATGACGAACGACCCGACGACGAAGTCGCCGACCTTGACGTTCTTCACGTCGGAGCCGACTTCCTCGACCACGCCCACGTACTCATGTCCCATGGCCGTGTGATCGGCGGGCTCGACCCCACGGTAGGGCCACAGGTCCGAGCCGCAGATGCAGGTCGCGGTCAGCCGGACGATGGCGTCGGTGGACTCGATGATCTTCGGGTCGTCACGATCCTCGACCCTGACGTCGCCGGCCTTGTACATGACTACTCCACGCATGACTGCGTCTCCTTGCCTTGCCGTGTACCGGCGCACGCGGCGCCGGGTCGTGCCGGGCGGGTCACGTCACCGCCACGCCATCCAGGGAAACAGCCCGGGGCGCGGGAAGCGAGTCACTGATGAAGGGTGTACTGGCAGTACACCCCACGCCGCCGGACTCGGCCGTACGGTCGTGCTGTGGACAACCGTGACGAAGTCCGCGAGTTCCTCACCTCGCGGCGAGCCAAGATCACCCCCGCGCAGGCCGGGCTGCCGGCCGGCACCCGGCGCCGCGTCCCCGGGCTGCGCCGCAGCGAGGTCGCGGCCCTCGCCGACGTCAGCGTCGAGTACTACGCCAAGCTGGAGCGCGGCAACCTCGCCGGCGTCTCACCCGCCGTCCTCGAAGCCGTCGCCCACGCCCTCCAGCTCGACGACGCGGAGCGCGCCCACCTGCTCCATCTGGCCCAGGCCGCCGAGGGTTCCGACGCCCTCGCGCGTCCCCGGCTCCGCTCCAGCAGGCAGCGCACCCTGCACACGAGCCTGCAGTGGGTCCTGGACGCCATCACCACCGGGGCCGCGTTCGTCGTCAACGGCCGTCTGGATCTGCTCGCCACCAACCAGCTCGCCCGCGCCTTCTTCAGCGACATCTACGGCAGCCACCACACCCGGCCGCCGAACCTCGCCCGCTACCAGTTCCTCGACTCCGCCGCCCACCGCTTCTACGCCGACTGGGAGCTCGCCGCCGACATCACCGTCGACGTCCTGCGCACCGAGGCCGGCCGCAATCCCCACGACAGGGACCTGCACGACCTCGTCGGCGAACTGTCCACCCGCAGCGACGCGTTCCGCACCCGCTGGGGTGCCCACAACGTCACCCGCCACGGCACCGGCACCAAACAGTTCCACCACCCCGTCGTCGGCGACCTCACCCTCGACTGGGAATCGCTGGCCATCACCGCCGAACCAGGCCTCACCCTCACCGTCTACACGCCCGAACCCGGCTCGCCCTCCGCGGAGAACATGAACCTGCTCGCGACCTGGGCCACCACCCAGGAAGCGGGCTCCGCCACGCGGTAGGCGGACCGGCCTGGGCGTCAGCCCTTCTCGCCCGGCGCCGGCGCGGTGGGGCCCTCCGGGCCGGCGCGGAGCATCGCCTTGTAGAGGGCCTCGTGCTCGGGCGGGTCGGGCAGGGGGCCGCGGGCCGGGGCCTCCAGCGACTGGATCATCAGGGCGACGACGCGCCGCCAGGCGTCCGGGGCGGCGTCGCCGGTGGCGTTGACGACGCCCGCGTTGGCCATGTGGATCAGCACCAGGTCCGAGGGGTCGAAGTCCTCGCGCAGCCGGCCCGCGGCCTTGGCACGGTCGATGAGCCGGACCATGGCCTGGTACGCCTCGTCGCGGCGCTGCTCCAGCGCCTTGGCGGTGGGGAAGGTCATGGTCAGGACGTCGGCGAAGCCGTAGTCGGCGGCCTGCATCGCGCAGGCCGTCTCGATGTAACCCACGAAGCCGTGCCAGGGATCCGGGTCCTCCAGAGCGGCCGCGACCGCGTCGGCGTAGGAGTCCATGCGGTCGGAGAAGACGGCGTCGACCAGCTCCTCCTTCGTGGGGAAGCGGCGGAACATGGTGGCGATCCCCACGCCCGCCTCACGGGCCACCGACGCCATCGAGGCGTTCAGGCCGTCCCGAGCGAACACCGAGCGTGCGGCGGCGATGATCCGCTCCCGGTTGCGCTCGGCGTCCTTGCGCAGCGGCGGGGCGGCCGGACCGTCGGATTGCTGGGCGCCAGGACTCATGCCGACCACTCTAACGATCGGGTCGCCCTGTCCGGTTCCTTCCCTCACGGCATGGTCAGAACCTCCGGTAGGGGTGTCCGGCCGGTGAGGTTCTCCGGGCGCAGGATCGTGTCCAGTTGCTCCGTGGTGAGCAGACCCGCCTCCGTGGCCAGCTCCTTGATGCCGCGGCCCGTGGCGAGGGCCTGGCGGGCCAGCGTGGTGGAGGCGGCGTAGCCGATGTGCGGGGCGAGCGCGGTCACCAGGCCGATGGAGCGGTGGACCGTGTCGTGGAGGTGTTCGCGGTTGGCGGTGATGCCGGGGACGCAGCGGGTGGCGAGCGTGTCGCAGGCGGCGCGCAGATGGGCCAGGGAGCGCAACAGGCTGTAGGCGATGACCGGTTCGAAGGCGTTGAGCTGGAGCTGCCCGGCTTCGGCGGCCATGGTGACGGTCAGGTCGTTGCCGATGACCTCGAAGGCGACCTGGTTGACGACTTCGGGGATCACCGGGTTGACCTTGCCGGGCATGATCGAGGAACCGGCCTGTACCGGCGGCAGGTTGATCTCGCCGAGCCCGGCGGTGGGGCCCGAGGACATCAGACGCAGGTCGTTGCACGTCTTGGAGAGTTTCACCGCGACGCGCTTGAGGACGCCGGAGAGCTGGACGAAGGCGCCGCAGTCCTGGGTGGCTTCGATGAAGTCGCCCGCGGGCCGGACGAGTTCGCCGCTGATGTCGGCGAGGTGGCGGCAGGCGAGTTCGGCGTAGCGGGGGTGGCCGTTGATGGAGGTGCCGATCGCCGTGCCGCCGAGGTTGGATTCCAGCAGGAGATCGGCGGCCTCGTCCAGGCGCCGGCGGTCCTCCTCGATCATGACGGCGTAGGTGGTGAATTCCTGGCCGAGGGTCATGGGGACGGCGTCCTGGAGCTGGGTGCGGCCCATCTTCAGGACGTCTGCGAACTCCGTCGCCTTCGCGGTGAAGGCCGTGGCCAGCGCCCCCAGGGAGGCGCCGAGCCGGCGCAGTGAGGCGACCAGGGCCAGACGTACGGCGGTGGGGTAGACGTCGTTGGTGCTCTGGCCGAGGTTGACGTGGTCGAGCGGGTGGATGACGTCGTAGCGGCCGCGGGGGTGGCCGAGGATCTCCAGGGCCCGGTTGGCGATGACCTCGTTGGCGTTCATGTTCGTCGAGGTGCCGGCCCCGCCCTGGACGGGGTCGACGACGAACTGCTCGTGCAGTCGTCCGGAGCCGATCTCCTCGCAGGCACCGGTGATCGCCTGGGCGATGTCCGGTGGCAGCAGGCCCAGGTCACGGTTGGCCCGCGCGGCCGCCTGCTTGACGGCTGCCAGTGAGGTGATCAGGTCGGGGAACTGCTCGATGGTCGACCCGGTGATCGCGAAGTTCTCCACGGCCCGCACCGTGTGCACGCCGTAGTAGGCGTCGGCCGGGACCTCCTTGTCCCCCACCAGGTCGTGTTCCACGCGTGTGGTCGGCGCCATCCGATGCTCCTCGTCCGTTGCGGGCCCCTTGACAGGCCGCTGCTTCCGCCATCAGTGTTACCGGCCAACACGCAGAACGCAATATATTGCATGGCAGGAGCATCATGAAGCGCGTTCACCCCCACCCCACCAGCACAGACACCCCAGCGACCCCGCCCTCAGGCTTCTGGCGGCGCTGTCTGCGGATGCCGATCGGAGTCCAGTCGGTCATCGCCGTCGGCCTCGGCGCCCTGATCGGAACCCTCGCCCCGTCGGCCGGCGAGCAGATGAAGATCCTCGGGGAGGTGTTCCTGAACCTCGTGCAGGTCGTGGTCCTGCCGCTGGTCTTCCCGCTCATCGTGCTGGGCATCGCCCGCATGGAGTCGGTCAAGAAGGTCGGCCGGATCGCCGGCAAGGCCATCCTCTACTTCGAGATCGTCACCACCGTCATCCTGCTGATCGCGGTGGGACTGGCCAAGCTCACGGGCATCGGCAAGGGCGCTCCCGTCCACGGGGCCGACGCCAAGGACCTGGACGGCATGAGCCAGGGCATCGACTTCCACGAACTGCTCCTGCACGCCGTGCCGAAGAACATCTTCGCCGCGTTCGGCGAGGGCAACCTGCTCGGCGCGATCGTCTTCGCCCTCCTCGTCGGCGTCGCCATGGCCGCCATCGGCGAGAAGTCCGAGCCCTTCGCCGCCGTCCTGGAGTCCGTCGCCGCGGTGATGTTCAAGGTCGTCGGCTACGTCATCCGCATCGCACCGCTCGGCGTGCTCGGCTTCATCTCCTACGACGTCGCCCACTACGGCTTCGGCAACCTGCGCAGCCTGCTGGGGTTCATCGCCGTGGTCTACGCGGGCCTGGCCATCGTCGTCGGCGTGCTGTTCCCGCTCATCGCCGCGCTCTACCGCATCCGCTACGTCGAGCTGATGAAGTCGATCGCCGGGCTGGCCGGGATCGCCTTCGTCACCCGCAGCTCCGAGTCCGTCCTGGCACCGCTCATGGGCAAGCTCGAGGCGTTCGGTCTCAGCCGCTCGACGACCTCGTTCGTCGTCCCCCTCGGCTACTCCTTCAACACCGACGGCTCCGTCCTCTACCAGGCCGCCGCCCTGGTCTTCCTCGCCAACGCCTACGGCGCCGACACGTCCCTGCCCGCCCTGCTCCTCATGGTCGGCGTGCTGGTGATCCTCTCCAAGGGCATGGCCGGTGTCGCCTCCGCGTCCATCGTCGTCCTCATCGCCGCCGGCAACTCCGTCGGGCTGCCCGCCGAGGGCATCGCCCTGCTCCTCGGTGTGGACTTCATCGTCGACATGGCCCGCACCGGCGTGAACGTCATCGGCAACTCGCTCGCCGCCGCCGTCGTCGACAGCTCCGAGAAGCGGCGTGAGGCGAAACGCGGCGGGCGTGACACCTCCGCCGGCCCGGCCGAGGCCGACGCCCCGGCCCTGACGAAGGAACCTGTGCAGTGACCACCTCCACCGCGGAGATCATCGGCATCCTGGGCGGCATGGGGCCTGCGGCCACCGCCGACTTCTACGCCAAGCTGGTGTCGATGACTCCGGGCAGCAGCGACCAGGACCACCTCCGTACGGTCATCTGGTCGGACCCCACCATCCCCGACCGCACCGACGCCCTGCTGGGCGACGGCCCCGATCCGACGCCCTGGCTCCTCGACGGCAGCCGCGTCCTGCGCGAGGCCGGCGCCACGGTCATCGCCATCCCGTGCAACACCGCGCACGCCTTCGTCCCGCGCATCGCCGACCACGTCGGCCTGCCCATCGTCCACATGATCGGCGAAGTGGCCCGGCACCTCGCCACCGTGAGTCCTCGCGTCCACACCGCCGGACTGCTCGCCACCACCGGCACCCTGCACGCCGGCCTGTACCAGGAGTGGCTGGACCGCTCCGGGATCCGCCTCGTGCTGCCCGACGCCGGCAGCCAGGAGCGTGAGGTGATGGCCGGCATCCGTGCGGTGAAAGCCGGTGACCGGGACGGCGCGACCGCGCTCCTGGACCGCGCGGCGCGGCGCCTGACCGAACGGGGCGCCCAGGCGGTGATCGCGGGCTGCACCGAGATCCCCCTCGGCCTGCCCGCCGACGCCGTGGACGTCCCCCTCGTCGACCCCGCGCTCGTCCTGGCCCGGGCACTCGTCCGCCGGGTCAGAAGGGGAACCACAGCCGGAGAGGCCGCCTAGGGCGATGTACTGTACGCAATATGTCACTGGACAGTCCTGTCTCCCGCCGCCTCCTCAGCGACGAGGTCTTCCACCGCCTGCGTGACTCCATCGTGCGCGGAGAACTCGCCCCCGGGGAAAAGGTCAAGGACGGTGAACTCGCCGAGCGCCTCGGGCTCAGCCGCACACCGGTGCGCGAGGCGCTCGCCCGGCTCGCGGACATCGGCCTGGTCGAGGCGAAGCCCGGCGTCTACACGCGCATCACCACCCTCAACCGCCGCGACGTCGAGAAGACCCTCGCCGTGCTGCGCTCCCTGGACCAGCTCGCCGTCGAGACGGCCGTGCCGGTCATGACCGAGCAGGAGCTGCGGCAGATGCGCGAGGCCAACCGGGACTTCGAACGGGCCGTCGCCGCCAACGACACCGACGCCGCGCTCGCCGCCGACGACCGCTTCCACGCCGTCCCCATCGCGGCGGCGGACAACCCCGTCCTCAGCCGGATCGTCGAGCAGCTCCACCCGCAGATCCACCGCATCCTCTACCGGAAGTTCTCCACCCTCCTCGGCGGCCGCAACACGATCGAGCACCACGGCCGGCTCGTCGAGGTCTGCGCCGGCGGCGACGCCCGCGCGGCGGCCGAGCTCTCGGGCCAGCACTGGTCCGAACTCGGCGGCCACATCAACCGGCTCTTCGACACCAACCAGTTCACAGAAGCCGGGCCCGCCTGACAGGACGGGGAGGGCGCCTTCAGCGCCGGCCCCGCCAGGAGCACGCCGCCACTCCCCTGACCGTCACGGGGACGCTGAGCACCGCGCCGGAGGCGGCGGTCGGGTTCTGCACGCCGTACCGGGCGGTGGTGACGAGGAGGCGGTTGTCGCCGGGGTGCAGGCAGACCGACGTGGGGTGCGGGGCGGGCACGGTCAGGGTGTGGAGCAGGCGGCCGTCGGGGTGGTACCGGCGGACCGCGCCGGCGCCCCACATCGCGACCCACAGGCAGCCCTCCTCGTCGACGGTCATCCCGTCGGGGCTGCCTTCGGCCTCGCGCAGGCGGGTGAAGGTCTCCGGGGTGCCGGAGAGATCTCCCGAGACGGGGTCGACCCGGCAGCGGAGGATCGTGCCCTCGGCCGTGTCGGCGAGGTACATGGTCGTGCCGTCGGCGGTGAAGGCCGGCCCGTTGGCGATGGTCAGACCGTCGAGGACGCGTACGACCGTGCCGTCGGGGTCCGCCCGGTAGAGCGAGCCGGCGCCGCGGGTGCCGTCGTAGGCCATGCTGCCCGCCCAGAAGCGGCCGGCCGGGTCCGCGACGCCGTCGTTCATCCGGCTCGGGAGCGGGGTGCGGTCCTCGGGGCGGTCCAGCCATTCCGTCGTGCCGTCGGCCGAGAGCAGTGCGATGCCCGTGCCCGCTGCGGCGGTCCAGGTGCCCGGCCGGTCCGCCACCGGCGCTACGGCCCCCAACGGCACATCCATACCAAAGAGTTGGGACGGACCTGTGGTGTCGCGCAGCTCGAAGAGCCGGCCGCTGAGGATGTCGACGTACACGTACCGGCCGTCGACCCAGCGGCCGCCCTCGGCGAGTTCGTATCCGCCGTCCACGACGACCGTCGCCTGTACTGCTGTTGATGTCATGTCCGGTCTCCTGGCTCAGCGGATGGTCGTGCCGTCGGGCTCGTCGAACAGGCCGAGTTCGTCCCGGGTCGGGAGGCCCTCCCAGTCGCCCCGGGTGGCGACGGCGAAGGCGGCGGTGGTGACGGCCCGGTGCAGCCGGGCGGGGATGTCCGCGCCGTCCAGGAGCCCGGACAGATATCCGGCCACGAAGGCGTCGCCCGCGCCGACCAGATCGACCGCGTCGACCCGCCGGGCGGCGCGGTCGGTCCCCCCGTCGGCGGTGAAGCTCGTCGCGCCGCGCGCGCCCCGTTTGACGACCACCTCGCGGACGCCTGCGGACAGGAGGGTGTCCACGGCCTCCGGCTCTGCCGCGTCGGGCCGGTCCAGCACCAGCGGCAGTTCGTCCTCGGAGGCGACGAGCAGGTCGACGTGGGCCAGGATCGGCCGCAGGGCCGTACGGGCCCGGTCGGCGGACCACAACCGGGAGCGGTGGTTGACGTCGAAGCACACCGTGATGCCGGACTCGCGCGCTGCCCTGGCGGCGGCCAGGGCGGCCTCGGCCGCCGACGGACCGAGCGCCGGAGTGATGCCGGTCAGATGCAGGACGCGGGTTCCGGGTGCCAGGGCGGGCAGGACGTCGGCCGGTGAGACGGCCGAACCGGCGGATCCCGCGCGGTAGTAGCTGACGCGGGTGAGCGTGCCCAGGCGGGGTTCGGTCAGGAGCAGGCCCGTGGGGCGGCCGGTGTCGTCGGTGACCGCGTGGCCGGTGTCGATGCTCTCGGCGCGGAGCGTGCGCAGGACCAGCGCGCCGGGTTCGTCCGCACCGACCCGGCCGGCCCAGCGCACCCGGTGTCCGAGCCGGGCCAGGCCGATGGCGACGTTGGATTCGGCTCCCGCGACGGACAGGCCGAGACTGCCGCCGAGCCGCAGCGCGCCCTGGGCCCGCAGCGCCGCCATCGTCTCGCCGAAGGTCACCACGTCGGGCGGGGCCGCGCCGTCCGGTGTCGTCACGGCGTCTCCCCCGCGATCACCTTGCGGAACACGGCCGCGCGGGCGCGGAGTTCCTCCGGGTCGCCGCCGTCGGCCGCGTCCCCGACGAGCGGTGAGCCGACGCCGACGGCGGTGGCGCCGCGGTCCAGATAGTCGCGAGCGGCCTGCGCGTCCACTCCTCCGACGGGCACGAACGGCACCTCGGGGAACGGGTCGCGCAGGGCCCGCAGATAGCCGGGGCCGCCGAGGGAGCCGGGGAAGAGTTTGATCCCGTCGGCGCCCCGGGCGAGGGCGAGTTCGATCTCGGTCGGTGTCAGGGCGCCCATCAGCACGGGTATGCCGTAGGGCTCCAGTCCGTCGACCAGCGCCGGGGTGACGAGGTACGAGGCACCGGCGTCCACGGCTCGCTCGGCGTCGGCGGCCGAGCGGACGGTTCCGGCGCCGAGGAGCGCGTCGGGGCCGAGTTCGGCGCGTGCCTGCCGGATCACCGTCAGGGCGTCGGCGGTGGTCAGCGAGACCTCGACGGCCGCGATGCCCTCCTCGGCGAGGGTGCGTACGGTGCGCAGTGCCGCGGCGGGGTCCTTGCCGCGCACGATCGCCAGCAGGCGGTGGGCTCGCAGCGATTCCACCAGGTTCATGGAAGGGGGCTCTCCTTGGGCGTGGGGTGCGAGGGGGCCGGGCGGGTGCTCACCATTCGGTGAACGCCCCGTCGGCTCCCCGCCAGACGGGGTTGCGCCAGCGGTGTCCGGTCTCGGCGGCGCGGCGGACGGCCTTCTCGTCGATGTCGACGCCGAGACCCGGGCGGGACCCGCGGACGGCGTAGCCGCCGTCGAAACGGAAGGGTTCGGGGTCCATCACGTACTCCAGCAGGTCGCACTGCTGGTTGTAGTGGATGCCCATGCTCTGTTCCTGGATGAGGAAGTTCGGCACCGAGAACGCGATCTGGAGGCTGGCGGCCAGGGCGATCGGGCCGAGCGGGCAGTGGGGTGCCATGGTGACGTCGTACGTCTCGGCCATGGCCGCGATGCGGCGGACCTCGGAGATGCCGCCGGCGTGCGAGAGATCGGGCTGGGCGACGGCGATGCCGCTGGTCATGACCTCGCGGAAGTCCCAGCGGGAGTAGAGGCGTTCGCCGGTGGCGAGCGGGATGTTCGTGGACTCCACGAGGCTGCGCAGGTGGCCCGAGTGTTCCGGCAGGACGGGCTCCTCGACGAACAGCGGGTGCAGGGGTTCCAGCAGCGGCAGCAGGCGGCGTGACATGGCGGTGGAGACGCGGCCGTGGAAGTCGACGGCGATGTCCCGCTCGTCGCCCAGCACCTCGCGGACGGCCGCGACGCGTTCGACGACCTCGGCCGTGCGGGCGGGGGTGTCGATCGGGGCGAGTTCGGCCGAGGCGTTCATCTTCACGGCGGTGAAGCCCGCCTTCATCTGCTCCCGGGCCAGCTCCGCCACGTCGCTCGGGCGGTCTCCGCCGATCCAGGCGTACATCCGGACGCGGTCCCGTACCGGGCCGCCGAGGAGGCGGTGCACCGGGACGCCGTAGGTCTTGCCGGCGATGTCCCACAGGGCCTGGTCGATACCGGCGACGGCACTGGAGAGGATGGGGCCGCCGCGGTAGAAGCCGCCCTTGGTGAGCACCTGCCAGTGGTCCTCGATGCGCAACGGGTCCCGGCCGACGAGGTGGTCGGCCAGTTCGTGGACCGCGGCGCGTACCGTCTCGGCGCGGCCCTCGATCACGGGCTCGCCCCAGCCGGTGATGCCCTCGTCGGTGGCGATGCGCAGGAACAGCCAGCGCGGAGCGACGAGGAACGTCTCAAGTCCGGTGATCTTCAAGGAGCTTCCTTCGGCTGCGTGTCGTGTGCTTCGTCCTGGCCGTCCCGCGCCCGCACGGCCGCCAGGTCGTCGGAGGCCTGGGCCAGCAGCGACTCGACGGCGGCCACGGCGGCGTCCGGGTCGCCCGCTTCGACCGCGTCCAGCAGTTCCTGGTGCACGGGTATGGAGTCGGAGTGGTGCTGGGCGCCGTGCACGATCCGGTCGCGGACGCGCAGACCCGCCTCGATGACGACCTCCATGCGGCTGAGCAGTTCGTTGTGGGCGGCGTCCAGCAAGGCGCGGTGGAAGGCGAGGTCCGCCTCGACCATGGCCTCCGCGTCCGTGCCCGCCGCCGCCATGGCGTCCAGCGCCCGCCGCATCGCGTCCAGGTCGGACGGGGTGCGGCGGGCCGCGGCGAGCCGGGCTCCGGCGGGCTCGACGATCGCGCGGACCTCGGCGAGGTCCTCCAGGAAGGCGTCGGTCGGCGCGCTGCTGCCCTGCCAGCGCAGCAGGTCGCTGTCGAGCAGGTTCCAGTCGGCGCGGGGCCGGATGGTCGTCCCGCGCTTCTGCTTCGATTCGAGCAGGCCCTTGGACGCCAGCACGCGCATCGCCTCGCGGACGACGGTCTTGCTGACGCCGAGTTCCGTCTCGAACTTGACCGGGTCCACCACGGAGCCCGGGGGGTAGTCGCCGCGGATGATGCGCCGGCCCAGCTCCTCCACGGCCTGGCCGTGCAGCCCCTTACCGGGATGGGTCACCACGTTCTCCGTTTCCGCTCCGGTCCTGTGCGCTGCGGCCGCGCAGGGTGCGCGGCGCTCACGAGGACTCCTTCATGACGCTCCATCCTCCATCGACCACGAGGCTCGCTCCGGTCACGAAGGAGGCGTCCGCCGATGCCAGGAAGGCGACGGCGGCGGCCACCTCCTCCGGCTGCCCGAACCGCTTGGCCGCCGTGGCCGCAATGCTGCGCGCCCGGTCGGCCTCCGGGATCCCGTCCCACGCGGCGGTGAGGACGGGCCCGGGCAGCACCGTGTTGACCCGGATGTCCGGCCCGTACTCGACGGCCAGCTGCCGCCCCAGCGAGCACAGCGCGCCCTTCGCCGCGGCGTAGGCGGCATGGCCGGGCAGGCCGATGACCGCGTGCACCGAGGAGGTGAGGACCACGGACCCCCTCGCCTCGCGCAGCAGGGCCGCGAAGGTCTTCATCGCCCGCCAGGCGGGTTTGAGCAGCACGGCCATCTGGCCGTCCCACTCGGCCTCGGCCATCTCGTGGGCCGGCTTGTTGAGCTGGGCGAAGGCGTTGCTGTGCAGCACGTCCAGCCGGCCGTGCCGCTCCTCGACGTGGCGGGCCAGGTTCTCCCAGTCGGCGGCCGAGGTCACGTCACAGCGCACGTACTCCGCACGCCCTCCCCCGGCCTCGATGTCGGCCGCGACCGTCTTGCCGGCCGCGTCGTCGACGTCCGTGACCACGACCGTCGCGCCCTCGTCGGCGAGCCTGCGGGCCGTGGCCGCGCCGATTCCGTGCGCGGCACCGGTGATCACCGCCACGCGCCCCGCCATCCTGCGGCATTCCGTCATCCCGCGCCTCTCCCCTCGACCGCCTGCACTCGACTGCTCCATCCAGCATAGCTGTTTCAATTAATAATGAATATATCTTGACGGGGTGGTGATACCGCTCAGAGACTGACCGCCATGCGACTGGCAGACTCAAGTGCGATCGACGCCCGGCGGCGCCTGCGCCCGCCCGGGATCGCCTTCGGTGGCGACTACAACCCCGAGCAGTGGCCCGAGGAGGTGTGGGCCGAGGATGTCGCCCTGATGAAGGAGGCGGGCGTCTCCCTGGTGACGGCCGGGATCTTCTCCTGGGCGAAGGTGGAACCGAGGCCGGGCGAGTACGACTTCGGCTGGTTCGACCGGGTCATGGACCACCTCGCCGGAGCGGGCGTGGCCGTGTGCCTGGCCACCATGACGGCGTCGCCGCCCCCGTGGCTGTCCCGGCTGCACCCCGGGATCCTCCCCGAGACCGCGGACGGACGGCGCATGTGGCCCGGCGGACGCCAGCACTACTGCCCCTCCAGCCGCGTCTACCGCGAGCACGCCGTGCGCCTGGTCGAGCGGCTGGCCAACCGGTACGCCGACCACCCCGCGCTGGAGATGTGGCACATCGGCAACGAGTACGGCTGCCACACCCCGATGTGCTGGTGCGACGAGTCGGCCGCCGACTTCCGGCGCTGGCTGGCCGAGCGCTACGGCGACGTCGAGGCGCTCAACGACGCCTGGTCGACGGCCTTCTGGGCACAGCGCTACGACAGCTTCGACGAGGTGCTGCCGCCCCGGCTCGCACCGACCTTCCCCAACCCCGCCCAGCAGCTGGACTTCGCCCGTTTCTCCGACGACGCCCTGCTGCAGTGCTACCTGGCGGAGAAGGAGGTGCTGCGGCGGATCACCCCGGACGTGCCGGTCACGACGAACTTCATCGGCGTGCACAAGCCCGTCGATGCCTTCCGCTGGGCCGCCGAGGAGGACGTCGTGTCGGTCGACGTCTACCAGGACCCGCACGACGACAGCACGCACATCGCGGCCGGGTTCATCTTCGACGTCACCCGCTCCGCCCGCGCCGGGCAGCCGTGGATGCTGATGGAGCAGGCCCCCAGTGCCGTCAACTGGCGTGACCGCAACGGGCCCAAGCCACCCGGGCGGATGCGGCTGTGGAGCTGGCAGGCGGTCGCCCAGGGCGCGGACGCGGTGCTGTACTTCCAGTGGCGGCAGTCCCGGGGCGGCGCCGAGAAGTACCACTCGGCGATGGTCCCGCACGGCGGCACCGACACCAGGATCTTCCGTGAAGTGAGCGAGCTGGGCCACGAGTTGGGCTCGGTACCGGAGATCGCCGGCACCCGGTCCACCGCCGAGGTCGCCCTGGTACTGGACTGGAACAGCTGGTGGGCGCTGGAGCTGGACTCGCACCCGTCGACCGCGCTGAACCAGATGGAGATCGCGCTCGCACACTACCGGCCGCTGTTCGAAGACGGCATCGCCTGCGACGTCGTACCCCCCGACCGCGACCTGTCCGGCTACCGCCTCGTCGTCGTGCCCAACCTGTACCTGCTGAAGGAGCCGGACGCCGAACGCCTCACTGCGTTCGTGCGCGGTGGCGGCCATCTGCTGGTGTCGTTCTTCTCCGGCATCGTCGACGAGTGCGACCGCGTGCACCTGGGCGGGTACCCCGCTCCCCTGCGCGAGGTACTGGGCCTGCGCGTGGAGGAGTTCTGGCCGCTCGCGGAGAACGAGACGGTGGACATCCGGCACGCGGACGGCACGGTCGGCCGCGCCGACCTGTGGTCGGAGGCCGTCGTACCCGAGGGCGCCCAGGCGGTGGCCGACTTCGGCTGCGGACCCCTGGCGGGTCAGCCGGCCGTCACCCGGCACTCCTTCGGCGAGGGAAGCGCGTGGTACGTCGCGACGCGTCTCGCCCCGGAGGCCATGCGAGCGCTGACGCAGGACGTGTGCCGTGCGGCGTCCGCCGGCCCCCTGCTGCCCGGGCTTCCCGAGCACGTCCAGGCGACCGTGCGCGAGGGCGACGCCGGACGGTTCCTCTTCCTGCTGAACCACGGCCGGGACGCGGCCGAGATCCAGCTCCCCGAGCCGATGACCGATGCCTTGACCCAGGGGGCGACACCCACGGACCGCCTGACGCTGCCCGCAGCCGGAGTGGCCGTCCTGGTCGAGCCCTAGACGAACCGAGCTCCAGAAAAAAGGGACGTACATGAACAGCTCACCACCCACGCGGAGGTCTGTGCTCCGGTGGGGTGCCGGGGCAGCCGCGCTCCCGGCCCTCACCGCCTGCGGTCAGACCGTCGGAGCCGCCCGCACCACCAGACAGGCGCCCACGCGCCGCGGCCAGAAGGTCAAGCTCGTCTTCTGGACCTGGGTGCCCATGCAGAAGACCGTCGACCTGTGGAACCGGACGCACCCGGACATCCAGGTCGAGATGCAGACCATCCCCCAGAACGTGACCGGCGGCTACCAGAAGATGCACGCCTCGCTGACGGCCGGGAACCCTCCCGACCTGGCCCAGGTCGAGTACCACGAGCTTCCGAGCTTCATGCTGGTCAACGGCCTGACCAACCTGAGCGAGTACGGTGCCGACGAGTTGCGCGACAGCTATGTGCCGTGGCAGTGGCAGCAGGGCGTCTTCGACGGCCGGGTCTACACCATCCCGCAGGCGTCCGGCCCCATGGGACTCTTCTACCGCCGGGACCTCTTCGCGAAGTGGGGCATCGAAATCCCCGCCACATGGGCCGAGTTCGAGAAGGCGGCCCGCGTGGTCAAGGCCCGCGGCGACGGGGCCAGGCTGTGCGCGTTCGCACCCAACCAGCCCAGCTGGTTCGCCGCGATGTGCTGGCAGCGCGGCGCACGGTGGGTGCGCACCGAGGGCGACACCTGGGTCGTCGACATGAACGACGATCTCTCCCGCGAGGTCGCGCAGTACTGGGAGAGGATGGTCCGCGACGACCTCGTCTTCGTCGAACCCGACATGTCCAACGCCTGGTACAAGCATGTCCAGACCGGTCAGATCTCCGCCTGGATCGGTCCGCAGTGGGGCGACGCCCTGCTGCGCGGCAACGCGCCGGGCACCGCGGGAAAGTGGCGGGTCGCCCTGCTGCCCCAGTGGCAGGCGGGCCGGAAGGCCTCCGCCAACTGGGGCGGATCGTCCACCGCGATCCTCCAGGGCACCCGGCACCCGCGCGAGGCCCTGCAGTTCGCGCACTGGATCAACACGGACCGCCGGGCCGTCGACCTGAACATCTCCGTCGGCTACGGCTGGCCCGCGGCAACCGGCATCTTCCGCGGATCGGCGCTCGACAAGCCCGACCCGTTCTTCGGCGGGCAGCGCTACAACGACGTGTTCACGGTGTCCGACCGGGCGATCGACACCTCCTGGAAGTGGTCGCCCACCACGGACGCCGACTTCGCCCAGCTCCAGGACGCCTTCGGCGCCGCCATCGACGGAGAAGGCAGCCTCGCCGGCGCGCTGGCCGGCGCCCAGAAAAGCACCATGGACAACCTGCGGGCGAAGGGCCTGAAGGCAAGGAGCGCGCGATGAGCACCACGATCGACCGGACGAAGAAGTCCCCACCGGGCAGCCGGCGCTCGGCTCGCCCCGACCGGGCGGCATGGGGGTTCCTGCTCCCCTTCGTCGCCCTCTTCCTGTTCACCTTCGTCCTCCCCCTCGGCTACGCGGTCTACCAGAGCCTGCTCACCCCGGTGCGCTCCGGCGCCCTGGGCCTCGGCCCGGCCCACGTCGGCTTCGCCGGACTGGACAACTACGCCCTCGCCCTGCAGCAGTCGGCCTTCCTGGAGAGCTTCGCGCGGGTGCTGCTGTTCGGCGTGGTGCAGATCCCGGTGATGCTGCTGCTGTCCACCGCGCTGGCACTGGCACTCGACACGCTCTCCCACCGCTGGGCAGGCCTCCTGCGTGCCGCCTACTTCCTGCCGTACGGCGTCCCCGGCGTCATCGCCTCGATCCTGTGGGGCTTCCTGTACGTGCCGGGCGTCAGCCCGCTCACCGACCTGCTCGGCAGGGTGGGGCTCGCGCCCGACTTCCTCGGCTACGACACCGCGCTGTGGTCCATCGCCAACATCGTGATCTGGGAGTTCGCCGGCTACAACATGCTGGTGATCGTCGCCCAGCTCAAGGCGATCCCCCAGGAGCTCTACGAGGCCGCCCGCATCGACGGGGCCGGTGCGTGGCAGACGGCGATGCGGATCAAGCTGCCGCTCGCCCGGCCGGCTCTGGTGCTCACCGGCGTGTTCTCCATCATCGGAACACTGCAGTTGTTCGCCGAACCGCTGGTCATCAAGCCGCTCACCCCGGCGGTCACCAACTCGTACACACCGAACCTGAGCGCGTACAACGAGGCGTTCGCCAACAACAACATCTACCTCGCCGCGGCCGAGTCGGTGATCCTCGCCCTGGTGGCGAGCGTGCTGTCCTTCGGCTTCCTCAGCCTGGTGAACCGCAGGGAAGGAAGGGATGCACGGTGAGCGTGTCCACACCCCGCACCAAGGAACCGGCAGCCGCCGCCCACGTCCCACAGGCGACCGGGCGAGGCCCCGACAGCGGTCCGCGCCGTCGCGTGAAGCCCTCGCGGATCCTGCTGGTCGCCCTGCTGACCGTCGCGGCGCTCTACTTCCTGCTGCCCGTCTACTGGCTGGTGGTGGCGTCCACCAAGAGCAGCGCCGACCTCTTCGGCACCTTCGGACTGTGGTTCTCCGACCCGCGGTGGCTGGACAACCTGTCGGAGGTCTTCTCCTACGGCGACGGCATCTTCTGGAGCTGGACCTTCAACAGCGTCCTGTACGCGGGGGTGGGCGGTGCGCTGGCCACCCTGCTGGCGGGCGCCGCCGGCTACGCCCTCGCCGTGTACCGCTTCCGCGGCCGGGAGGCGGTCTTCAAGGTCGTGCTCGCCGGTGTGCTGCTCCCCAGCACCGCGCTCGCGCTGCCGCTGTACCTGCTGTTCAGCAAGGTGGGCCTGGCCAACACCTACTGGGCGGTGCTGATCCCGAGCGTCGTCAGCCCGTTCGGGGTGTATCTGTGCCGGATCTACGCCGAGGCCGCGGTACCGGCCGAGATGCTGGAGGCGGCCCGCGTGGACGGCGCGGGCGAGTGGCGGATCTTCGGCACCCTGGTGCTGCGCACCATGACACCCGCCCTCGTGACCGTCTTCCTCTTTCAGTTCGTCGGCATCTGGAACAACTACTTCCTGCCGCTGGTCATGCTCTCGGACGACCGCAAGTACCCGATCACCCTGGGCCTGACGACCTGGCAGGCGGCGGCCAACCGCATTCCCGAGCTCAACCAGCTCACGGTGGGCGGCGCGTTCCTCTCGATCCTCCCGCTGGCCGCCGCGATGCTCGTCCTGCAGCGCTACTGGCGTTCCGGTCTGACGCAGGGCAGCGTCAAGGGCTGAGGGGAGGGGCTGGCGCCCCTCCCCCGGTGACCGGCCGCAGGTCGCCGACCGCGGCTTCGCCGACGTCCGACCATGACCTTTCGTGCCAAGCAGACAGGACACCTGCGCGACGACTTCACCGACCAGGACCTCGTCATCCCGCTCATGGCCAACGCCATGGTCCGCCTCACACGAACCGGCGAGGGCGTCTGATGAAGGTCACCCGGCCCCGGGGCCGG
>NZ_MUKA01000211.1 GCF_002150735.1 Streptomyces africanus
CTCGCGGACACCGGCCCGGACGTCGACGTCATGGTCATCGACGTGACGGTGATGGACGGGGACTGGCGCCAGGAGGTCCGGGCCGAGGTCATCGAACGCGTCCTGGCCGCGATGGCCGGCGCCTGCGGCCTCCCCGAGCCGTCGCCGGCCTGGTGGGTGACCTTCCGGGTGATCGACGAGGGCAGCTGGGGATCGCGCGGCGGTGTACTGTCCGTCCTCTCTCTCCTCGACACCGGCGTGTTCACCGAGGAGAAGGCGGCAGCCGTCCGCGCCGCGCTCGGCGCGCAACCCGGGCCGGTCAGCGCTTGATCGCGCCGGCGACGAGTGCCTGCAACTGCTCGGCGGTGTCGTCGAGCGGCTGCGCGCTGCGTTTGGCGCGGCACATGGCGACCGTGCCCTCGACGGCCGCCACGACGAGCGTCGCGAGCCGGGCGGCCTGTTCCGCCTCGGTTCCGTGGTCCCGCAGTGAGGCGGCCAGCAGGGCCTCCCACTGAGCGAACACCTCTGCCGCTGCCGCCACAGCGGGCGGGGTCTCATCAGCCGGGGGCTCCTCGATGGCCACGGCCAGCACGGGGCAACCGGCACGGAAGTCGCTGTCGACGACGATCCCGCGCCACAGGGCCAGAAACGCCCGCAGCCCCTCGACCGGCCCCGACTCCAGCTCCTTGCGCAGGCTGCGGGCGACCCACTCGCCCGTGTACCGGACGGCTTCGGTGGCCAGTTGCTGCTTGCCCTCGGGGAAGTAGTGATACGTCGAGCCGAGCGGCGCCCTGGCGTGCTTGGCCATCTCCCGGATGCTCGTGGCGCTCAGACCACGCCGACTGATCATGTCGGCGGCCCCGGCCACGATCCGCTCACGCGACGGCGTTCTGCGCTCGGCCACCTGTACACATCCCCTCTGGCTATAACGGCCGTCATAGTCTACCGTGGCCTCTCGTTATAACGACTGTCATAAACAGCGGCGAGGAGCTGCCATGCCGATGATCAGGCTGACCGTCCCGACCGGTGCCCTCACCGACCAGGGGCGCACGACCGTCCAGCGCGACCTGGCCGCCGTGCTGCTGCGCTGGGAGGGCGCACCCGACACCGCCTTCTTCCGCGCCCAGGCGTGGAGCTATCTCGTCGAACTGCCCCAGGGCGCCCAGACCACCGCGGCGGACGATGAACCGCGCTTCCTGGTGGAGGTCGTCGTCCCGCAGGGCGCCCTGTCCGAGCGCCGCAAGGCGGGGCTGGTCGAGGAGGCCACGAAGACCGTCCTGAGCGCCGCCGACCTCGGCCCGGACGACACGCTGCGGGTGTGGGTGCTGGTGCACGAGCAGCCCGACGGCACCTGGGGCGCGGGCGGCTCCACCGTCCGGTACGCCGATCTGGTGGCGCTGGCGAAGGGGCAGCACACCGATGCGTGAACTCACCTACGTCGCCAAGCGCACCGTCGCATGGCGAGAAGCACCCGACCCCAGGATCCAGTCGGACGGCGAGGCGATCGTCGCGCCGGTGGCCGCCACGCCGTGTGACGTCGACTCCGCCATCCTCGCCGGGCAGGGCTTCATCGAGCCGCCCTTCGCCCTCGGGCACGAGTGCGTCGCCCGGGTCCTGGAGACCGGCGACGCCGTCACCGCCGTCGCACCCGGCGATCTCGTGGTCGTCCCGTGGTCCGTCAACTGCGGCGACTGCGACCGCTGCCGGGCCGGCCTGACCGCGCACTGCACCGCCGTGCCCTACATGGCGATGTACGGCGCACCGATCGGCGGCACCTGGGGCGGACTCTTCTCCGACCTGGCCCGCGTGCCCTACGCCGACGCCATGCTCGTCCCCCTGCCCAGCGGCCTCGACCCGGTCGCGATGGCCTCGGCGAGCGACAACTGGTCCCTGGCCTGGCGCCTGGTCGCGCCCCACCTCAAGGCCCGCCCCGGAGCACGGGTGCTGGTCGTCGCCCGCGGCAGCATCGGCCTCTACGTGTGCGACATCGCCCGCGCGCTCGGCGCTTCCGAGGTGCTCTACGTCGACCCCGCACCCGAACACCGCGAGCTGGCCCGTTCGTTCGGGGCCGCCACCGCCGAGACGCTGGAGGCGGTCCCGCAGGGCTTCGACATCGCTGTGGAGGCCACCGGCCGCGTCGACCAGCTCGGCCTGGCCGTCAAGTGCCTCACTCCGGAGGGGGTCTGCGAAAGCGCGGGGAACCACTTCCGGCCCGGCGAGCTGCCCCTGCTCGACATGTACCTCACCGGCGTCACCCTGCGCATCGCCCGCGACAACGTACGCGCCCACATCCCCGACGCCCTCGAACTCGCCGCCTCCGGCAAGGTCACCCCCGAACGGGTCGTCTCCCACGTCATCGACTGGGAGGACCTGCCGGCCGCGCTGCCGGAGAAACACCTCAAGCCGGTCTTCGTCCGGGCAGATGGCTGACCGCACCCGGCGAGCCGCGCGGGCGTCCGCGGCACTCAGGCCAGGAACTCGGCGAGCAGCCGGTTGAGTTCGGCGGGGCGCTCGGTGGGGATGGAGTGGTGGGAGGCGTCGGGCAGGGTGACGACGCTCGCCTCGGGCAGGAGCCGGCGTGCGGCGGCCGCCACCCGTGGCACGTCGTGAACCCGGCTGTGTTCGGCCAGGAGCACCAGGGCCGGGACGGTGCAGGCCCTCAACCGCTCTGCGCTCGGGCGTCGCATGGCGACGACCTTCGACCGCCGGGCGGTGGCGGTGCTGTCCAGGAACGCCCGCCACACCGGGTCCTCGGGGGTGCGGCCGGTCTCCCAGCGGTGGAAGGTCCGCACGCGCCGCACGGTGGGCTTCAGCAGCATCGGCAGCCCGTGCATGAGGTACCGGGGACTCATGCCGGCAAAGCAGTTGGCCGGGTCGAGCAGCGCGAGTCTGCCGAGCCGGTGGGGCGCGTGCAGCGCGTAGTTCAGGGCGATCCAGGCGCCGTAGGAGTGGCCGCACAGGTGTGCCCCGTCCAGGTCCAGCTTGTCGAAGAGCGTGTCGAGCCACGCCACCAGGTCGCCGGCGCCGCGCAGGGGCGCCCCGTCGTGCACGCTGCGGCCGATGTCGCCCATCAGGTCGACGGCGTACACCCGATGGGCGCGGGCCAGGGCTCCGACGGTGGCGAACCAGACCACCGAAGTCGCTCCGCCGCCGGGCAGGAGCACGACCGGAACGCCGCCCTCAGGGCCGCAGATCTGGACCCGGGTGCTGCCGTAGGGCGACGGCACGTCAACGCTGTGCACCTCGACGGGCCACTGTCGCAGGACGGCGTCGTACGCCGCGAAGAAGACCGCCTCGTCAGCCATAGCCCCTACCCCCTGGCCCAGCTGCCGCGGGCCGTCACCGTGGAACTGGACCTTATCGCTGCCGATTTCGCCGGCCGCGAGGGCCTTCACCTCACCTGAGAACAGCCCGGGATGAGGCGCCCCCGGGAAGGGCAGTACGTGTACTGGACCGGGCAACTCCCGTGCTCCGCCGCCGACCTGGGGGGAATGTCATGCGCGATCTCACGGACTCGATCGAATCGGTGGAGCAGCTCGCCACGGTGTGGCGGGTCATGGTGCTCGACCGGGATCCGCAGGCGGACGTCCGCGATCTGCCGGGGATCGCCGTCCGCTGGGCCGACTGCCGGTTCGCCTTCTGGAACTGCGTCACGCTGACCGAACCCGGCACCACCGCCGGGCTGCTGAAGCTGCGGCTGGACGAGGCCGCGGAGATCATGCGGGCGAAGAAGCACCCCGGATTCCTGTGGGTCTTCGAGGATCTGCTGGACGAGGAGGCGCGTGCGGGGCTCGGGGGCGCCGCCGAGCGAGCCGGGCTCGTGCACGCCTTCGCCGGGACGGGCATGGCGGGGGATCTGCTGCCCCTGCCCGAACCCGCCCACCCCGACCTGACGTTCGTCCGCGTGACCACGGACGATCAGCTGCGCGCCTTCGCCGACATCAACGCGCGTGCCTACGGCTTCCCGTTGGAGGACGGCCGCGACGGTCTCGGCCGCTCCTCGCTGTGGAAGAGCCAGGTGTACGCCTACCTGGGCGTGCGCGCCGACGGCACCCCCGTGACCTGCGCCGCCACCGTCGAGGCCGACGGCCGCCTCTTCGTGCTGCTCGTCGCGACCGACCCGGCGTGGGAGCGCCGGGGATACGGGGAGGCGGTGACGCGGAAGGCCCTGTACGAGGGCGGCCGGGGCACCGGACTGACCCGGGCGACCCTGCACGCCACCGCCGCCGGAGCACCCGTCTATCCGCGCATCGGTTTCGAGGCGAACTCCCCGATGCGGTTCTTCGCCCTCAAGGATTGATCAGCCGGTTCTTCCGAGGGGGCGCACGTCACTCGCGCACCTGCTCGCCGCCCCGCTCCCCCTCGTCCCGGGCCCTGGCCCGGGCCACCGGCGCGGTCGTGACCCGCGGGATCACATACGTCGGCAGTACGACATGCCGCTCCTGGTCCGCCCCGGAGTCGCCGATGAGCTTCAGCGCCAGCTCCCCGGCCTCCCGCCCCATGTCCGACGGTGACTGGGCGACCGTGGACAGGTCGAACCAGTCGGCCAGCGGCTGGTCGTCGAAGCCGAGGACGGAGATCCGCTCGGGTACGGCGATCTGCGACTTGCGCAGGTTCCAGATGAGGGCGACCGCGACCTCGTCCTGCTCGGCGAAGACGGCGGTGGGCGGCTCGCGCAGACTCAGCAGCATGCCGAGCACCTCGGCGGCGGCACGCTTGTCGCCGACCCGCGTGGGGCCCGACCAGGCGGTGTGGATGGCGGTGTGACAGTCACAGACGGTGGGCGGTCTGCGGGGTGTCCGGCACCTCCTCGGGCGTCATGACCAGGCCGGGGACTCGGGGCAGGGCGGCGCGGACGGCGTCGACCACGCGGGGGAGGTCCACGCCCAGGCGGGTGAGCCGGGGCAGGAGGTCGTCGAGGGGCAGGCCGGAGAAGCGGGCAATGCGGAGGAAGTCGCGGATCGAGTCGCGCAGGGCCAGCGGGAGGCGGAGGCTGTCTCCGTCCTGCTCGTGCTCCTCGAGGCACAGACGCCGGTCGGTCTCGTCCAGGCAGTCCAGCACGTGTTCGGGTACGCGCAGCCCGAAGGCAGCCAGACGGCTCACGACCTCATCCGGCTCCATCAACAGACGGTGGGGTACGGAGACCAGGTGGTGCGCCGGCACGGGCTCGTCCCAGTCCCAGGCGGAGTTGCCCAGCCAGGGGTTGATGAGATCGCTGTCGTTTCGGCTCGCCTTGGCCGGTGCCGTGGTGCACGGCGTGCGCAATCCGTAGCAGGCGAGGCGCTCGACAATGGCCCGGGGCGACTTGCCCAGGTCCCGGGCGACCGGGATCACCGCCAGCATGGGCACAGGCTGGTCCGGCACGAGTTCGGGATCCTGGGGCATATGGACGAAGACCTGGCGGAGCATGACCGGGTCCTCCGGCTCGACCCTCTCGGGTAGCTCCGTCCAGGGCACCCGAAGGCCGTAGGCGCGAAGCCGGGCCGCCACGGCCAACGGCGGAAGCCCACTTCTGTGAGCGGCTTCCACGAGGGAGTGGAGGAGGACGTCGTCACTGATCGCGCGCCAGTAGCGCTCCTGACCATCGGTGCTGAGAATCGACGGGTCCGTCGGGTCGGCATGCTCGGGGAGCGCGCTGACGGACAACCCGAACTCCGCGACGCGGCGGGCGATGTCGGACAGAGACGCATCCGATCTGAGCGCCGCGCGGGCCAGGAGGCCCGGCGGCACCGCTTCTCCCACCGCGAGGAGCTCGACCGCTTCCTCGTCCCAGCCCCACTCCTCGCCCTGCCTCAGGAGTTCCCCGGCGGCCTCCTCGTCGATGGGACCGAGATCCGGTCGAAACCCGTATGCCCTGAGCACCTCGACCAACTCGCCGAAGGGGCGGCGTAGTTTCCTGACACCGCACAGGACGTGTCCCGCGGTGACCGGTTCACGGAGGTCGAGCCAGGGGCTCTCGGCGTCGAGGTCGCGGCTGAGCAGACTCACCACCCAGTCCTCGGGGGTCTCCCTCGGAACTCCCCCGTCCTGGACGGTGAAGCCGAAGGCCTTCAACCGGGCGGCCGCCTCGTCGACACCGATGTTCAACAGCACCGCCGCCTTGAGGAGGTGTCCGGGAGGCACCTCCTGCGCGGGGTCGCACCAGCGGCTGCTGTAGGCCCTGTGATCCTCGTCGAGCAACGCCACACCGGTCAGATCGACCACGGCGGCGGGGTCGGCACCGCCCGGTGTGGGCAGGCGGAGCTGCTCCAGTCGCGCGACGGCTGCCGCGTAGGACATCCCGCAGCACTGCGCCACGGACAGGGCATGCCCCGGGCGGGCCATCACATCGGCCTGCTCCTCCGGCCCGGTCCAGCTTCCGTGGTTCCAGGACCCTGCGGAGTCGGTGCGCAACAACATGTCCGAGGGCCGGGCGGCGAGCGCTGTTCCGGCCCGGGCCAGTTCCGGGACCAATGCGGTCAGCGTGGTCAGTTCGGCGTTCGGCCGATGGGCGAGCAGCCGCCACAGCAACGTGATGTCGTCAGGGGAGCCGAAGATGTCGCCCGCGGGAGTACCGCCCGATTGCGCTTCCGACTCGGACACGCCCGAGTCGGCCCGATGGACGAGAAGGACGTCCGGCGGAAAGAACCCCACCCTCGCGACCGGCGCCGGATGACCGTACAGGTCCATCTCGACCCCGGCCTCCCCGGCCGCTTCGGTCACGATGTCCGCGAGCCGTGGGCTGTGCCCTGCCACTTCGGACAGCCACTCGAAGTCGAGCAGGGGAGGATCGGCGGCCAGCAAGGCCGTCAGTGCCGCCCCGACGAGCTGCTCCACCGGCTCGCACACGTCCTCGTCCAGGATCTCCGTACGGTCCACGGACAGGTCCCGGGGCCGTGTCCTCCCGGTCAGATTGACCACCGCCCCGCGCAGGCGCCGGTGATCGCCGGGGTCGGTCAGCACCCCTCTCCGTACCCGGGGCTCGGTGTAGATGCCGTCGACGAGGATGCCACCGCCGTCCTGGCACCAGATCACCTGGCCGTCGGTCTCATAGGCGCCGTCCGGCCAGGCGACTGTCCGCCCATGGGCGACGAAGCCTTCGGCCCGGCTGCCGGGCGCCTCCCGCGGGCGCAGTTCCCCGGGTTTCCATATCGCCTCCTGCTTTCCGTGCCGGGCGGTCGTACGGAACTCCGCCAGTCCCAGCAGCCTGCGCAACTCCCGTACACACGACGGCGCCTTGTCCCCGTCCCGGAGATAGAGGCGCACCTTGGTGCCGACAGGTCCCTTCCGTCCGGTCCTGCGCACCCTGAAGTAGTGGCCGGGGCCGGTGATCAGAACGGTCAGCTCCTCGGGGCGTCCGGTGCCGCCGTCCATCGCGCAGGTCGTGACCCGGATCTCGTCCGCGATCATGAAGTAGCTGAGCACACCGATGCCGAACCTGCTGTTGGGATGGACGGTGATGCCCTGCTTCTCCCAGTCCTGCTTCTCCTCCTGGTAGCGGGGCAGGTCGGTGAAGCGGACTCCGGCCCGTGAGAAGACGTCCGCCAGGACGGTCTCGTCCATGCCGATGCCGTTGTCCACGCACTCCAGGTAGTAGCGGTCCTCCTCCTCGTCGAAGTCCTGGACGAAGGTGATCTCGCCCTCGTAGGTGTCGCGTCCGTCGCGGGCGTGCTGCCGTGCCCGGCGGTAGCGGCAGGCGTCCAGGGCGTTCTGGTACAGCTCCCGGATGGCGAGGCTGCGGTCGCGGTAGAGGTTCTCGCCCATGAGGAGTTCCTGGATGCTTTCCTCGTCGAGCCGGAACCGGATCACCTCGCCGGCCGGTCCGGGCCCGGCCCCGTCGTCCGCCTCGTGCACCTCGTCGGCGTGCGCGTACACCGGCAGCGCGCCGGCCGCCTCGGCGAGTTTCGCGCGCCGGGCGCCGCGCAGCAGGGTGTCCACGAGTTCCGTGTGCTCGGACAGCGCGGCCACGGCGGCGGGGTGGTCGCATGCCGCCTTGAGCCCGAGGACGTCCCGGTGAGCGGTCCAGGACGCGTCCCGGACCGTGGTGAACAGACAGTCCAGGTCCAGCGGGTCGGGGATGCCGACATGCCGGACGACCGCCGAGGGAAGGTCCGTGACCTCGATCGCGAGGGCGTGGGCGATCGCGAACAGCGGTCCTACCAGCCATTCGCGCACCTGCTGCCACTCCCGGCCGCCGAAGTCGAGCTGGAAGGGCTCCTCGCGCAGCGAGCCGGCGAGGCCCCGCCCGTACAGCTTGCGCGGCGCCACCTGCGCACAGGCCAGCAGCCTGGCCACCAGTTCCGGTCGGCAGACGGTCGCGATGTCGGTCCCGGCACCGCCCGCCGCCGTCAGCACGCCCCGGAGGTCTCCCGGCTGCCCCTTCGCCCACTGGTGGAACAGCCACCACCCGATCTCCCGGCGCCCGTCCGCCCGGTCCTTGAGCGTGTCACCCCGCACGGCCTGGCGGACGAGCCTCTTGTGGGAGCTCAGCAGCACCTCGTACGCCCGGCGCTCGTGACTGCTCGACGGCTGCTTCCCCAGATCGGTCGGGTCCACGTGGGACAGCGCCACGGCCGTGTGCGCGCTGTGGACCTGGTAGAGGAACGGCAGGAGCGCGAGCAGGGCCGCCTCGGCGGGGTCGAGGATCCCCTGCTGGCTGCTGCGAAGTCGGTACAGCAGGAGGTTGGTCCGGTGGGCGATGCGCCGGCCCAGGTCCGGGTCGTGCCAGGGGTCGTCGGCGAGGAGGTCGCGGGCGGGTCCGTACAGCGCGGCCAGCCGGCCCGCCGCCTCGCGGGCCTGCTCCTTCATGGCGGCGGGCCGGCTGGCCGC
>NZ_MUKA01000212.1 GCF_002150735.1 Streptomyces africanus
GCGCGGCGGCCTCGGCGTCGAGGGTGCGCAGCAGTTCCTCGTCGATGGAGTGCAGCGAGTCGACGATGTGCCGGGCACCGCTCTCGCGCATCAGCTGGGGCTGGAAGCTGTGCTCGAAAGAGCTGGGGTGGCCGATGAAGGGGATGTCGAGGGCCTTGGCGACCTCCGCCACCCGGGCCACGTCGTCGATGAACAGCACCTCGTCGTACTTCAGGCCGAAGACTTCGGTGGTGATCTCGCGCAGGCCGGGGCGGAAGTCGTTGGTGCAGACGTAGCCGGGCTCGTCGAAGAGGTCGGCGTGCTCGCCCAGGAAGTGGTCGAAGTGCGACTTGTCGAGGCCGCCGTAGCTGACCGTCTTCAGTCCCAGCCCGCGCAGCCGGCGCAGCAGGTCGATCGCGCCGTCGAGCAGCTCGACCGGGTGCTCGCGGGTGTACTCCTTGCGCTCCTTGAAGTAGACGTCGATCGCCTCCTGGGCGGTCCACGGAACGCGCGCCGCGTTCGCCATGCCCTGGCCGCCGACCAGTTGCGGCTGGGAGAAGATGCTGCGCTCGACGTCGGCGGTGTACTCGCCGCCGCGACTGACGATGAAGTTGTGGATGACGGGGCTGAAGGTGTCGTTCAGCAGGACGCCGTCGATGTTGACGGCGGCCAGCTTGAGCTGCTTGAGCTTGTCTGCCATGGAGTCCTCGTTAGTGGTGAAGAAGAGTGAAGAGTGAAGAGTGAAGAGTGACGGGCGTCAGTGGCCGACGGTCGCCATGCCCGCCGGGTCGTAGCGCTCGCCGGAGACGACGTCGTGGGGCACCGCGGCCGACACGGCGGCCAGTTGCTCGTCGGTGAGCCGCAGTTCGGCGGCGGCGACGTTCTCGCGCAGATAGCCGGTCCGGCGCGTGCCCGGGATGGGCACGATGTCGTCGCCCTGGGCCAGCAGCCAGGCCAGGGCCAGCTGGACGGGGCTGCACCCGTAGAGCTCCGCGAGCTCGCGCAGCCGCTCGACCATCCGGACGTTGCGCGCCAGGTGCTCCTGCTGGAAGCGGGGGTGCGAGTGCCGGAAGTCCGTGGGGTCCAGGTCCTCGGGCCGGCTGATCGCACCGGTCAGGAAACCCCGCCCGATCGGCGAGTACGCCACGAGCGACGTGCCCAGCTCCCGGGCCACCGGCAGGACCTCCGCCTCCACCTCGCGGGTCCACAGCGAGTACTCGGTCTGCAGGGCCGCGATGGGGTGGACGGCGTGCGCCCTGCGCAGGGTCTGCGCGGTCACCTCGGACAGCCCCAGGTGCCCGACCTTGCCGGCCCGCACGAGCTCCGCCATGGCCCCGACCGTCTCCTCGACGGGGATGTCGGGGCTCTTGCGGTGCAGGTAGTAGAGGTCGATGTGGTCGACGCCCAGGCGCTGCAGCGAGGCGTCGACGGCCCGACGGCAGTGCTCCGGGCTGGAGTCGATGTTCCGGCCCTGCCTCGGGTCGCTGTCGTCGCGCCGGATGCCGAACTTGGTCGCGAGGACCACCTGGTCGCGGCGGCCCGCGATGGCCCGGCCGACCAGGCGCTCGTTGTGGCCCTTGCCGTACATGTCGGCGGTGTCGAGCAGCGTGACCCCGCTGTCCAGGGCCGCCTGGAGGGTCGCCAGGCTCTGGGCCTCGTCGGTCGGACCGTAGAACTCCGACATCCCCATGCAGCCGAGACCGATGGCGGAGACCACCGGGCCGTTCGTGCCAATCCTGCGTTGCTGCACTCAGTTCTCCTCGTGCGCGGTCGTGAGCGGGGTCGTGTGAAGGGGTGTCCGGAGCCGTTCGCCTGCACCGCGGCACAGGGCCGCCGCCGGACGCATTCCAGGCTGGCAGCGCGCACTTACGCACCACTCATGTGCCGCTCACGGCCGACGTGAGCGGCACATGTCCCCTGCGTGGGCCGCCCGTGAGGGAAAGCGGAGCCCGCGTTGCCAGGCTGACAACTCCGACGGCGCCACAGCACATCGGTGCACCCAGACAGCAGCCAGGAGGAACGACGCAGTGACGGCTACGACAGCGACAACGGCTGTGGCTGACAGCAACACCCCGGACCACTCCCGCGGTGACGGAGACGCCGGATGACCGGGCCGGACCGCGCCGCGGTCGTCGCCGGCCTGGGCGCCTGGGTCCCGCCCACGGTGGTCACCAACGACGACCTCGCCCGGCAACTGGACACCTCGGACGAGTGGATCAGCAGCCGGACCGGGATCCGCCGACGGCACGTCATCGACCCGGGCGGGTCGACGGGCGACCTCGCCGTGGAGGCCGGGCGCAGGGCGCTGAAGTCCGCGGGCGAGGAGCGGGCCGACGTCGTCGTGGTCGCCACCAGCACCCCGGACCGCCCCTGCCCGGCCACCGCGCCCGAGGTCGCCGACCGGCTGGGGCTCGGCGGGGCCGGCGCGTTCGACATCGCCGCCGTGTGCACGGGCTTCGTCTACGCGCTGGGGGCGGCGGCCGGTTTCGTCCAGGCGGGCTTCGCCCGTTCCGTCCTGGTCATCGGGGCGGACACCTTCTCCACCATCCTCGACCCGGCCGACCGTACGACCCGGGCCATTTTCGGGGACGGCGCCGGAGCGGTGTACCTGCGTGCCGGCGCGGCGACGGAGCCGGGCGCCCTGACGGGGCTCCACCTCGGCAGCGACGGCGGCCGGAGCGACCTCATCCAGGTGGCGGCCGGCGGTTCACGGCAGCGTTCCACCGGCCGGCCGGCCGCGCCGGAGGCCTCCTACTTCACCATGGAGGGCCGTGCGGTGTTCGCGGAGGCCGTGCGCCACATGGCGGCCTCCGTGACGACGACGGCCGACGCCGCGGGCTGGGCGGTCGAGGACATCGACAAGGTCGTCCTCCACCAGGCCAACGCACGCATCCTGGCGGCGGTCGCCGAACGCATCGACGTACCGCTCGAACGGTTCCCCGCCAACATCGAGCGGGTCGGCAACACCGTCGCGGCCTCGATCCCGCTGGCCCTGGCCGACGCGTCGGCCGACGGCGAACTGCTCCCCGGCCAGCGCGTCGTGCTCGGCGGGTTCGGCGGCGGACTCACCTGGGGGTCGGTGGCCCTCGAATGGCCCGACATCACGGCGGCCTGACGCCGGCCCCCTCCCCCTCACAACCACCCCCACCTCTCATCACTCACCGCACCACAAGGAGACACACCATGCAGGCGATCGCGGAGCGGGTCTCGGTCCTTCTCTCCGACCAGTTCAAGGTCAAGCCGGAGATCATCGCGTCCGAGGTGACGCTCGGCAAACTGTCCTTCGACTCCCTGGTCCTGATCGAGCTCGGCCTCGTCCTGGACAAGGAGTTCGGGGTCGAGATAGCCGACGGTGAACTCACCGAGGACCACACCCTGGACGACCTGGTCCAGCTGCTGTCGGCCAAGGGAGCGGCGGTCTGATGGCGGACGGTTCCACGCACGGCACAGCCGTCACCGGCCTGGGCCTGGTGACCCCGGCCGGAATCGGCCTGGAGGAGAACTGGGAGCGGGTGCTGTCAGGACGCTCCTGCGCCACGCGCGACCCCGCACTCACCGAGCTGTCGGTCGACTTCTCCTGCCGGGTACCGGGTTTCGACGCCGGTGACCTGCTGGGCGGCTTCGCCGGCTGGCAGCTGGAGCGCTTCGTCCAACTGGCCCTCGTGGCCTCCCGGATGGCCGTCGCCGACGCCGGATGGGACTCGACGGCCTGGGACGGCACCCGGGTCGGGGTGGTGCTCGGCAACTCGCTCGGCGGCGCCGCCACCTTCGCGGAACAGCACGACACACTACGCGAGCGCGGCGCCGGCAAGGTCTCGCCCCTGCTCGTGACGAAGTACATGCCGAACATGCTCGCCGGCTACGTGGCGATCGACGTCGGTGCCCGGGGGCCGAGTCTGGTCACCGCCACCGCGTGCGCGTCCGGGGCGACCGCCATCGGCACCGCCCGGGACCTGCTGCGCTCCGGCGCCTGCGACATCGTGCTGGCGGGTGCCAGTGAGTCCGCGCTCACCCCGACGGTGATGGCCGGGCTGTGCAAGATGGGCGCCCTGTCCAAGTCGGGGGACGCGCCCGAGCACGCCGGCAAACCGTTCGACGCGGAACGGGACGGTTTCGTGGCCGCCGAGGCGGCCGGTGTGCTGGTCCTGGAACGGGAGGCGGACGCCCGCGCCAGGGGTGCGAGGATCCGCGCCGTCGTCAGCGGCTACGGATCCTCCTCCGACGCCCACCACGCCACCGCCCCGCATCCCGACGGGGAGGGCATCGAGCGGGCCCTGCGCGCCGCCCTGGCGGACGCGGGCGCCGGCCCCGCCGACGTCCGGCACGTCAACGCGCACGGCACGGCCACCGCGATGAACGACCTCGTCGAGGGCAGGATGCTGCGCCGTGTCCTGGGTGGCACGCCCCTGGTCACGTCGACCAAGGGGGTCACCGGCCATGCGCTGGCCGCCGCGGGCGCCATCGAGGCGGCGTACACGGTGCTGGCCGTGCAGCACGGCACGGTGCCGCCGACGGCGAACCTGAAGAACCCGGACCCCGCCATCGACCTGGACGTGGTCGGCGGCGAACCCCGCACCACCCCGGTGGACGTCGCCGTCAGCACGTCGCTGGGGTTCGGCGGCCACAACGCCGCGCTCGTCATCACGTCGGCCTGAGCCCCACGCCGCGAGGTCCGTGCCGGGCGGGGAGCACGCTCCCCGCCCGGCACGGGCGCTGTACGGCCCTCCCCTGGCCCCGACCCACCGAGGAATGAGCATGGCTTCCGACTCCGAGGACTGGACGCATGTGCTGCGGCCCTCCGCAGACCGCGGCAGCCGCGTCGTCGTCTTCCCCCACGCGGGCGCCGGCCCGCAGCGCTACGCGAGCGTCCTGGCCGCTCTGCCGGAGGCGGTGGAGGTCGTGGCCGTCACCCTGCCCGGGCGGGAGCGGCGCGCGAGCCTCCCACCCCGTACGACGCCGGCCGCCGCCGTGCCGGCCGTCCGCCGGGAACTGAACGCCCTCGACCCCGCCCCGACCGTCTTCTACGGCCACAGTCTGGGAGGGCTGCTGGCGCTCGCCGTCGCCGACGCCGGCGGACACTGCGACGGCCTGGTCGTGAGCTGTTCGCAACCGGGCGCGCGAAGCCGGCCCCGCCCGCAACTCCCGGGCAGGGCCGCCGAACTGGCCGAGATCTTCGCCGGCCACCGGCTGCCCGCCGACGCCCTGCACGACCCGTCGCTCAGCCCCGCACGGCGGGTCCTGGCCCATGACCTCGCGCTCGCGCGGGACGCGTTGCGCGCCGTGGAGCCGCTGCGGCTCACCGTGCCGGTGACCGCACTGGCCGGTACGGACGATCCGCTCGTCCCGCCGGAGGTGCTGCCCCTGTGGGGCCGCTTCACATCGGGCCCGTTCCGCTGCCGGCTCGCCCAGGGCGGGCACTTCTTCCCCTTCACCCCGTACGGCCAGGGCGTCCTGCTCGAAGAGCTCCTCGCGTCCCTGACGGCCGCCCGCACGGGGGTACTTGTCCACTGATGGGCACTACGCCCCGACGAGGTGGGGGGAGCGGTCGTCCAGGAACGTGTGCTCCAGCGCGTCGTCGCAGTTCAGGATCTGCTGCTGGAGGCGACGCAGACGGTGGGAGGGCTCCAGGCCGATCCCGTCGGTCAGCGCGGTGCGCACGCCCTGGTAGGCCGCCAGCGCGTCGTTGCGACGCCCGGAGAGGTACAGCGCCAGCATCAGGTACTCGTGCAGCACCTCGTCATAGGGGTTGAGCGCCACGAGGGCGTGCAGTTCGCCGATGACCTCGGCGTAACGGCGCAGCCGCAGGTCCAGGCCGACGCGCTGGCTCAGCACCGCCTTGCGGTCCTCCTCCAGCCGCAGCACGTGCGGGTGCAGGACGGGCCCGGCCGGCACATCGGCCAGGGGCGCGTCACGCCACAGCTTCAGCGCGTTGTTCAGCTGCGCCGACGCCTGTGACAGGTCCCCCCTGGCCTCCGCCTCTCCCGCCGCCGACACGAGCCGGTGGTAGCCGACGATGTCGAACTGCTCGCCGGGGACTTCGAGCCGGTAACCGGTGGCCTCGGTGATCAGCGTCTCCTTGGGGAGGCGGTCCGAGGGGCCGCCGGCGAGGGCGTGGCCGATGCTCTTGCGGATCTGCATGACGCAGTTCTGGATGCCCGTCGAGGCGCTCATGGGCACGTCGAGGCCCCACAGTTCGCGCTCGATGGCGGCCCGCTGCACCACGCGGCCCCGGTTCAGGATGAGCACGGCGAGGAGCTTTCTGGCCTTCAGCGCCGTGGGAACCACCGACACGCCGTTCATGGTCACGCGCAGGGGGCCCAGCACTCTGGCGATCATCCGTCCTCCTCGCTCAGGTGTGTAGCGGTGTATCAATGGACTGTAGCCCATGTTTTGACCGGTGTCGCGCGCCAGCTCACCGCCCTATACAAGGAAGCGACAGGTCAACCACCTTGGGAAGCTGGGGGAAATGCGCCCGTGACACACTCTTCTCTCGCCGTTCATCGGGTCAACTGGAAGTCAAACTTGGTCTCTGGTTTACTTTTGGACCTGACACCACAGGACCGAGGGGGGCTTCGTGCAGCAAGGCGGCATGCCTGACATCGCGATCGTCGGGATGGGATGCAGATTTCCGGGAGCGCACGGGGCGGGGGAGTTCTGGCACCTGCTCGAGCGCAACACCGACGCCGTCACACCCGTGCCCCAGGACCGGTTCGACGTGCGGCGGTACCACTCGACGCGGCCGGGCGAACCGGGCACGACCGTCTCGCGGCACGGCGGGTTCATCGACGACCTGTACGGCTTCGACGCCGCCTTCTTCGGCATCGCCCCGCGCGAGGCACTGGCCATGGACCCTCAGCAGCGGGTCCTCCTCCAGGTCGTCTGGGAAGCACTGGAGGACGCCCACATCCTCCCGTCCTCGCTGGCGGGCAGCCGCACCGGTGTCTTCGTGGGCCAGGCGACCGCCGAGTACGCGGACCTGGCGGAGTCCGACGGGCAGCAGGACGTGCACGGGATGGCGGGCAGCCGGCTGCGGACGATGACCGCCGGGCGCCTCTCCTTCGCCCTCGACCTGCGCGGGCCCAGCCTGATGGTCGACACCGCGTGCTCCTCGTCCCTGGTGGCCGTGCACCTGGCCCGGCAGAGTCTGCTGACCGGGGAGAGCGACCTGGCCGTCGCCGCGGGAGTCAACGCCGTGCTCTCGCCGTCCGACGCCATCACCTACTCCCAGGGCGGCATGCTCGCCCCCGACGGACGCTGCAAGTTCGCCGACGCCTCCGGCGACGGCTTCGTCCGCAGCGAAGGAGTGGGGACCGTCCTGCTCAAGCGGCTGCCCGACGCCCTGCGCGACGGCGACCAGGTCCTCGCCGTACTGCGGGGAAGCGCCGTCACCAACGACGGCCGGGGCAGCGGAACGCTGCTTCAGCCCGCCGTGTCCGGACAGACCGAGATGATCCGCTCGGCCTGCCGCAGCGCCGGCATCACCCCGGACCGGTTGGACTACGTGGAGGCACACGGCACCGGCACCCCCGTCGGGGACGACGTCGAACTGCGCGCCCTGGCGCAGGCCGTGGGAGGCGAAGGACGGTCCCGGTCCCGTCCGCTGCCCATCGGCTCCGTCAAGACCAACATCGGCCACGCCGAAGCCGCCGCCGGGATCGCGGGCCTGATCAAGACCGTGCTCATCGCCCGGCACCGCACCATCCCCGCGTCCCTGCACCTGCGCACTCCGCACCCCGTCCTGGCCGGGGACACCGCCCCCCTCACCTGCGTCACCCGCAACACCCCGCTCGTGCCCGGCGGCCGGGCCGCGCTCATGGGCGTCAGTTCCTTCGGCCTGTCCGGCACCAACGCGCACGTGATCGTCGGCGAGTACGTGCCCGAGCCGCGCACCGGGCAGCTCCCGCAGGACGCCGCGGACGCTCCCGAAGAGCCGCAGCTGCTGCTGCTCAGCGCCCGCACCCCGGCCGCCCTGAGCCGGCTCGCCGCGCGCTACGCCGACTTCCTGGACGGCGACGAGGGACGCGCGTTCCCCCTGCGCGACATCTGTCACACCGCCGCGACACGACGTGACGCCCACCCCCACCGCCTGTGGGCCGTCGGCCGCACCCACGGCGAACTCGCCGCCGCCCTGCGCGCCCTGGCCGAGGGCGAACAGACCCCGGACGGAGGGACGGCCGACGCCGGATTCACGGGCGAGTGCCGGACCGCGTTCGTCTTTCCCGGGCAGGGCTCGCAGTGGCTCGGCATGGGCCGCCGCCTGCTGGCCTCCGAGGCGGTGTTCCGCCGGACCCTGACGGAATGCGACGCGGCCGTCCGGGAGGAGCTGGGCTGGTCGGTCATCGGCCTGCTGACCGGCGACGGCGAGGTGGCACCGCCGCGGGAACTCCCCGACGACGTCGCGGTGGTGCAGCCCCTGCTGTGGGCCGTGCAGGTGTCACTGGCCGCGCTCCTGCGCGCCAAGGGCGTCGAACCCGACCTGTGCGTCGGGCACAGCATGGGTGAGGTGGCCGCCGCCCAGGTCTGCGGGGCGCTGTCGCTGAAGGACGCCGCCTCCGTCATCTGCCGGCGCAGTTCCCTGATGCAGAGCCGGGCGGGGCGCGGCGCGATGCTGGCCGTCGAACTCGACGCGCTGAGCGCGGCGGACGCGGCGGCACCCTACGGCGACACGGTGTGCGTCGCGGCGGAGAACGCCCCCGCGAGTACCGTCCTCGCCGGGGACGCGCACGCTCTGCACCGCATCGCCGAACGCCTCCAGGCCGAAGGGGTGTCCTGCCGGCCCGTCAAGGTCAACGTGGCGTCCCACTCCCCGTACATGGCGGACCTGCGGGACGACCTGACCGACGCCCTCGCCCACCTCACGCCGCTGCCCGCAACTACCGCGATGTTCTCCACCACCCGCTGCGAGCCGGTCGACGGACCCGAACTGGACGCCGCCTACTGGGCGGACAACCTCCGCGAGCGGGTGCGTTTCGTCGAGGCCGTGCGGGCGGCCGCCAAGGAGGAGACGGTGTTCCTGGAGGTCAGCCCGCACCCGCTGCTCGTCCAGTCCGTCACGGCGGTCCTCGGCGAACAGGGCGCCGCACCGGCCGCCGTCGCCACCTTGAAGCGCCACCAGGACGACGGCGAGAACCTCACCCGCGCGCTCGGGCAGCTCTTCTCCCACGGCGGACGCGTCGACTGGAACCGTTACTTCCAGGGAACCGCGCCACGGGTGCCGCTGCCGACGTACGCCTGGGACCAGGAACAGTTCAGGAAGGAGCCGGCCCCGGCTCCGGCGCCGGCCGCGCCGGCCGAGCACGTACGGGAGGTCGAACTGCGCGAGTTGGGCCTGGCCGACCTGGGGCAGAGCGTCCGCACCCGGGGCGGCGCGGCCGTCGTACCGCCGGTGCTCTACGTCAAGGCCGTCCTGCGGGCGGCGGACGGCATCGGGGAGGCCGGTGACGGCGTGCTGGAGGACGTCGAGTTCGGGGACCGGCCCTGGGAGCTGGAACACGCCCGCGATGCCGCGGTACGCGTGGTCCTGACGCCCGCCGCGGAGGAGGGCTGTTTTGTCTTCACCGTCACCGCGCTGCGCACCGCGGACGGCACCCGGGACGGTGAGCTCTGCATGACCGGCAGGTTCCGCACCACCGGCCCCGCCGAGCCGTACGGCCGGGAGCTGCTGGACGCCGCCCTGACCCGGTGCACCGCGTACGTGCCGGCGGCGGAGTTCTACCGCCGTGCACAGGGCCGCGGCTACACCATCGACGCGGCCCTGTGCACCGTGGCGCAACTGTGGTGCTCCGACGGCCAATCGGTGGCTCGCATGCGCCGCTCGCCCGGTGCGGCGACGGGGCTCGAAGCGGGGCTGCTGACGATGCTCGCCGCGTGGCCGCACTCCACGGGGGCAGGGGGCAGGCCGGACGACTACGTGCCGGTGTCCTTCGGCCGCGTCCTGGTCCGGGACGAGGCGGGAGTCGGCCGTGACCACTGGTGCGTGGCCCGCTTCACCCCCTCGGACGGCACGGACGACGCACGCTGTGACGTGTGGCTGACGGCCGAGGACGGCCATGTGATCGCGGAGTTCCGTGACATACGACTGCGTCACCGGGCTGCGGGCCCCGCCCACGAGGCACTCGCCGCGGAAGGCACGGTGCCGGTGCCGGTACCGGTTCCCACGACCACGGCCCCCGGGCGCGCCCCCACGCCCGACGACGTCCTGAAGCAGGCCGCCACCGTGCTGGGCCTCTCGGCGACCCGGCTCGACCCGCGCAGACCGCTGCGGACCCTGGGACTGGATTCCCTGCTGGCGACCGAGCTCAGGGTGCGCCTGCACCGCACGGCGGGTGTCGACATACCCGCCACACGGCTGCTGGGCCGCGAACCCATCGGTGTGATCGCCGCTTCCGTGGCGTCACGGCCCTGATGTCACTGCCCTGACGTCCCCTCAGGAAAACGAAGACCATGACTCATAGATGTACCGTGGTATAATTTTTTTCATGGCCGGGGGAGCCCGCACAACGACGTGAGAAGGCGAGGAAGCACATGGCCTCTGAACCTGCCCGGCCTCTCGGGCGCAGAGAGCGCAGCAAGCAGCGGGTTCGGGACCGCATCTACACCTCTGCCCTGACCCTCTTCGCGGAGCAGGGGTACGACCGCACCACGATCGACCAGATCGCCGAGCACGCCGACGTGGCCCGGGGCACCTTCTTCAACTACTTCCAGCGCAAGGAAGACCTGGTCACCGCCTGGGCCGAGGCCCGCAAGCGGCGCCTGGAGCTGTGCATGGAAGAGTCGATGAAGTCCCGGAACGACGACGTGACGGTGCACCTGGAGAGGTGCATGGCGGCCCTGGCGGAGTTCAACGAGTCCGAGCGGGAGATCACCGCCGCCATGCTCCAGGCGTGGGTGAAGGCAGGCCAGCCGCTCCTCGAAGAGCCCTACGCGGGCCAGGTCTTCGCCGACATCATCGAAGCCGGGCGCCAGCGCGGGGAGGTCGCCTTCGACATCGATCCGATGAGGGTCGGCAACATCCTCCGTGATTCGTACCTGGGCCTGCTCTACCGCTGGTCGCAGAACCCGGGCGGGCGGGTACCGCTCCACATCGAACTGCGCGAGGTCCTCAGGATCGTCCTCACGGGCGTCCTGTCGTACTCCCAGCACGGGCGCGGCGCCCCGGCGCCGTCGACTCCCGCCGCGACCCAGCTCGCGCCGGCGTCACAGGCGTAGAAACCCGCACCGGCCCGCCGACCACCAGGTCGGCGGGCCGCCGTCGCCGGAGCCTGGCGGAACGATGCCTGGCGAAACGATGCCTCAGCCCGTCACCCGCAGCAGCAGCACCGCCCGCGCCGGCACGGTGATCTCCGTCCCCGCCGCGTGCTCCACCCCCGGCGCCTCCGCCTGCTCCTCCAGACTCGTGTCGACGACGACCTCGTACCGCTCCGCCCAGGGCGGCCCCGGCAGCACGAAGCTCACCGGCTCCTCGCCCGCGTGCAGGACGGCGAGGAAGCTGTCGTCGAGGATCTGGTCGCCGCGCTCGTCCCGGCCCGGGATGTCCCGGCCGGACAGATACATGCCCAGCGTGGCGGCGGGCGCGTACCAGTCCTGCTCCGTCATCTCGGTGCCCCGGGACGTGAACCAGGCCAGGTCGCGCAGGCCGTCCGCGGTCTGGGCGCGGCCCGAGAAGAAGGCCCGGCGCCGGAGCACCGGGTGCCGGTGGCGCAGCCCGATCAGCCGCGACGTCAGCACGGACAGCGCCTTCCAGCCCGGGTCCTGGAGCAGGCCCCAGTCCACCCAGCCGATCTCGTTGTCCTGGCAGTACGCGTTGTTGTTGCCGCCCTGCGTGCGGCCCAGCTCGTCGCCCGCGACCAGCATCGGCACACCGGTCGACAGCAGCAGCGTGGTCAGCAGGTTCCGCAGCTGCCGCCGCCTGAGCGCCCGAATGCCCTCGTCGTCCGTCTCGCCCTCGGCGCCGCAGTTCCAGGACCGGTTGTCGTCCGTGCCGTCGCGGTTGCCCTCGCCGTTGGCCTCGTTGTGCTTGCGCCCGTAACTCACGAGGTCGCGCAGGGTGAAACCGTCGTGCGCGGTGATGAAGTTGACGGACGCGTACGGCCTGCGGCCGCCCCAGGCGTACAGGTCGCTGGAGCCCGACAGGCGGTAGCCCATCTCCCGTACGTCCGGCAGCGCGTGCCGCCAGAAGTCCCGGACGGCGCCCCGGTACCGGTCGTTCCACTCCGTCCACAGCGGCGGGAACGCCCCCACCTGGTAGCCGCCCGACCCCACGTCCCACGGCTCGGCGATCAGCTTCACCCGGCGCAGCACCGGGTCCTGGGCGATGACCGCCAGGAACGGGGAGAGCATGTCGACGTCGTGCATGGAGCGGGCCAGCGCCGCCGCCAGGTCGAAGCGGAAGCCGTCCACGCCCATCTCCGTCACCCAGTACCGCAGGGAGTCCGTGATGAGCCGCAGCACCTGCGGCTGGACCACGTGCAGGGTGTTGCCGCAGCCGGTGTAGTCGGCGTAGCGGCGGGGATCGTCCTGGAGGCGGTAGTAGCCGCGGTTGTCGATGCCCTTCAGCGACAGCGTCGGCCCCAGCTCGCCCGCCTCCGCCGTGTGGTTGTAGACCACGTCGAGGATGACCTCGATCCCGGCCGCGTGCAGGGCGCGCACCATGCGCTTGAACTCGCCGACCTGCTGGCCGGTCGTCCCAAAGGCCGCGTAGCCCGCGTGCGGCGCGAAGTAGCCGATGGAGTTGTAGCCCCAGTAGTTGCGCAGGCCTCTGCGCAGCAGATGGTCCTCGTGCGCGAACTGGTGCACCGGCAGCAGCTCCACCGCCGTCACGCCCAGCCTCACCAGGTGCTCGATCGCCGCCGGGTGCGCGAGGCCGGCGTAGGTGCCGCGCAGCTCCTCGGGGATGCCCGGGTGCAGCCGGGTGAAGCCCTTGACGTGCAGCTCGTAGATCACCGAGTCCGCCCAGGGCGTCTTCGGGCGGCGGTCGTCCGCCCAGTCGTCGTCATCGTGGACGACGACACCCTTCGGGACGTACGGCGCCGAGTCCCGGTCGTCGCGCACGGTGTCGGCGACGTGCTGCTGCGGCCAGTCGCGCACGTGCCCGTAGACCTCCGGGGGCAGAGCGAAGTCACCGTCCACGGCACGGGCGTACGGGTCGAGGAGCAGCTTCGCCGGGTTCCAGCGGGCGCCGGTCCACGGGTCCCAGCGGCCGTGCACCCGGTAGCCGTAGCGCTGCCCCGGCAGCACGCCCGGGACGAAGCCGTGCCAGATCTCGTGGGTCAGCTCGGCGAGCCGGACCCGCGACTCCTTGCCCCGGTCGTCGAAGAGGCACAGCTCGACCCCCTCGGCACCGCCCGCCCACAGGGCGAAGTTGGTCCCCGCCACCCCGTCCGGGCCGACCCGGAACCGGGCGCCCAGCGGCGTCGGCGCGCCCGGCCGGGCGGGCACCGCGGGCGGTGGCGCGGCCCGCCGCGCGCCGTTCACGGCGGCGGCCTGGCGCCCGTTCCCGGTGGCCTGATGACCGGCCACCGCCTCCTGCTCGGCTGCGCTGGACACCTGTCAGCCTCCCGCGGCTCGTGGGACGACGGGGGACAGAGGGGTGCGGCTCTGCTGCGGCCCGGGTCGCGGCTCCCCTGCGCGTCGTCCTCCCCACTGTTCTGCCCAGAGCGTGGGTCGCACTCACGTTTCCCCGGGGGCGGGCATGGTCGTTTCCCGGGGCCGCGGCCGGTCGTTGGGCACCTCGTGAGGCACGTACAAGGGCGCGCGCGGCGCGCGAGGGCCGCGCTGGCCGCCGTAGTGACATGGGCAGGGCTCCTGACCGGGGCCACCGGCTGTACCTCGGACGACGCGGGCGGGATCGCGGGGGTGTTCGGCGCGCCCCCGGCGCCCGAGGACGTCATCCGGGTCTCGCCCGACGACGGCAGCAGGGGTGTGCGCCCCGGGAGGAAGCTGCGGGTGCGTGTGCCCGACGGCAGGCTGGAGTCGGTGAAGGTCGTCCGGTCCCAGGACGCGCAGGAGTCACCGGTGCCCGGGCACCTCTCCGCCGACGGGCTGTCCTGGGAGCCCGAGGACAAGCGGCTCGCGCTGGCCGCCGAGTACACGATCGACGCGGTGGCCGTGGACGGCTACGGACGCCGCTCCGCCCGGCACACCACGTTCACGACGTATGTCCCGGAGGAACGCTTCATCGGCTACGTCAGTCCGGAGAACCGGGCCACGGTCGGCACCGGCATGATCGTCTCGCTGGAGTTCAACCGCGAGATCGCCGACCGCGCCGCCGTCGAACGCGCGGTGCGGGTCACCGCCCGCCCGGCCGTCGAGATCCGCCCGCACTGGTTCGGCCGGGCGCGCCTCGACTTCCGCCCCGAGGACTACTGGAAACCGGGCACCCAGGTCACCGTGGACCTGCGCCTGCGGGACGTCGAGGGGGCGCCCGGGGTCTACGGCCTCCAGTACAAGACGTTCTCCTTCACCGTCGGCCGCAGCCAGGTCTCCGTGGTCGACGCCGCCCGGCACACCATGGAGGTGCGGCGCGACGGCGAGGTGCTCGCCACCGTGCCGGTCACGGCCGGGGCGCCCGGGACCACCACGTACAACGGCAAGATGGTGGTGACCGAGATGCACGACGTCACCCGGATGAACGGCGCCACGGTCGGCTTCAAGAAGCGCGACGGCAAGGGCGAGTACGACATCCCGGACGTCCCGCACGCCATGCGCCTGACCGAATCCGGCACCTTCCTGCACGGCAACTACTGGGCCCACCACACCGTCTTCGGCCGGACCAACGTCAGTCACGGCTGTATCGGACTGCGCGATGTGAAGGGCGGCGGCTCGGACACCCCGGCCGGCTGGTTCTTCGACCGCAGCCTCGTCGGGGACGTCGTCGAGGTGGTCCGCAGCAAAGACAAAAGGGTTGCTCCCGACAACGGGCTCGGAGGCTGGAATATGGGCTGGAACGCATGGAAGGCGGGCAGTGCGGTGAAGTAGCGGTACACAGGGGTGGGTTGACCCGGCGTTCCGTTGGGACCGAACAGTGACAATCACGGGCCGCCGATGCCGTGCGACCTGTGGTTACTATTCGCCGGTGCGCGGGGGACACGCGCAGGGGTGCGGGCCTGACCAGGCCCGGGGAGGGGAGAACGACGTGAACGGGCGACCGATATCGGGGGCGTCGGTGAGGGGCCGCAGCGGACTGCTCGCGCTGATACTCGGCGGGCTGCTGTTCGCCGTCACGGCGTGCGGCGGCGGGGGGACCGGCTCCGGTTCCGGCGGGGGCACCGGCCAGGGCGCGGACGCCGCGCAGAGCAAGCAGTCCGAGGCCGTCGTCGGCATCACGCCCAAGGACGGCGCCAAGTCCGTGGACACCAGCGGGACGCTGAAGGTGACCGCCGCCAAGGGCAAGCTGACCGAGGTCGTGGTCAAGGACACCAAGGGCAAGAAGGTCGACGGCGAGATATCCGGCGACGGCGCCACCTGGACGCCGTCGACCCACCTGGCCGCCGCCACCACGTACACGGTCCACGCGGTCGCCAAGGACGCCGAGGGCCGCACGGCCGCGGAGGACGCGGGCTTCGCGACCCTGACGCCGAAGAACACCTTCATCGGCACCTTCACCCCCGAGGACGGCTCCAAGGTCGGCGTGGGCATGCCGTTCTCCATCCGCTTCAGCCGGGGCATCACCAACCCCGACGACGTCGAGAAGGCCATCCGCATCAGGACGGAACCGGCCGTGGACGTCGAGGGCCACTGGTTCGGCAACGACCGTCTTGACTTCCGCCCCGAGAAGTACTGGAAGCCCGGCACCAAGGTGACCGTCGACCTCGGCCTCGACGGCGTCGAGGGCCGCCCCGGCGTCTACGGCGAGCAGGACAAGAAGGTCGAGTTCACCATCGGCCGCAACCAGGTCTCCGTCGTCGACGCCAAGAAGCTCACGATGAAGGTCATGCGCGACGGCGAGGTCTTCAAGACCATCCCGGTCACCACCGGCCAGCCCGGAATGGAGACCTGGAACGGCCAGATGGTCATCAGCGAGATGCTCACGGTGACCCGGATGAACGGCGAGACCGTCGGCTACGGCGGCGAGTACGACATCAAGGACGTCCCGCACGCCGTGCGCCTCACCACCTCCGGCACCTTCCTGCACGGCAACTACTGGGCGGGCGGCGCCTTCGGCAACCACAACGCCAGCCACGGCTGCATCGGCCTGCGCGACGTGCGCGGCGGCTGGGACAAGAAGACGCCGGCCGCGTGGTTCTTCAACCACTCGATGGTCGGCGACGTGGTGGTCGTCAAGAACTCCGAGGACCGGATCGTCGACCCGGACAACGGGCTCAACGGCTGGAACATGTCGTGGGAGAAGTGGAAGAAGTAGCTCTGAGCGAATGACGAGGCCCCGGTGTGACGGACAGCACCGGGGCCTCTCCCGTTAGCCCCCGTTAACCTGCTGCCATGACCGTCTCTCTCGAAGTCGCTGAAGGCGTCGGCACGCTCCGTCTCGACCGCCCGCCCATGAACGCGCTGGACATCGCCACGCAGGACCGGCTGAAGGAACTCGCCGAGGAGGCCGGGGCCCGCGAGGACGTGCGGGCCGTGGTGGTCTACGGCGGCGAGAAGGTGTTCGCGGCCGGCGCGGACATCAAGGAGATGCAGGCGATGGACCACACCGCGATGGTCCTGCGCGCCCGCGCCCTGCAGGACTCGTTCACGGCGGTGGCCCGGATCCCCAAGCCGGTCGTCGCGGCCGTGACCGGCTACGCGCTCGGCGGCGGCTGTGAACTCGCGCTGTGCGCGGACTACCGCATCGCCGGCGAGAACGCCAAGCTCGGCCAGCCGGAGATCCTGCTCGGCCTGATCCCCGGCGCGGGCGGCACCCAGCGCCTGGCCCGCCTGGTCGGCCCCTCCAAGGCCAAGGACCTGATCTTCACCGGCCGGATGGTCAACGCCGACGAGGCGAAGGAGATCGGCCTGGTCGACCGGGTCGTGCCCGCCGACGAGGTGTACGCGCAGGCGCACGCCTGGGCCGCGAAGCTGGCGCAGGGCCCGGCCCTCGCCCTGCGCGCCGCCAAGGAGGCGATCGACACGGGCCTGGAGACGGACATCGAGACGGGCCTGGCGATCGAACGGAACTGGTTCGCGGGCCTGTTCGCCACCGAGGACCGCGAGCGCGGCATGCGCAGCTTCGTGGAGGAGGGGCCGGGCAAGGCGAAGTTCCTCTGAAGGCCCCTCCCGGGGGTTGCAATTGACGCCCTGTCTGATCCGGGTCCCTCGATAGGGCGGTTCACGGCGGCCTTGAGGCAGCCTTGAGCGTGTCCGGCCGCGTGTCCGGGTCGCTTGCCCCGCGACGGGTCATCGCCTCAGGTCAGACGGGCCGTGGACGCCTCCGAAGTGCCCATGGCATATGTCGGAGGCTCGCCGCTCGGTCCCCCGCCCCCGGGGCCGTTTTCCCCGGGAACGGCCCCCAGGGGCCCTCCGGGCGGCCATGATGGGGGCATGGCGGGGCTGGAGGGTACGGAACAGCCGCGGGGGCACGCGCATGCGGCCGCGGCGCGCTGGTCGCCGACCGTCGAGGACGAACGCGCGCTGAAGGCGCTGGAGTTGTACGGCAATCCGACGGAGGCGGAGGTGTCGCTGCCGTCCCGCCCCGAGTCCGCGGCCACCGCCCGGCGGCTGACCCAGGTCGTCGTCCTGCGCCACTGGGGGCTCACCCCCAAGACCACGGAGGACGCCGTCCTGCTCGTCTCCGAGCTGGTGGGCAACGCCGTACGCCACACCGGCGCCCGGGTCTTCGGGCTGCGTCTGCACCGGCGCCGCGGCTGGATCCGCGTCGAGGTCCGCGACCCCTCCCGGGGGCTGCCCTGTCTGATGCCGGTCCAGGAGCTGGACATCAGCGGCCGGGGCCTGTTCCTCGTCGACAAGCTGGCCGACCGCTGGGGGGTCGATCTGCTGCCCCGGGGCAAGACCACGTGGTTCGAGATGCGCGTCAACGACCGCTAGGGGGTGTGACCTGCGCCGGCTCGCCCGGCCGCCGATCGGGCGAATCACCGGTTTCCCCGTGGACCCGACCTTAAATGGTGCAATGCACCGCCACCTTGTCAAAAGCGCCCTCGTCGCGGGCGCCGCCCTCGCCGTCCTCGCCGCCTGCGGCACCGGGGGCGGGGAACGGACCTCCGAGGCACGCGCCACCAAGGCCGCCGTGCCCGCGCCGCGCGAGAAGAAGCCCGTGCGGGGACTGCCCGGGATGCCGCCCGTCCTCGATCCCGAGGACGTGTACGCGGCCGACCGCCCGAACAAACTGTCCCCCGTGGTCAAGGACTTCCCGTCCCGGGTCTACGTACCCAACACCGGGTCCGACACGGTCTCCGTCATCGACCCGAAGACGTACGAGGTCATCGAGACCATCCCGGTGGGCCGCCAGCCCCAGCACGTCGTCCCCTCCTGGGACCTGAAGACGCTCTGGGTCAACAACAACCGCGGCCACACCCTCACCCCGATCGACCCGAAGACCGGCAAGGCGGGCAAGGAGGTCGAGGTCCACGACCCGTACAACCTCTACTTCACGCCCCACGGCAGGTACGCCCTCGTCATGGCCTCCCTCGACCGTGAACTGGTCTTCCGCGACCCGCACACCATGAAGATCAGGAAGACGGTCCCGGTCTCCTGCTACGGCGTCAACCACGCCGATTTCTCCCTCGACGGGCGCTACTTCATCGTCTCCTGCGAGTTCAGCGGCGAACTGCTCAAGGTCGACACCGAGAAGATGAAGGTCGTCGGGCAGCAGCGGCTGCCGTTCGAGGGAGCCATGCCGCAGGACGTGAAGGTCTCGCCCGACGGCAAGAAGTTCTACATCGCCGACATGATGGCCCACGGCATGTGGGTCCTGGACGGCGACAAATTCACCGAGCCCACCCTGATCCCCACCGGCAAGGGCTGCCACGGCCTGTACGTCAGCCGCGACTCCCGCGAGATGTACGTGTCCAACCGGGGCGAGGGCACGATCTCCGTCTTCGACTTCACACAGGACAAGCTGACCAAGAAGTGGCAGCTGCCCGACGGCGGCAGCCCCGACATGGGCGGTGTCTCCGCCGACGGCAAGGTGCTGTGGCTGTCCGGCCGCTACGACGGCGAGGTGTACGCCATCGACACCCGCACCGGCACCCAGCTCGCCCGCATCCCCGTCGGCAGCGGACCGCACGGCCTCGCGGTCTACCCGCAGCCGGGCCGCTACTCGCTCGGCCACACGGGCATCTTCCGGTGAGGGTCAGCAGCCGTCCACCGAGGGGCAGTTGACACGCCCCTGATCGAGTGAGGGTCCCCGGCGCGGCGCCGCGGACCCGCGATCGTGCACCTCGTGATCACCACCAGCATCCGGCGGCGCACCGCTGCCGCCGCCCTCTGTCTCGCGGCCGTCCTCACGACCACGGCCGCCACGCCCGGCCCGGCATCCGTGGCCTCCTCGCCTTCTGTGGCCACGGCCGCCGCCCCCGGACCGGCGGCCTGTCCCGTCCAGTTCGACGACAAGATCAAGGCCGCCGCCGACCGCCGGGTCCGGGTCGACCGCATCACCCCCGACCCGTCCTGGCGCACCAGCTGCGGCACCCTCTACCGCGCCGACGGCCGCGGCCCCGCCGTGATCTTCGAGCAGGGCTTCCACCCCAAGGACGTGGTGAACGGCCAGTACGACCTGGAGCAGTACGTCCTGGTCAACCAGCCGTCCCCGTATGTGTCGACCACGTACGACCACGACCTGTTCAAGAAGTGGAAGTCCGCCTTCAACTACTACGTCGACGCTCCCGGCGGAGTCGACGTCAACAAGACCATCGGCGACACCCACAAGTGGGCCGACCAGCAGGAGGTCGCCTTCCCCGGCGGCATCGCCCGCGAGTACGTCGTCGGCGTCTGCCCGGTCGACAAGCGGACCAGGACCGAGATCATGAGTGAGTGCGAGAGCAACCCGCACTACGAGCCCTGGCACTGAGCAGCACCTCCGAGCCCACGGGCCGGTAGCCGGCCGCCTGGAACGCCCGCAGACTACGGGCGTTCCCCGCGGCAGCGGCAGGTTGAGGCGGCCTCAGTGTCCCGGCGCCCCTGAGGGCGCGGCGGTGATGATGGTGTCGAGGATCGCGCGCGACGCCTGTAGATCTTCGATGGCACGGGTGATTCGCTCGCCCTCCCGTCGCAGTTGGGCGAGCAGGTCCGGGCAGGTGGGCACGAGGAGCTCGTCGTCCGCCCGGATGCACGGCAGGACCTGGGCGATCAGAGCGGTCGGAAGCCCGGCCGCCAGCAGACAGCGAATGCGGCGCACTGTCTCGACGTCCGACTCGCCGTAGATGCGGTAGCCGCTGGGCAGCCTGTCGGGCGTCAGGAGTCCTTGCTGTTCGTAGTAGCGCAGCAGCCGCTCATGGACCCCGGTACGCCGCACCATCTCCTTCATGCGCATGCCGCTCGCCTCATTCCTGCTCCCGTTGCCCACGCCGCGACTTGACTCTGACACTGATGTCGGAGTTTAGCGTCGGCGCCATGACCACTGATCACGCGCTTCCCACCCCTCACCTCGACGTTCTCGTGCAGGGGAGCGGCCCGGCACTTCTGCTCGCGCACGGCGCCGGCGGAGGCATCGAGGGGAACTTCGGCCTGGTCCTCGACGACCTCGCCCAGGACCACACCCTCGTCGGCCCGCACTACCCCGGGGCCGGTGGCTCCGCCGTGGCCATCGAACCCCTGGACCTGGACGACCTCGCCGACCGCCTGGTCGCGGCAGCCGTCGCGGCCGGCCAGGACTCGTTCGCCGTCCTCGGGGAGTCCCTCGGCAGCGCCGTGGCCGTCCGGATCGCCACACGGCATCCCCACCGTGTCCGAGCCCTCGTCCTCACCGCCGGTTTCGCTGCCGCCGACCCCGTCCTGGCGCTCGCCGCCCAGCTGATCAAGTCCCTGGCAGCCGCAGGTCAGTGGGAGGACGTGGCACGGCTCGCCCTTCTGTCCTGCATGTCCCCGGCGGACCTGGCGGACCTCGAACCGGCCGCCCTGGACGAACCGGTCGCCCAGACCCTGGCCGCGATGCCGCCGGGCATGCTGGACCACTTCGACCTGGTGTCCCGCGTGGACGTCCGGGCCGACCTGGCGAAGGTGTCCGCCCCCACCCTGGTCGTGGCGCCGACCGGCGACCGACTGGTGCTGCCCGAGAGCTCGTACCGTCTGGCGGCCGGCATCCCGGGCGCCCGGCTGATCGAACTGCCCGGCGCCGCCCACATCCTGAACCCGGCGGACCGGGCGACCTGGCTCCGGCACGTACGCGAGTTCCTCGCCGCACTCCCCGCCACGTCGGCGTGAGCGCACCACTCCTCACGGATCAGGCCGGTCCGCCCACGAAGCCGCCGGCCCGGCGCCGGGCCGGCCTGCTCGTTCTCGCCACCACGACCTTCGTCGTCGTCACCACAGAGTTGCTGCCGGTCGGACTGCTGACACCGATCAGCGACGATCTGGGAGTCGCGCGATCACGGGTGGGGCTGCTGGTCACCGTGTACGCCTTCACCGTCGGACTGACCGCGGCTCCGCTCACCCACTGGACCGCCGGCTGGCCGCGCAAGCGCCTCTACATGACCGTGAGTGCGGTCTTCTCCCTCGGCACCGTGCTCTCCGCGGCCGCGGAGAGCTACCCGACACTGGCGATCGGCCGGTTCCTGTGCGGAACGGCGCACGGGGTCTTCTGGTCGATCGTCGCCGGATACGCAGCCGCGCTCGCCACGCCCGGCCGCTCGGGCCGCACAACAGCTGTCGTCTTCGCCGGAAACTCAGCGGCCCTTGTCCTGGGCGTTCCCCTGGGCACAGTCCTCGGCGGCGTCGTCGGATGGCGCGGTGCCTTCTGCGCCGCGGCGGCCCTAGGTCTCGGGACACTCGCCGCCGCCCGGCGACTCTTGCCGGACATTCCCCACCGTCCCGCCCCGCCGCAGTCGACAGGACTCGGCGGCGCGCTGCGCCTGCTCGGCCTACGACGCATGGTGACAGCAACCGCGCTGCTCATCCTCGGACACTTCACCGTCTACACCTACGTGACCCCCCTCCTGCACGACGCTGCCGCCTTCAGTGAGGCCGCCACCAGCATGCTCCTGGCCTTGTACGGACTGACGGGCTTCCTGGGGACATGGCTCGGCGGTGTCCTGGTGGACCGTCGCCCGCACACCGTCCTGCTCGGCACCATCGCCCTGATGGCCGGCTCACTGGTGCTGCTCGGTGCGAGCATCCGACTGCAGCCACTCGCTGTGGCGGCCGTCGCCCTATGGGGCGTTGCCTTCGCCGCGCTGCCGGTGACGTTGCAGTCGAGCGTTCTCCACCTGGGAGCCACCGCGCCCGACGCCGCGTCCTCCTGGTACGTCGCCGCGTTCAACCTGGGCATCGGAGGAGGAGCCCTGGCCGGGGGGCTGCTGAGTACCATCCCGGTGGGGATGCTCCCGTGGATGGCGCTGATCCCCGTGGTACCGGCCTTCGTCTTCGCCTGGACCACACGGCCGGCCTTCCCGCATCCACAGTCGCGGTGAATACCAGCGCGGCGCCGGGCAGCAGCACGCCGAAGGTGTCCGACGTATGTCCCCCAGAGTGTCCGCCACGTGCTCCTTGAGTCTCCACCCACTGGAAGGCCCAGACTCCCAGACATGATCGACGACGGCACCGGCCTGCTCACCATCGGCGAACTGGCCCGGGTCACCGGGCTGACCGTGCGCACCATCCGGTACTGGTCCGACGAGGGCGCGCTGCCCCCGGTGGCCCGGTCCGCGGGAGGTTACCGGCTGTACGACGCCGCGTCCGTGGCCCGCCTGGAGCTGATCCGCACCCTGCGCGAACTCGGCCTCGGCCTGGCGGACGTCCACCGGGTCCTGGCCGGCGAGACGACGCTCGCGCAGGTCGCTGCCGCCCATGTGGTCGCACTGGACGCGCAGATCCGGTCGCTCAGGGTGACCCGTGCGGTGCTGTCGACGGTGGCCAAACGTGGTTCCGGTGCGGAGGAGATGACACTCATGAACAGACTGGCACGGCTCTCGGCGGCCGAACGGCGGCGGATCGTCGAGGACTTCATGGCGGAGATCTTCGAGGGGATCGACACGGCCGACCCGGACATCCGGAGCAGGCTGCGCTTCGCGGCGGCCAACCTGCCCGACGACCCCACGCCCGAGCAGGTGGACGCCTGGGTGGAACTCGCCGAGCTGATCCAGGACCCCGGCTTCCGCGCGCAGATGCGGCAGATGATCGAGTTCAACGCGGCGGACCGGGGGCCGGACGTCCCGGCCGGTTCGTCCCTGTGGTTCATGAGCCGGCTCGTCCGGCTCGCGGCGCAGGCACGGCAGCGCGGCATCGCCCCCGAGGCGCCGGAGGCCGACGATGTCCTGAGGGACCTGCTCGGCGACACCGACCGGGCCGCCGTACTCGAACGCCTGACGGCCGCCTTCAACGTACGGGTCGCCCGCTACCGCGAACTGCAGGCCATCGTCAACGGCCTCGACCCCCAGCCGACCCACGACGAGGAGTTCGCCTGGGTGGTCGCCGCGCTGGAGGCGCGCACGGGCAGTTAACCTGACCTGCGTCAGCAAGACCTGAAACACGAGAGTAGGGGCGGATCGGTGGCGGACATCGAGGAAGCACGCAAGCAGTTCGAGCGGATCGATACGGACGGTGACGGATTCATCACCGCTGCCGAGTTCAAGACCGCCCTGGCCCGGTCCGGCGACTGGAACGTCACCGAGTCGGTCGCCGAGGTCGTCATCAAGACCCGCGACCTCGACGGCGACAAGAAGCTGAGCTTCGACGAGTTCTGGGCCTACCTGAACAAGTGACGCCGGCGCTTCAGCTGCCGCGGGGCGTGGGGCCCGGTCCGTCCACGGACGGACCGGGCCCCTCGTCACGCCCGCCGGGTCGTGCGGACGCTCCAGCGGCCGTCGTGCCGTTCCAGCGCCAGCGGCAGGTCGAAGCACGTGCCGAGCCGGTCGGCGGTCAGCACCCCGGCGACCGGGCCGCCCGCCAGCGGACGCCCCTCGCGCAGCAGCAGGGCGTGCGTGGTGTGGGCCGGCAACTCCTCCAGGTGGTGGGTGACCAGGACCGTCGCCAGGTGCGGATGCTCCCGGCGCAGCTCCCCGAGGGCCCCGAGCAGCTGCTCCCGGCCCGGCAGGTCCAGGCCGGTGGCCGGCTCGTCGAGGAGCAGCAGCCGGGGCTCGGGCATCAGCGCCCGGGCGATCAGGGTCCGGCCGCGCTGCCCCTGGGAGAGCGTGGGCCAGCGCGCCTCACGGTGCTCGGCCAGCCCCAGCGTCCGGATCAGCCGCTCCGCCCGCTCCCGCTGCTGCGGCGCAGGACGCCACCGGGGCAGCGGCTCCACCGAGTTGGTCAGGCCGGTCAGGACGACGTCCCGTACCCGCAGCGGTGAGGTGAGCGGATGCCGCGGATCGACATGCCCGACGTGCGCGCGCAGCTCCCGCAGGTCGACCCGGCCCAGCCGGTGGCCCAGCACCTCCACGCAGCCCCGGGTCGGGTGGACGAGCGCGCCGAGCAGAGCGAGCAGGGTCGACTTGCCCGCGCCGTTGGCGCCGAGCAGCGCCCAGTGCTCCCCGGCCCGGACGGTCAGCGACACCTCCGCCAGGATCGGCCGGCCGTCGCGTACGACGTGGACGTCCTCGGCACGCAGGACGACCGGCGTCACCGCAGCGCCCTGTTCACCGCGGACAGCACCGCCTGCACCGAGGCGCCCGGAGACGAGGAGTCCCGGCCCGCGCCCCAGCACGTCCTGCCGCCGACACGGCACTCGGCGAAGGCGTCCGTGACCTCGTCGCCGCTCTGCTCGCAGAAGTCGAGCACGTCGACGCTGATCCCGGCACCGGCCAGCGCGTCGACGAACGCGGAGACCGGGCCGCCGCCGGTGCCCTCGTAGTCGCCGGTGCGGTCGCCGGTGCGCAGCGTGCACACGAAGCGGTGGCCGCCGGCCTCGTCCCGGTGCACGGACCAGGCCTCCAGCGCGACCTCCCCGTCCGCCACCAGGTACGTCGCCCGGAACAGCGCGTACAGCTCCTTCGGCGTCATCTCCCGCCCGCTGTCGTCCGTCGCCTCCTGCACGGCCCGGGAGAAGTCCGGCCGCATGCGCGCGGGCAGGTCGACGCCGTGGTGGGTGCGCAGCAGGTAGGCCATGCCGCCCTTGCCCGACTGCGAGTTCACACGGATCACCGCCTCGTAGGAGCGGCCCACGTCGGCCGGGTCGATCGGCAGGTACGGCACCGACCAGGGCGCCTGCCGCTCGGGCACGCCCAGCTCCCGGGCCCGCTCGGCGTGCCGGGCCAGGCCCTTGCTGATCGCGTCCTGGTGGGTGCCCGAGAAGGCGGTGTGGACGAGCTCCCCGGCGTACGGGTGGCGCGGGTGCACGGGCAGCCGGTTGCAGTGCTCGACCGTCTCCCGGACGGTGTCGATGTCCCGGAAGTCGATCATCGGGTCGACGCCCTGCGCGTACAGGTTGAGCGCCAGGGTCACCAGGTCGACGTTGCCGGTGCGCTCCCCGTTGCCGAACAGGCAGCCCTCGACGCGCTGGGCGCCGGCCAGCACGGCCAGTTCGGCGCAGGCGACGCCGGTGCCGCGGTCGTTGTGCGGGTGCACGGAGAGGATCACGCTGTCGCGGCGGGACAGGTGGCGGTGGACGTACTCGATCTGGTCGGCGTAGACGTTCGGCGTCGCGATCTCCACGGTCGCCGGCAGGTTGTGGGTGACCGGCCGGTCCCAGCTCGCGTCCCACAGCTCGGTCAGCCCGTCGCACAGGTCCAGGACGTAGTCGGGCTCGGTCAGGTTGAAGGTCTCCGGGGAGAACTGGAAACGGACGGACGAGGCCCGGTCCGCCCGGCGGGCCATGTGCTCGGCGGCCTCCCGCACGGTCCGCCGCACCTCGGCCCGGTCCCGCCCCAGGACGACGTCCCGCCACACCGGCGAGGTCGCGATGTACAGGTGCACGACAGCCCTCGGCAGCCCCTCGATCGCGTCGAAGGTGCGGTCGATCAGGTCCCGGCGGGCCGGGGTGAACACGACGGGCGTGACATCGTCCGGCACGGCACCGGAGGTCGCCAGGTGCCGCACGAAGTCGAAGTCGGTGCGGCTCGCCGAGGGGTAGCCGACCTCGATCTCCTTGAAGCCCATGCCGGTCAGCAGGTCGAAGAAGCGGCGCTTGCGGGGCGTGTCCATCGGTTCGGCGAGGGCCTGGTTGCCGTCGCGCAGGTCGACGGGGACCCAGAGGGGAGCGCGTTCGATCCGGGCGGCGGGCCAGTCGCGGTCCGCGGCGGGAACGTGCACGCGCTCCTGGAAGGGGCGGTAGCGGTGGCAGGGCATGGGGCCCGGGCGCTGGGGGTTCCAGGCCGGGGCAGGGGTGGTGGTCATCGTCGGCTGTGGCCTTCCGGCTCGGTCGGACGGTGACCGGCAGCACGGCGCCCCGCGGCGGGGTGCCGGTCGCGTCAGGCCCCGCCGCGGCAGCCGAGAAGAAGACCGCGGAAGATCATGCGCAGTACGCTATCCACCACTCAGGTCCTCAGACAAGTGGAAACCTCCCACTCCTCAGACAAGTTGGTGAAGCCATGCCGCTGGGCTCCGTCCGCCCCAGCCCCCTGGTCGAGCAGGCCACCGCACGGCTGCGCGAGCAGATCGCCGGCGGCGCCTGGCCGGTCGGCACCCGGCTGCCCGGGGAGACGACGCTGGCGAAGGAGCTGGGCGTGGGCCGCTCCACCGTCCGCGAGGCGCTGCGCGCGCTGGCCGGAGCCGGGCTGGTCCGGTCCCGCCAGGGCGCCGGGGTCTTCGTCATCGCGACCGAGCCGGTCGAGGACTGGCCGACCCGGCTGCGCCGGGCCGCCGTGACCGACGTCTACGAGGTCCGGATGGCGGTCGAGGTGCACGCTGCCCGGCTCGCCGCGCGCCGTCGCACCCCCGAGGACGTCACGGCGCTCCGGGCCGCACTGGAGGGCCGCCGGGCCGCCGGCACGGCCGGCGACGCCGCCTTCGTCGACGCGGACATCGCCTTCCACGCCGCGGTGATCGCCGCCGCCCACAACCCGGTGCTCGCCGACCTTTTCGCCGAGTTCAGCCCGGTCCTGCGCGAGGGCCTGATCGAGCTGCTGTCCCTGACCGGCCTGCGCGCCGACGACCCCGACACCGGCGACGAGGCGCACGAGGCACTCGTCCGGGCGGTGGCGGACGGGGACGCGGAGGGAGCGGCGGAGGTACTGCGCGGCGAACTGGAGGATCCCTTCACACCTTCCCGGAAGGCGGAATAGCCCCTTTGCCCCGACGGTTGACCTGATCACGAAGCTGGCCAGGAACTCCTGACCCCCCTGGAAGGGCGAGGCGAGGACATGAAGATCGGCATCATCGGAGCGGGCAACATCGGCGGCAATCTGACCCGGCGGCTCACCGCCCTCGGTCACGACGTGTACGTCGCGAACTCCCGCGGTCCGCACACGCTCACGGCCCTGGCGGAGGAGACCGGCGCGACACCCGTGACGGTCGAGGAGGCCCCGCGGGGCGCCGAGATCGTCGTCGTCACGATTCCGCTGAAGGCGGTCCCGGACCTGCCGTCCGGCCTGTTCGACGAGGCTTCCGACGGCGTCGCGGTCATCGACACCGGCAACTACTACCCCCGCCAGCGCGACGGCAGGATCGCCGCGATCGAGGACGAGGGCCTCACCGAGAGCCGCTGGACGGAGCGGCAGCTCGGCCACTCCGTGATCAAGGCCTTCAACGGCACGTACGCCCAGGACATCCTGGACCGCCCGCTGCCGGCCGGCGACCCCGGCCGCATCGCCCTCCCGGTGGCCGGAGACGACGCGGCGGCCAAGCGCAAGGTGCGCGACCTGATCGACGAACTCGGTTTTGACACCGTCGACGCGGGCGGTCTCGACGACTCCTGGCGCCAGCAGCCCGGCACCCCGGTCTACGGCCTGCGCGGCGGCGTCGAGGCGGTCACCAAGGCCCTGGCGGAGGCGTCCCCGGAGCGCACGGCGGAGTTCAGCGGCTAGAGGGGGTCCGTCTAGGCGTCCTGGGCCCAGTTCCGCAGCGCCGCCTTGTTCTCGAAGGCGGCCACGTTCCTGTCCAGCGGGTCGTCGGTGTACTGGTGGAATCGCCACTTGGCCTTGATGCGCGGCTTCCCGGCACTGACGTAGTCGGCGATCCACAGGCCGTCGCCCGCGTAGGACGTCGTGTCGATGTTCAGCCAGAAGTGGCGATTCGCGTAGAGGATGACCTGGTTGTCCGGCCGGCGGTCCTTCAGCTTCCGGATGAACAGGTCCTTCTCCGCGTTGCTCGCGTGCGTCCCGTTGCTGGTCGTCTCCCAGTCGACGGCGAGGATGTCGCCCGGGCGGTCCGGGGCCTTGGCGAGGAAGTACTCGGCCTGGGCGGTGAGGTTGCCGGGCCACAGGAAGTGGTAGAAGCCGACGACCAGACCCGCGTCGCGGGCCCGCTTCGTCTGGGCGGCGAGTCTGGGGTTGACGTAGGAACGCCCCTCCGTCGCCTTGACGAAGACGAAGGAGAGGCCGTCGGTGTCGTAGGAGGAGGACTGGTAGGCGCTCACGTCGATGCCGCGCAGCATGGGGGCTCCCTGAAATGCTGGTGGGGGAGGGGAGTTGGTGCCTACCACCATGGCACGGCCTGCTGCGGCACCGGCGTGGAAATGTCAACTCGGGCGGATCGCCGGGTGGATGCCGGCCGCCGTGGCGGTGATCCGGGCAGCCAGCTCGGCGACGGCCGCGAGGAGTTCGGCCGGTGGGCGGGCGAGGTCCAGGGCGTGGGCCGTGACCGTGATGCCGGAGCGGCGGATGACGTGGTCGGCCGGGCCGTCCCGAGCGGTGGCGGCGTAGACGAGGTGGCCGTGCGGCAGGCCGAGCGCGGTGCAGTAGCCGAGCAACTGGCCGAGGTGGTCGGTGGAGGGGGCGGGCCTGTCGAGGAAGACGTACTTCGCGTCCACCACGGAGACGGGGCGGCCCGCCCGGTACAGCACGATGTCCGGACGCAGACGCACCCTGCGGGCCTCGTCCAGGCGGTGGTGTCCCTCCTGCCCGGCGCACCGGATCCCCTGCCGGGCGAGGGTGTCGCCGAGCGCCACGGTGAGGAACCGTTCGAAGACGTCCGGCAGGTCGAGCAGGAAGCCGTCCGCCGCGGTGGGAGAGCCCCCGGACGGCTGGACGGAGCGGGCGGACAGCACCAGTTCGGCCAGCCGCAGGACGCGCGTGTAGCGGGCGTTGAGGCGGTTCGGCGTCCAGCGGGGCAGCGGCGCGCCGGGGTGGAGGGGACGGACGCCCGTGAGGCGGCCGGCCAGGTGGCGCAGGGTCAGGGCGGTGCGCCGGGGGACTGACGGGAGCCGGGCGGCCAGGTGCAGGGCCGTGAGCAGGACGCGGTTCTCGGCGATGTCCGGGGTGTGGTCGTCGTAGCGCACGGCGACGGGCAGCGGCAGGCCGACCCGGCGCAACTGGTCCGCCGTGCGGATCCGGCCGCGGATCAGGGGCAGGTCCTCCTCGACCGTGCGGTAGCCGTGCAGCACTCCCGTGTCGAGGGTGCGGCGGGCGGTGCGGGCGAGCAGGTCGGCGACGGCGGGCAGCAGCTCGTCCGACTCGGCCGCCGTGACCGGCTCGGGCCGCCAGGGGTCGCCGGGGGAGTAGGAGAGCAGGAACAGCAGGTCACGGACCGGGAGTTTGGGGCGCAGGTGCAGCTGGACGGTCCCGCCGGACGGCGTGCGCAGGCGCACCAGGCCGACCTTCTGGTTCCCCCGCAGGCGCCAGCGTCCGCCCGCCGCCGGGGTGAGCCGGACCAGGTCCGGCACGCCGAGCAGCCCGGCGATCTGGTCGCCGGTCAGCTCCCGCACGGTGCCGGGGCCGGTCTCCCGCACGGTGAGGTCGAGGCCGGTCACGCGTCCTCCAGGTCCGGCCCGAGCGCCGCACGCAGGGCGGGCAGGCCGTACTCCTCCTCCACGTCGACACCCGTGCCGTAGAGCTGGTCCTCCAGCAGGGGCAGGATCTGGGTGCGCCACACGAGGTCGAGCCCCTCCGGCCGGGCCGCGGCGGGCTTCATCAGGTACGACGGCCCGATCGCCCGGTCGGCGTCACCGAGCCGGGCGTTGAGCTCGTCCAGCAGCCGGGCCGCGGTGTCCGGCAGTCCGCGCTCGCGCAGCCAGCGGTCCAGCAGGCCCCGGACCGGCGGTTTCTCGGGGGAGAGGCGGCGGAAGGCGAAGCGGCGGCGCATCGCCGCGTCGACGAGGGCGATCGAGCGGTCGGCGGTGTTCATGGTGCCGATGAGGAACAGGTTGTCCGGCAGGGTGAACGGGGCGTGCGGGCTGTACTGGGTGGTGACGGGCTCCTCGCGGTACTCCAGCAGGAAGTACAGCTCGCCGAAGACCTTCGCCAGGTTGGCCCGGTTGATCTCGTCGACGACCAGCACGTACGGGTTCGCCGGGTCCTTCGCGGCGCGCTCGGCGAGCAGCCGGAACGGCCCGGGCACGACGTCGAACACCACCGAGCCGCCCTCGCCCCGGACGGGACGGAACCCCTCGAAGAAGTCCTCGTAGGTGTACGAGGGGTGGAACTGCACGAGCTCCACCCGGTCGGGGCCGGCGAGATGCCGGGCGAGGGCGCGGGCCAGGTAGGTCTTCCCGGTGCCGGGCGGGCCGTGGAAGACGAGCTGCCCCTGTTCCTGGAGCTGTTCGGCCGTCTCCCGCAGCCAGTCCAGCGGCATCAGCAGCCGTGCGGCCAGCTCCTCGGTGACCGGCGGCAGTTCCAGTGCCTTGGTGACGTCGACGTCGACGAGCTCCTCGGCGACCACGTCCTCCAGCCCGGCCCGCTCGGCGAGTTCGGCCGCGACGCTGCTGATGTCGTAGACCGTCGGCGGCAGGGGCAGCCGGGCCTGCACGCGCTCGGGCAGCTCCGCGCGGACCAGCGGCCGCTCGGCGGTGGCCCAGCGCACCGGCCGGCGCCGGGCGTTGTCCGGGCCGTCCGAGACGTCGTACGCGGCCGGGCCCTGGACCGTGCCGACATGCACCTCGTCGGGAGTGACGGTGACGACCAGGTCGCCCGGCTGCATGAGGGTGAGGAAGGCGTGCAACTGGTACGCGGCCTGCGCGCGCAACTGGGCGCTGGCCTCCGGCATCGCCTCGGCGACGGCCCGCTGGACGTCCTGCTTGGCGGAGCCGGCGGCGATCTCCGGGATCTCCCGCCAGGACATCGAGCAGTAGCCGCGCCGCAGCCAGTCGGGGATGAAGTTGCGCCCGTCCACGTTGTACCCGCGCACCAGCCAGCCGCGCTGCTCGTGCTCGACGGCACCCGTGCGCCATCTGCGCACCCAGGGCTCGTCGTAGAAGTCGACCGGTTGCCCGGTCTGCGCCTGGAGCGTCCGGCACAGTTCCAGCAGGTCGTGGTCGGCGTCGCCGCTGGGCTCGGGGAGTTCGTCCGCGAACGCCGTGACGATCTCCTGCTTGTGACGGGCGCTGGCGATCGGCTGATACGTCTCCGGGAACAGCAGGAACAGCAGGACGTGGATCTGCGCACGCCCCTTCTTGTGCCCGACCGACTCCTGGATGGCCAGGCACAGGGCCCTGAAGCCCCAGGGGTCCTCGAACGCCGCTTCCCGCCCGGCCGGGGTCATCGCGGCGAGCCGCTCCACCAGCAGGACCAGGATCTGGAACTGCGCCCACCGGTAGTTCAGAAACCCCTGGCCGCCGTGCAGGAAGCCCTTCAGGCCGGGCTCCAGATCGTGCGGAACGGCCACCGGACGGCCGGCCCAGGACAGCACCTCGCCGAGGATCTGCCGCTTCTTGGCCAACCCGATCTGCTCGGGCACCAGCGGCGCCATGTTCACGAACAGCAGCTCGGCGGCGAGGACGACCGTCGCGTCGGGCGCGCCGTCGAGCTGGCGTCGCAGCTTGACCAGGAAGGTGTCCGAGGACTCGTCCGGCTGGTCCACGAACCGGACCCGCAGATCGGAGGCCGTCGCCCCGGTCCAGGCCGGCACCTCCGGCGCGAACGCGGACCTGCCGCTCAGCAGTCCCTCGCGGAAAACCCGCCGCACCGCCGCCACGACATCGGTGCTCTCCGGCCGCCTCGCCACTGTGCCCCACCCCCTGGTGCTCGGTGGCCCCAGCTTAGGAGGGGGATGTGACAGACAGACAGACAGACAGACGGCCGACCGGGACAGGTCAGCACTCGATGATGTTCACCGCCAGCCCGCCCCGGGCCGTCTCCTTGTACTTGACCGACATGTCGGCGCCGGTGTCCTTCATCGTCTTGATGACCTTGTCCAGGGACACCTTGTGGGAGCCGTCGCCGCGCATCGCCATGCGCGCCGCCGTGACGGCCTTCACCGCGGCCATGCCGTTGCGCTCGATGCACGGGATCTGGACCAGTCCGCCCACGGGATCGCAGGTCAGGCCGAGGTTGTGCTCCATGCCGATCTCGGCCGCGTTCTCGACCTGTTCCGGCGAGCCGCCGAGGACCTCGGCCAGCGCGCCCGCCGCCATCGAGCAGGCGGAGCCGACCTCGCCCTGGCAGCCGACCTCGGCACCGGAGATGGACGCGTTCTCCTTGAACAGCATGCCGATCGCGCCCGCGGCGAGCAGGAAGCGCACCACGCCCTCCTCGTCGGCGCCCGGCACGAAGTTGACGTAGTAGTGCAGGACGGCCGGGATGATGCCGGCCGCGCCGTTCGTCGGGGCGGTGACGACCCGGCCCCCGGCCGCGTTCTCCTCGTTGACCGCCATCGCGTAGAGGGTGATCCACTCCATGGCGAGGGCCTTCGGGTCGCCCTCGGAGCGCAGTTTGCGGGCGGTGTTCGCGGCCCGGCGGCGCACCTTCAGACCGCCCGGCAGGATGCCCTCGCGGGACATGCCGCGCGCCACGCACGCCTCCATGACCCGCCAGATCTCCAGCAGTCCGGCGCGGATCTCCTCCTCGGTGCGCCAGGCCCGCTCGTTCTCCAGCATCAGCGCCGAGATGGACAGGCCGGTCTCCTGGGCCGTCCGCAGCAGCTCGTCGCCCGTGCGGAAGGGGTACTTCAGCACGGTGTCGTCGAGCTTGATGCGGTCCGCGCCGACCGCCTCCTCGTCGACGACGAAGCCGCCGCCGACCGAGTAGTACGTCTTCGTCAGCAGCTCCGCGCCCGAGGCGTCGTACGCCCACAGGGTCATGCCGTTCGCGTGGTACGGCAGGGCCTTGCGGCGGTGCAGGACCATGTCGTCGTCGTAGGAGAACGCGATCTCGTGCTCGCCCAGCAGGTTCAGCCGGCCGCCGGCCCTGATCGTCTCCACCCGCTCGTCGGCCTTCTCCACGTCCACCGTGCGCGGTGAGTCGCCCTCCAGGCCGAGCAGCACCGCCTTGGGCGTGCCGTGGCCGTGGCCGGTGGCGCCGAGCGAGCCGTAGAGCTCCGCGCGGACCTTCGCGGTCGGGGCCAGCAGCTCCTCGTTGCGCAGCCGCCGGGCGAACATCCGGGCCGCGCGCATCGGGCCGACGGTGTGGGAGCTGGACGGGCCGATGCCGATCGAGAACAGGTCGAAGACCGAGATGGCCACGGGGACTCCTGACTACGGGGGTGGTGCAAGGGGTGGTGCAGGGGGACAGGGCGCCCCGCCCACGCGGAACGGGGCGCCCTGAAAGGTTTCTTCGTTATGTGTGCGAACCCGGGTACAGCGGGTGCTTGTCGGCCAGGGTCTTCACCCGGGCCTTGAGCGCCTCGGCGTCGTAGGACGGCTTCAGCGCCTCGGCGATGACGTCCGCGACCTCCGCGAAGTCCTCGGCCGTGAAGCCCCGGGTGGCCAGGGCCGGTGTGCCGATCCGCAGACCCGACGTCACCATCGGCGGGCGCGGGTCGTCGGGGATCGCGTTCCGGTTGACCGTGATGCCCACCTCGTGGAGGCGGTCCTCGGCCTGCCGGCCGTCCAGCTCCGAGTGGCGCAGGTCGACCAGGACCAGGTGCACGTCCGTGCCGCCGGACAGGACGTCCACGCCCACGGCCCGGACGTCGTCCTTCACCAGGCGCTCGGCCAGGATGCGGGCACCCTCCAGCGTACGGCGCTGGCGCTCCTTGAAGTCCTCCGAAGCGGCGACCTTGAAGGCGACCGCCTTGGCCGCGATCACATGCTCCAGCGGACCGCCCTGCTGACCGGGGAAGACAGCGGAGTTGATCTTCTTGGCGAGTTCGGCCGTGGAGAGGATCACACCGCCGCGCGGGCCGCCCAGCGTCTTGTGGGTGGTCGTGGTCACCACGTGCGCGTGCGGTACGGGGTTCGGGTGCAGCCCCGCCGCGACGAGCCCGGCGAAGTGCGCCATGTCGACCATCAGGTACGCGCCGACCTCGTCCGCGATCCGGCGGAACTCCGCGAAGTCCAGCTGCCGCGGGTAGGCCGACCAGCCCGCGACGATCAGCTTCGGCTTGGACTGCTTGGCCAGCCGCTCGACCTCGGCCATGTCGACCCGGCCGTCCTCGCCCACGTGGTAGGCGACGACGTCGTACAGCTTGCCGGAGAAGTTGATCTTCATGCCGTGGGTCAGGTGCCCGCCGTGCGCGAGGTTCAGACCCATGATGGTGTCGCCCGGCTTGAGCAGCGCGAACATCGCGGCGGCGTTGGCCTGGGCGCCCGAGTGCGGCTGCACGTTGGCGTGCTCGGCGCCGAACAGCTCCTTGACGCGGTCGATCGCGATCTGCTCGACCACGTCGACGTGCTCGCAGCCGCCGTAGTAGCGGCGGCCCGGGTAGCCCTCGGCGTACTTGTTGGTGAGGACCGAGCCCTGCGCCTCCATGACCGCGACCGGAGCGAAGTTCTCCGAGGCGATCATCTCGAGCGTGGACTGCTGCCGGTGCAGCTCGGCGTCGACCACGGCGGCCACGGCCGGGTCGAGCTCGTGCAGGGGTGTGTTCAGGAGGGACATACGGCTATGACTCCTCAGCCGGCGGAGAACGCGGTGTACTCGTCGGCGGAGAGCAGGTCGCCCGGCTCGTCCGTGACCCGCACCTTGAACAGCCAGCCGCCCTCGAAGGGGGCCGAGTTCACCAGCGACGGGTCGTTCACCACGTCCTCGTTGACCTCGGTGACCTCACCGGAGACGGGGGAGTAGAGGTCGGACACCGACTTGGTCGACTCCAGTTCGCCGCAGGTCTCGCCCGCGGACACCGTGTCGCCGACCTCGGGGAGCTGGACGAAGACCACGTCGCCGAGCGCGTTGGCCGCGTGCTCCGTGATGCCGACCGTCGAGACGCCGTCCTCGGCGGCCGACAGCCACTCGTGCTCCTTGCTGTAACGCAGCTGCTGGGGGTTGCTCATGGCCTGGATTCTCCTGTACGCGCGGGAGTGCTGTGGAAGGGGGGACTGCTGATGATCTGGGACGACGGACAACGGGGTCGCTGCCACGGCCCCGGCCAGTGTCTACTTCTGGCGCTTGTAGAACGGCAGCGCCACGACCTCGTACGGCTCGTGACTGCCCCGGATGTCCACGGCCACGCCGGGTGTGCCGGGCGCGGCGTGCGCGGCGTCGACGTAGGCCATCGCGATCGGCTTGCCGAGCGTGGGGGAGGGGGCGCCGGAGGTGACCTCGCCGATCACCTCGCCGCCGGCGACGACCGCGTACCCGGCGCGCGGGACCCGGCGGCCCTCGGCGACGAGCCCGACCAGGACACGCGGCGGGTTCTGCTCGGCCCGGGCGGCGGCCTCGCGCAGGGCCTCGCGCCCCACGAAGTCGCCCTCCTTCTCGAACTTCACCACCCGGCCGAGCCCGGCGTCGAACGGCGTGAGGGAGGTGCTCAGCTCGTGCCCGTACAGCGGCATGCCCGCCTCCAGGCGCAGCGTGTCGCGGCAGGACAGCCCGCACGGGACGAGCCCGGCACCCTCGCCCGCCTTGGTCAGGGCCTGCCACAGCTCGACCGCGTGCTCCGGCTTCACGAACAGTTCGAAGCCGTCCTCGCCGGTGTAACCGGTGCGGGCGATCAGGGCCGGGACACCCGCGACCGTGCCGGGCAGCCCGGCGTAGTACTTCAGGCCGTCGAGGTCGGCGTCGGTCAGGGACGCCAGGATCCCCGGGGACTGCGGCCCCTGGACGGCGATCAGCGCGTAGGCGTCCCGGTCGTCGCGCACCTCGGCGTCGAAGCCGGCGGCGCGCTCCGTCAGCGCGTCCAGGACCACCTGGGCGTTGGAGGCGTTGGCGACCACCATGTACTCGGTCTCGCCCAGCCGGTAGACGATCAGGTCGTCGAGGATGCCGCCGTCGGCCCGGCAGATCATGGTGTAGCGGGCGCGGCCGGGCTTGACGCCGCCGATGTTGCCCACCAGGGCGTAGTCGAGCAGGGCGGCGGCCTGCGGGCCGGTGACGGTGATCTCGCCCATGTGGGAGAGGTCGAAGAGCCCGGCCTTCGTGCGCACGGCGGTGTGCTCGTCGCGCTCGGAGCCGTAGCGCAGGGGCATGTCCCAGCCGGCGAAGTCGGTCATCGTCGCGCCGAGCGAACGATGCAGGGCATCGAGCGCGGTGTGGCGGAGTTCTCCTGTACTGCTCATCGGTCGGTCGTCTCCAAGGGATGACGGGCGAGGTCGTTCCTCCCCATCTGTCATCGGAACCTGAGAGGTTCGCCATGACCACACGGGCCATGGCTTGCACCTTGGGTGGGACCACCGAGGACGGCGGCCCGCTTTTCAGATGTGCCTCGCCCGCGCGGTAACGGGGCCTGAGAGATTCAAGGGAGGGACTTGCTCCTTCGGCGCCCCAGCGTCGGACGGTGCTGGGGACTCTCCCGCGCGGATTCAAACGGCCGGTATGCAGTTGGCGCGCACATCATTGCACGCATCGTCGGGGGGTGGCAGGGGGACCACCCTGTAGCAGGGCTGTTGCGGGAAGAGGACTAAAACCAGAGACATCGGGCATTACCTTCTCTTTACACTCGGCGGGGATGGGACTGAAGTACCTGGCCCCAGGGGAGGACGATCACGGTGAACAGGACCACCGCGTACGCCACGACGTCGGGCATCGCGCTGCCCGAGCAGCCGGCCGCTCCGGCACGCGCGGCCTGCGGCCCGCTGCCGGTGCCGGTCGTCCGCGATCTGCGCGAGCGCCAGGGCCGCGGCCCGCACGCGCTGCTCTTCGGCCCCCGCGACCTCGTCGTGGTCACGGGCCTGCCCGGCAGCGGCAAGTCCACGCTGATGCGGCGCACCGTGCCCGGCCGGCGCATCGACTCCCAGGACACCCGCGACCGCTGGGACAGCCGCATGCCGCGCTTCCTGCCGTACGGGGTCTACCGCCCGCTCGTCCGCCTCGCCCACTACGCCGGGCTGCGCCGCGCCCTGCGCACCGGCGAGGGCGTCGTCGTGCACGACTGCGGCACCCAGGCCTGGGTCCGCCGCTGGCTGGCCCGCGAGGCCCGCCGCCGCGGCGGCACCCTGCATCTGCTCATGCTCGACGTCAGCCCCGAGGAGGCCCTGGCCGGCCAGCGCGACCGGGGCCGCGGTGTCTCGCGGTACGCGTTCCTGCGGCACCGCGCGGCGGCGGGCCGCCTGCTGCGCTCCGTGGAGCGGGGCGAACTGCCCGCGGGCTGCGGCTCGGCGATCCTCGTCGACCGGGACGCCGCGGGCACCCTGCGCCGGATCGGGTTCACGGGCTGACCGCCGGCGGCCGGGGAGCCGTTAGCCTTTTGAGCCACAGCAGTGGTTCCAGGCAGGCGGTAGGCAGATGGACTTCCCGGCGGACTTCTCCGCGGACTTCCCGGCGCAGACGCAGGGCCACCCGCACGGCGGGTGGCCCGGCAACGAACTGGAGGAGGTGCTCTCGGCCTCCCTCGGCGCCGGGCCGTCGGCCGGCGGGCGGATCGTCGAGGTGCTCGGCCGGAGTTTCGTGTGGGTGCCCCTGCCGAACGGCGGCGGCCCGCAGAGCGGCCCCCTCGACCTGCCCGGCATCGAGATCGAGGGCCAGGCGTACGTACCGGTGTTCAGCTCCGAGGAGCAGTTCCGCCAGGTCGTCGGCTCCCACATGTCGTTCACGATCGCGCCCGCCGTGGAGTTCGCCCGTGGCCTGCCCCCGCACGCGGGGATAGCCGTCAACCCGGGCGGCGTGGTCGGCATACCGCTCCCGCCGCCCGCGGTGGCCGAGCTCTGCCGGGCCGGCCGGACCCCCCTGGACGGCCCCGCGAGCGGCGGCCGGGTCCGCCTCTTCGAGCCCGACTGGCAGGACGACCCGGTGGACTTCCTCGCCGCCGCCTCCGCCGAGTTCGAGGCCGTCGGCGTCGTCCTCACCGCCCGCCGCTGCCTCGCCGCGATCGAGACCGCCGACCCGGTGATGTTCGTGGGCGTCGAACTCTCCCAGTGGGAAGGCGACCTGCGGGCCCTTCCCCTGGAGGCCCTGTCCCGTGCCGTGACCCGGTGCCCGGCCCCGTGGCAGGTCAACCTGGTCCTCCTGGACGTGGCGGAGGACCCGGTGGGCACGTGGATGAGAGACAGGGTCCGGCCCTTTTATCAGCGGAGCCTGTAAACGCCCTCAGGGGCAGCGTCCCCAGGGGCGCGGGGCAGTGACATCATGCGGCTCCGCCGCGTGGGCGCGACAAGCCACGAACGACCCGCACTCGCGAGACGGCACAAAGACCCGAGCTCCCAGGCGGGCTTAAGCTCCTGGCCCCCGGACGGGCTTAAGCTAGGTCACGGTCGAGGCGTTGTACGAAGGGGCGGTAAAGGTGAGCGCGAGCGGCACGGCCGCGGCCGGACAGGTCGAGCACATGCTGCGCCAGGTCACGCCCGGGCGTTACGACGCCTACGAGGCACTCCTGCGCGCGCTCGCGACCCCGCACACCGGCCAGATCTGGATGCTCCTCTGGCACGGCCAGGCGGGCTCCCCCGACGCCCAGTACGGGAACATGGAGGTCGACGGCCACGGCTACGCCCCCTGCGTGACCTCCGCACAGGAACTCTCGGCCAGCGGCTGGAACCGCAGCTACGAGGTGATCGACGGTGTCGACGTCGCCCGCGCCCTCTACCCCGACCACTACGGCCTCTGGCTCAACCCGCACGCCCCGGGCGGCGGCGTCGGCATCCCCTGGCTCGATCTGCGCCGGATCGCCACGGGCCTGGACCGCCAGCCTGCCGGCCCGCTGCGGCTGTCCGAGCCGGCCATCGAGCTCCCGCAGTTCTACGCCCTGCTCGCGCAGAACGCCCACCGCACCCCGGCCGTCCGCTCGCTGCGCCGGGCCTGGGTGCAGCCCGCGCTGGGCGCGCCGTATCTCGCCATCGGACTGGATGTGTACGACACCTCGCCGCCGGCCGTGGATTCCGTGCGCGCGATGATGCAGCAGTCCCTCGGTGCCGTACCGGACGGGCTGCCCGTCTCGACCGTCGCCATGTCCGACGAGCACGACCCGGTCGCCATGTGGCTGCGCGAGAGCGCCCGCCCCTTCTACGACCGCGAGGCCCACGCCACCGCCCCCGTCCAGGCACCCGCCTCGGGCTACGGATACCCCCCGGTCCAGGGCCGCTACTGACCCGCCTCGCGGGCCTCCCGCGGACCGTCCGACGGTCCCTGTTTATCCACCCTCGAACGCGACCCGCTCTCAGCTCTCCGCGCGTAGATAGGGGTGAAAACGGCAGGTCTGTCCTAAAATTCTCCCATCTCGGCGCGTCCGACCCCCGTTACCCACTGTCCGGATAACGGAACCCCGCAGACAGCATCACGTTTACGCATCCTTTCACCGCCAAGTCTGGCAACAGATCGCCAAAGCGTTGAAGACTCCCCGCAAGACACGGGCCGGGTCGGTCTCGTGTACGAGACAAACAAACCGCTACAGCGGCAGCCAGGGGCTCGGCGATCGCCGGCCCGAGAGGGGTCAATCGCACCGTGACCGCACCGATCGAGACCACCGGGGCGGAAGCCGGAGCACAGCCCGAGGCCGTGCTCTCCGGGGTCAAGAAGAGCCAGATCGAAGGGCGCTCGCTCACCCAGATCGCCTGGATGCGCTTCAAGCGGGACAAGGTGGCGATGGCGGGCGGCATCGTCGTCATCCTGCTCACGCTGCTGGCGGTGTTCTCCAAGCCGATCCAGTGGATCTTCAACCTGGATCCGAACAAGTTCAACCAGGACCTCATCGACCCCGCGCTGCTCGCCCCCAAGGGCGGCTGGGGAGGCATGAGCTGGGACCACCCGCTCGGCGTGGACCCCCAGTACGGCCGGGACATGCTCGCCCGCATCATCGACGGCTCCTGGGTCTCCCTCCTGGTCGCGGGCGGCGCCACGCTGCTGTCCGTGTGCATCGGCACCGTGCTCGGTGTCATCGCCGGGTACTACGGCGGCTGGATCGACAGTGTCATCAGCAGGCTGATGGACACCTTCCTCGCCTTCCCGCTGCTCCTGTTCGCCATCTCGATCTCGGCCTCCGTGCAGGACGGGTTCTTCGGTCTCGAAGGCCTGTCCCTGCGCATCAGTGTGCTGATCTTCGTGATCGGCTTCTTCAGCTGGCCGTACATCGGCCGCATCGTGCGCGCCCAGACGATGACCCTGCGCAAGCGGGAATTCATCGAGGCCGCCACGAGCCTCGGGGCACGCGGTCCGTACGTCCTGTTCCGGGAGCTCCTCCCGAACCTCGTCGCGCCGATCCTCGTCTACTCGACGCTGATCATCCCGACGAACATCCTGTTCGAGGCCGCGCTGAGCTTCCTCGGTGTCGGTATCGCTCCGCCACAGGCCTCCTGGGGCGGCATGCTCAGCAACGCTGTGGATCTCTACACGGCTGATCCGCAGTACATGTTCGTGCCCGGACTGGCGATCTTCATCACCGTCCTGGCCTTCAACCTGCTGGGTGACGGGCTGCGTGACGCCCTCGACCCTCGCAGCAAGTGATCCATCGAATGAGGGGGCTTCCTCAGGTGAAGACGAGAAGGGTGACCGCCGGCGTTGCGTCGGTCCTGGCGCTGTCGCTGGGTGCTGCCGCGTGCGGCGGCGGAGGTGACGACAACGACGGGGGAGGCAACGGCAAGAAGGACGCCGCGCTGAACTCGATCGTCAACGCGTCGAGCAAGAAGGGCGGGACAGTCACGTACGAGCACTCGGACGTGCCCGACTCCCTCGACCCGGGCAACACGTACTACGGCTGGGTGCAGAACTTCTCCCGCCTCTACGGCAGGACGCTCACGTCGTTCAAACCGGCGGCGGGCAAGGAAGGCCTGGAGATCGTGCCGGACCTCGCCGAGGGACTCGGCAAGTCCAGCCCGGACGCCAAGACCTGGACGTACAAGCTGCGTGCGGGTGTGAAGTTCCAGGACGGCACCGAGGTGACGTCCAAGGACGTGAAGTACGCCATCGAGCGCTCCAACTTCGCGCCCGAGGCCCTGTCCAACGGCCCGACGTACTTCAAGTCGTACCTGGAGGGCGGCGACAAGTACAAGGGTCCCTACAAGGACAAGTCCCCCGAGGGCATCAAGTCCATCGAGACGCCGGACGACCGGACGATCGTCTTCAAGCTGAAGCAGCCGTTCGCCGACTTCGACTACCTGGCGACGTTCTCGCAGACGGCGCCGGTGCCGCAGTCGAAGGACACCGGTGCGAAGTACGTGCAGGCGATCCAGTCCACCGGCCCGTACCAGTTCCAGTCCTACGAGGAGGGCCGCGGCGCCACCCTCGTGCGCAACCCGCAGTGGGACGCCAAGACGGACCCGGTCCGCAAGGCCCTGCCGGACAAGATCTCGATCAAGTTCAAGGTCAACCCGGTCACGGTCGACAACGACCTGCTCTCCGACAAGATCACAGCTGACGCGGCCGGCACGGGTGTGCAGCCGCAGACCCAGCCGAAGGTGCTGCGCGGCAAGTACGTCAACCAGACGGACAGCTCGTATGCCGGTGCGACGCAGTACATCGCGCTGAACCTGAAGGTCGCCCCGTTCGACAACATCCACTGCCGCAAGGCCGTGCAGTGGGGCCTCGACAAGCAGTCGGTGCTCGACGCCATGGGCGGTTCGCCGAAGGGTGACGTGGCGACCACGCTGCTGCCGCCGTCGGTCAACGGCTACACCAAGTTCGACACCTACGCGACCGAGGGTCACAAGGGTGACGTGGCCAAGGCCAAGGCGGAGCTGAAGGCGTGCGGCAAGCCGAACGGCTTCAGCACGATCATGACCGCTCGCTCCGACCGCCCCGCCGAGGTGGCGCAGGCCACGGCCGTCCAGGCGTCGCTGAAGAAGATCGGCATCAACATCGAGATCAAGCAGTTCCCGGCCGGTAAGTACTTCTCCAACTTCGCCGGTGTCCCGAGCTACGTTCACAAGAACAAGCTCGGCATGCTGTCGATGGCGTGGGGCGCGGACTGGCCGACCGGCTACGGCTTCCTCGACCAGATCATCAACGGCGCCGCCATCAAGCCCTCGGGCGGCAACAACCTGATGGAGCTGGACGACCCGAAGATCAACAAGGCCCTGTCGGACGCGATCGCCAACACCGACGACGCGGCCCGCACCAAGGCCTGGGGCCAGATCGACAAGATGGTCCAGGACAACGCCTCGGTCGTCCCGGTCATCTACCGCAAGAACCTGCTGCTCCGGCCCACGTCCGCGACGAACGTCACGGTCACCCAGGCCTACCTCGGTATGTACGACTACCTGCTGATGGGCTCCTCGAAGTAACCAGCAGGCCGGATCCTTTCGAAAGGCAGGTGAAGGCACTGGGTGGCCGCGGCGGACAATCCCGCCGCGGCCACCCGGGGCCGCACAGCTGTGGCTGCGTACATCCTCCGACGCGTCATGGGCGCGGTGCTGTTGCTGCTGGTGGTCAGCGCAGTCACTTTCGCCATCTTCTTCCTGGTCCCCCGCCTCGGGGGACAGACGGCCGACCAGTTGGCCACCCAGTACGTCGGCAAGGACGCGAACCCCGAGTCCGTCGCCGCGATCAAGCAGAACCTCGGGCTGGACCAGCCGGTCTACGTCCAGTACTGGGACTTCGTCAAGGGCCTCGTGGTGGGCGCCGACTACAAGTTCGGTCCCGACGCGACGCACTGCAGCGCACCCTGCTTCGGGTACTCCTTCAAGAGCCACATCGAGGTGTGGCCACAGTTGGAGCAGCGGATCCCGGTCTCCTTCTCGCTGGCCGTCGGTGCCGCGGTGATCTGGCTGGTCTCCGGTGTGACCACCGGTGTGATCTCGGCTCTGCGCAAGGGCAAGCCCATTGACCGCGTCTCCATGTTCATCGCGCTCGCCGGCGTCTCGCTCCCGATCTTCTTCACCGGCCAGATCCTGCTCGCGCTCTTCGTCTACGAGATCCCGATCTGGGAGAGCATCGACTACGTCCCGTTCACCGACAACCCCGCCGAATGGGCCTGGCATCTGATGCTGCCCTGGATCAGCCTCGCCTTCCTGTTCTCCGCGCTGTACGCCCGGCTCACCCGGGCGGGCATGCTGGAGACGATGAACGAGGACTACATCAGAACGGCCAGGGCCAAGGGCCTGAAGGAGACCACGGTCGTCACCAAGCACGGCCTGCGCTCCGCGCTCACGCCGATCGTCACCATCTTCGGCATGGACTTCGGCACCCTCGTCGGCACCGCGGTGCTCACCGAGACCGTGTTCTCCCTCCAGGGCATCGGCGCATACTCGGTACAGGCCATCAAGGACAACGACCTGCCCATCGTGATGGGCGTGACCCTGGTCGCCGCGTTCTTCATCGTCTTCTGCAATCTCGTCGTCGACCTGGTGTACGCCGCCATCGACCCCCGGGTGAGGTACTCGTGAGCAAGCTCGACAAAGCCGCGCTCGGCGAACCGGACACCGTCGCCCCGTCCGCGGACGACGACGTGTTCCTGTCCGTCCGCGATCTGCGCGTCCACTTCGACACCGACGACGGCCTGGTCAAGTCCGTGGACGGCGTCAGCTTCGACGTGCGCAAGGGCAAGACCCTGGGCATCGTGGGCGAGTCCGGCTCCGGCAAGTCCGTCACCTCCCTCGGCGTGATGGGCCTGCACCGCTCGGCGCGCGCTCACGTCTCCGGTGAGGTCTGGCTGGACGGCCAGGAGCTGATCGCGGCCGACCCCGACGACGTACGGCGGCTGCGCGGCCGGAAGATGGCCATGATCTTCCAGGACCCGTTGTCGGCGATGCACCCCTACTACTCGGTCGGACACCAGATCGTCGAGGCGTACCGGGTCCACAACGACGTCAGCAAGAAGGTGGCCCGGCAGCGGGCGATCGAGATGCTGGACCGGGTCGGCATCCCCGAGCCCGCCAAGCGCGTGGACGGCTACCCGCACGAGTTCTCCGGCGGTATGCGCCAGCGCGCCATGATCGCCATGGCGCTGGTGAACAACCCCGAGCTGCTCATCGCGGACGAGCCGACCACCGCCCTGGACGTCACCGTGCAGGCGCAGATCCTCGACCTGATCCACGATCTGCAGAAGGAGTTCGGCTCCGCGGTCATCATGATCACCCACGATCTGGGCGTGGTCGCCGAGATGGCCGACGACCTGCTGGTCATGTACGGCGGCCGGTGCGTCGAGCGCGGTCCCGCCGAGGACGTGTTCTCCGAGCCCCGGCACCCCTACACCTGGGGCCTGCTCGGCTCGATGCCGCGCCTGGACCGCGAGGAGACCGACCGGCTCATCCCCATCAAGGGCGCGCCGCCCTCCCTCATCAACCTCCCGTCCGGCTGCGCCTTCAACCCGCGCTGCCCGTACGCGGACATCCCGAAGGACAACGTCACCCGCACGGTCCGCCCCGAGCTGACCGAGGTCGGCGGCTCGCACTGGGCCGCCTGCCACATGACGCAGGAGCAGCGGGAGCGTATCTGGACCGAAGAGATTGCGCCGAAGCTGTGAGCGACGAAAAAGCCGTGAGCGAACCGGACACGAGCGGGAGCACCCTCACCCAGGACACCGCCGCCGACGGCGAGGTCCTGCTGAAGGTGACCGGCCTCCAGAAGCACTTCCCGATCCGCAAGGGCCTGCTCCAGCGGCAGACCGGCGCGGTGCGCGCGGTCGACGGCATCGACTTCGAGGTCCGCAAGGGCGAGACGCTCGGCGTCGTCGGTGAGTCGGGCTGCGGCAAGTCCACCATGGGCCGGCTGATCACGCGGCTGCTCGAACCGACCGGCGGCACGGTCGAGTTCGAGGGCAGGGACATCACGCACCTGAAGACCGGCGAGCTGCGCCCGATGCGCCGCGACGTGCAGATGATCTTCCAGGACCCGTACTCCTCGCTGAACCCCCGGCACACCATCGGCACGATCGTCGGCGCCCCCTTCCGGCTCCAGGGCGTCGACCCCGAGGGCGGCGTGAAGAAGGAGGTCCAGCGGCTGCTGTCGGTGGTCGGCCTCAACCCCGAGCACTACAACCGCTATCCGCACGAGTTCTCCGGCGGTCAGCGCCAGCGCATCGGCATCGCCCGCGCGCTCGCCCTCAACCCCAAGCTGGTCGTGGCGGACGAGCCGGTCTCCGCGCTGGACGTGTCGATCCAGGCGCAGGTGGTGAACCTGCTGGACGACCTCCAGGAGGAGCTGGGCCTGACGTACGTGATCATCGCGCACGACCTGTCGGTCGTCCGGCACGTCTCGGACCGGATCGCGGTGATGTACCTCGGCAAGATCGTCGAGCTGGCCGGCCGCGACCAGCTGTACAAGTCGCCGATGCACCCGTACTCCAAGGCCCTGCTGTCGGCCGTGCCGATACCGGACCCGAAGCGCCGGGGCGTCAAGAGCGAGCGCATCCTGCTCAAGGGCGACGTGCCCTCGCCGATCTCCCCGCCGAGCGGCTGCCGCTTCCACACCCGGTGCTGGAAGGCGACGGAGATCTGCAAGACCACGGAACCCCCGCTGGTGGAGCTGCGGGCCGGACAGCGCGTCGCCTGCCACCACCCGGAGAACTTCGAGGACCAGCAGCCGCAGGACACCAAACTGCTGTCCTCGGCCAAGGAGGTCGCAGCCGGCAACGGCGGCGCCACCCCCGTGGAGAAGTGACCCCGCCCGAGCCCCCGTCCCCGCGCCTCGGGGCGGGGGCTCACCCGTGGGTAAAAATGTTCGGGTGCTCCTGCAACTCTTCAGCCCGTCCGTCCAGCACACGCTCGACCTGATCGGCATCTTCGTCTTCGCGATCTCCGGCGCCCTGCTGGCCGTGCGCAAGAACTTCGACGTGTTCGGCATCGCCGTGCTCGCCGAGGTCACCGCGCTGGGCGGCGGGCTCTTCCGTGACCTGGTCATCGGGGCCGTACCGCCCGCCGCCTTCACGGACCTGGGGTACTTCCTGACCCCGCTGCTCGCCACCCTCCTGGTCTTCTTCCTGCACCCCCAGGTGGAGCGCATCCAGGTCGCCGTGAACGTCTTCGACGCGGCCGGCCTCGGCCTGTTCTGCGTCGCCGGCACGATCAAGGCGTACGAGTACGGACTCGGCCTGACCGCCTCCGCCGGCCTGGGGCTGACCACGGCGGTGGGCGGCGGTGTGCTGCGGGACGTCCTCGCCAACGAGGTGCCCTCGCTGCTGCGCTGGGACCGTGACCTGTACGCGGTCCCGGCGATCGTCGGCGCCGCCCTGGTCGCCCTGTGCATCCGCTACGACGCCCTGAACCCGCTCACCAGCGGCCTCGCGGTGATCACCGCCTTCGTACTGCGCCTGCTCGCCATGCGGTTCCACTGGCGAGCTCCGCGGGCCTGGCACCGGCGGTCGACGGTGAGCGAGGAGGAGCAGCCCGTCCTGCCGTGACCTGGCCGAGGCCCGTCACCTCCGTCAGCCAGCGGAACGCCGGGACCACCTGCGGCCGCCACAGCGCCATGGTGTGACCGCCCGCGCTCCTCGGGATGTACACCACGTGCACGGTCGTCGGGGCCTTCGCGGTCTGTTCCAGGGCGACGGCCGCCTCGTAGCCGTCGTGCGGCTGGCCGGACAGGTAGAGCGAGACGGGCGGCGGGACGGGTGCGCTGCGCAGCAGCAGGCAGGGGTTGTTCCCGGCCCGCAGGGCGGGGGTCTGCGCGGCGAGCGAGTCGCGTTCGCCGAGCGGGTCGTTGTAGCCGGACAGGCTGACGGCGGCCCGGTAGCGGTCGGGGTGGGCGACGGCGAGCTTGGCCGCGCAGTGCGCCCCGGCCGAGTAGCCGGCCACGGCCCAGCCCCGCGGGGCGGACTCGGCGCGGAAGTTGTCCATGACCATCATCGGCACGTCGACGCTCAGCCAGGTGTCGGCGTTGACCGTGCCCGGGACGTTGGCGCAGCCCGTGTCCACCCCGGCCAGCAGATTGGTGCGCGGCGCGACCAGGATGAACGGGGCGACCTGCCCGTCCCGCATCAGCGGCTGCACCTGCTCGTGCGTGTGCAGCGAGCCGAACCAGGCCTTCGCCGAGCCGGGATAGCCGGGCAGCAGCTCCACGACCGGGAACCTGTGGTGCCGGTAGGCCGGTTCGTCGTACTGCGGCGGGAGCCAGACGTAGACCTCGGCGTTCACGCCCGACACCCGGCCCTTGAGCTGGGTGACGCGCACCCCGCCGGCCGCGCCCATGCCGGGCCCGGTGGCCGGCCGGAAGGTCTGGCGCACCGGGGGCAGCCGCTTCAGCGCGATGCCTCCGGTGCCGTCGGCGCCGAGGTCGGCTGCCTGTTGCACGTGGTCGCCGGTGCCGAGCAGGTCGGCCCAGTCGTCGTACAGGTTGTTGGCGTTGTTGACCAGCGTGAAGACCAGTGCCACGGCGGTCCCCTGGGCGAACAGCAGCATCAGTGCGCGCGTCGCGGTGCGCAGGGCGCGGGGGCCGCGGACGCGCGACCACAGGGCCAGCGGCAGCGCGAGCGCGACGACCGACAGCGCGATCAGCGTGGAGAGGAACGGAGTCCCGGTGAGGCTCATGTCTCTTCAGAGGGACGGACGGCCCTCCGGGTTTACGGACGAGTGCGGACACTTACCGAGAAATTGCCCGGGTCTCACCCACGTCCGAACCGACCAAAGCTACCGCTTAGTAGTTAGTTCTTGTACTGTTCAAGCCATGCCAGAAGCAGCCTCCGCCCCGGCCGTCCGGGCCACGATCGGGGACAGCGAGTTCGACCGCGACACCGCGCTCACCCGACGCGCGCCCGGCGTCTACGACATCGACCTCTCCGCCGGCTGGACGATCATCAGCGCCGTCAACGGCGGCTACCTGCTGGCCGTCCTGGGCCGCGCACTGGGCGACACCCTGCCGCACGCCGACCCCTTCACCATCTCGGCGCACTACCTGACCGCGTCCCAGCCCGGCCCGGCGGTCGTCCGCACGGACGTCGTCCGCACCGGCCGGACCCTGTCGACCGGCCAGGCCTCCCTCTTCCAGTACGACGGCGAGGGCCGCGAGGTGGAACGCATCCGCGTCCTCGCCTCCTACGGCAACCTGGACGCCCTGCCCGACGACGTCCGCACGACGGCCGCTCCGCCCGCGATCCCGCCGCTGGAGCACTGCTTCGGCCCGGAAGACGGGCCCACCCCCGTCGACGGCAGCTCGGCCATCGCCGACCGGCTCATGCTCAAACTGGACCCCTCGACCCTGGGCTGGGCCCTCGGCAAGCCCTCCGGCAAGGGCGAGATGCGGGCCTGGTTCGGACTCGCGGACGGCCGGGACCACGACCCGCTCTCCCTCCTGCTGGCGGTGGACGCCCTGCCGCCCACCGCCTTCGAACTCGGGCTGACGGGCTGGGTGCCCACCGTCGAGCTGACCGTGCACGTCCGCTGCCGTCCGGCGCCGGGCCCGCTGCGCGTGTCGATCACCACGCGCAACCTCGCCGGCGGCTTCCTGGAGGAGGACGCCGAGGTGTGGGACAGCGCCGACCGGCTGGTGGCGCAGTCCCGTCAGCTCGCGCGGGTCAGGCTCGGCTGAGCGGCTCGCGCCCGAGCCAGGCCGCCAGCCTGCCGTAGTCGTCGGCGCCCTCGGAGACCGGCCGGGCCGAGGCGAACGGCGTGTTTTCGTCCCGCTGTTCGTCCGGCAGCATGCGCTGGGCCACGGTCAGCGCGAACGCGGCGAGCTCCGGGTCGAGGTCGCGCGGATGCCCCAGGGCCTCGGACAGGTCCCAGGTGTGGGTCACCGTCTCCAGGACGTAGGCGGACAGGGCGGCCCGGCCGGGCATCTCGCCGAACGGCAGGCGCATCACCGCGTCCAGCAGGTCATCGCCCGCCCAGGCCTTCACGGCCCGGGTCCTGCCCTCGTCGTACGCGGCCGTCCAGCCGTCGTCCGGCACACCCTCGGCGAACGGCCGTACCGCGGCCGCGTCACCGCCCTCGGCGACGACGGCCACCCGGTGGGTCCCGCCGGTGAGATGGCTCAGCAGGGTGCGCACGTCGAACTCGCTGCACGGCGTGGGGCGGTCCAGCTGCTCCGCGCGCACGGACCGGATGAGCTCGGCGGCCTGCTCCGTGGCGCGGCCGAACAGCGGACGGGGATCGTTGGTCATGAAACTCCTCCTGAGTGCGTGGACAGGAGGAGCATGGCCGGAAAACCTGACAGCCGCCGTCAACATTTGCCCGGGCCCTCGTCCGCCACGATGCTGATGCCGTGAAGTCCGACCGCCTGCTGTCGATCCTGCTGCTCCTCCAGACCCGCGGCCGGGTCCCCGCACGCGAACTCGCCGCACGACTGGAGGTGTCGGTCCGCACCGTCTACCGCGACGTGGAGTCCCTGTCGGCCGCCGGCGTCCCGGTCTACGCCGAACGCGGCCGGCACGGCGGCATCGAACTGCTCGCCGGGTTCCGCACGGACGTCACGGGCCTGACGACCGACGAGTCCCGCGCGCTGTTCGTCCTGGCCGCGCAGGGCGCGCACGCCGCGCTCGGCCTGGACGCGGCGTTCGGCTCGGCCCTGCGCAAGGTGATGGCCGCGCTGCCGGCCCCGCACCGCCCGGCCGCCGAGACGGCCTCCCGCCGCATCCTCGTGGATGCCACCCGCTGGCGCGGCGGGCCGCGGCCGGCCGTCGACCTGGAGGTGCTGCGCGACGCGGTCTTCGCCGACCGCAGGCTGCGGCTGCGCTACCGGCACAGCGGAGAGCGCCAGGCGCGGACGTACACTGTCGACCCGTACGGCCTCGTCGCCAAGGCCGGCGTCTGGTACCTGGTCGCCGACCGGCGGGCCGAACCCCGGCTCTTCCGGGCGGACCGGGTGCGCTCCGCCCGGCTCCTCGACGAGCCCGTACGGCGACGCCCGGGCGTCGAACTCGCCGACGCCTGGGAGGGCCTGCGCCGCCAGGTCGAGGAGCGGCCCAGTGGGCTGGACGTCACCGTCCGGGTGCGGCGCGAGCGGCTGGACATGTTCCTGCGGCTGACGGACTTCGTCCCGGCGCACGTTCTCGACGACGACGGCGAGAGCGAGTGGGCGTCCGTGCGGCTGACGTACGGATTCCTCCCGGAGACCCGCCAACTGCTCGTGTTCGCCGACGAGGTGGAGGTCCTTTCACCCCCTGAGGTCCGCGAGGAACTGGCCAGGGCGGCCGCCTCCGTCGGGGAGCTGTACCAGCGCGCCGCCCGTCGTGCGGTCAGTCCAGCCAGTGGTGACGGCCCAGGCCGATCAGCCGCAGCTGCCGGGTCGCCACCTGCGTGACGTGCCGGGTCCGCTCCTCGCGCTCCCGCTCCGGGCCCTCCAGCGCCTCCAGGAAGAGTGACGCGGTGATCAGCATCTGGTCGACGTAGAGGTGCGCGAGCATCAGCAGGTCGTCCTCGGTCCAGCCCGCGGACACCGGGTCCTTGGCCAGCTCGTCCTTGACCTCCTGGGCGAACCGGGCCAGCTGGTCCCGGATGGCCTCCCGGACCGGCTGGACTCCGCCATGTCGTTCACGGGCGATGAACCGGACATGTGCGGGGTACCCGTCGACGTGACGGGCGATCAGCTCGATGGCGCGCGCGATGCGTTCCTCACTGTCGCCCGTCGTGGACACCGTCGTCCGGATCATCGGGTGCAGGCTGCCCAGCGCCTCCTCGACCAGGGCCACGCCCAGATCCGCCGTGGAGCGGAAGTGGCGGTAGAAGGCGGTCGGGGCGACACCGACGGCGCGGGTGACCTCGCGCAGCCCCAGGCTGCTCAGACTCTGCTCCTCCAGCAGCCCGAGGGCCGCGTCCAGGAGCGCCTGCCGGGTCTTCTGCTTCTGGGCCTGCCGGATGCCGAGGGTGTGACTCATACCATGCAGTTAACAACTGTTCTCCGTAATTGGAAAGTCATGAGACAGGCTAGACTGGGAAGTCAGTGAACAACTGTAACCACAACCGTTCACCGAAACCCTGGGGGTTGTTTCCCGTGTTGTTCATCGTCGCCGCGCTCCTGCTGCTGGGCTTCGTCCTGGGCACCGTGGCCCACGCGCCGCTCACCTTCTCCGTGGCCACGGGCGTCGTCATAGCCGTCTGGCTCGGCATCTTCGCGCTCCGCGAGCGCCACGGCCGCCGGCGCCACACGCAGGCCCACTGACGCCGCCCCCGCTCACCGACCGCCCGCCACCGACCCGACACCGGGAGTCGATCACCATGCAGCTCACCGCTCCGGCCACGCGCCGCACCGGTATCCGCGACACCGACGGCATGGCCGTCGCGTCCTTCATCCTGGGCCTGCTCGGCCTCCTCGTCCTGAACGTCTTCCTCGGCCCGATCGCCATCGTGCTGGCGAGCGTCGCCCTGTGGCGCGGCACCCAGCGCCGTGGCCGCGCGTTGCTGGGTCTGGGCCTCGGCGTCGCCGACCTGCTGGTCCTGGCCCTGTTCGTGCAGGCCGACAGCACGATCTCGTGGAGCTTCTGAGCCGCCGTCGGACCGTCCTGCACCGACGAGCCGCGGCCGGCCCGGGGACGACGGGCCGCAGCCGCGCGGGAAAGCGGTTCACCTCCCTTCAGGTTCGGCCAACCTTGATCTGAGGGCCGCCGGAGGGGAGCCGTAGAATCGGGCTCACCATGGCTTACCTCGACCACGCCGCGACCACCCCGATGCTCCCGGAGGCGGCAGAGGCGCTCACCGCCCACCTGGGTGCCACCGGCAACGCGTCCTCCCTCCACGCATCCGGCCGGCAGGCCCGCCGCACCGTCGAGGAGGCCCGCGAGACCCTCGCCGAAGCCCTCGGCGCCCGCCCCAGCGAGGTCGTCTTCACCTCGGGCGGCACGGAGGCGGACAACCTCGCCGTCAAGGGCCTTTACTGGTCACGCCGCGACGCCGACCCGGCCCGCACCCGCGTCCTCGCCAGCCCCGTCGAGCACCACGCGGTCCTCGACGCCGTGCACTGGCTCGGCGAACACGAGGGCGCCACCATCGAGTACCTGCCGGTCGACACCCACGGCCGCGTCCACCCGGACGCCCTGCGCGAGGCGATCGCCCGCAACCCCGACGACGTGGCCCTCGCCACCGTCATGTGGGCGAACAACGAGATCGGGACGATCCTGCCGATCCGCGAACTCGCGGACGTGGCCGCCGAGTTCGGTGTCCCGATGCACTCGGACGCCGTCCAGGCCTTCGGCCAGACCCCCGTCGACTTCGCCTCCTCCGGCCTCGCCGCGATGACGGTGTCCGGCCACAAGATCGGCGGACCGTACGGCATCGGCGCCCTGATCCTCGGCCGCGAGCACACCCCCGTCCCCGTCCTGCACGGCGGCGGCCAGGAACGCCACGTCCGCTCCGGCACCCTCGACGTGCCCGCCATCGCCTCCTTCGCCGTCGCCGGGCGGCTGGCCGCCGAGCAGCGCGAGTGGTTCGCCCGCGAGATCGGCGCCCTGCGCGACACCCTCGTCGCCGCCGTCCGCGAGGCCGTGCCGGACGCGATCCTCGGCGGCGACCCGGACCCGGAGGGACGCCTGCCGGCCAACGCGCACTTCACGTTCCCCGGCTGCGAGGGCGACTCCCTGCTGCTCCTGCTCGACGCCCAGGGCATCGAGTGCTCCACCGGCTCCGCCTGCACCGCCGGCGTCGCCCAGCCCAGCCACGTCCTCCTCGCCACCGGCACCGACCCGGACCTGGCCCGCGGCACCCTGCGCTTCTCCCTCGGCCACACCTCCACGGAGGACGACATCGAGGCCTTGGCGAAGGCCATCGGCCCGGCGGTGGAACGGGCGCGGGCGGCGGGGCTGACGTAGTCTCCGCCCTCTCCGCCCTCTCCTCCCTGCTCGACCGGTCAGGCCGGCGACGTCCGCGCCTGGCGCACCAGCCGCATGTACCTGTCCCAGTCCCAGTGCGGCCCGGGGTCCGTGTGGTCCGTGCCCGGGACCTCCACGTGGCCGATGATGTGCTCGCGGTCGACGGGTATGTCGTAGCGCGCGCAGATCCGGGCCGTGAGCCGGGCCGAGGCCTCGTACATCTCGTCCGTGAAGTCCTGCGGCCGGTCCACGAAACCCGCGTGCTCGATGCCGACACTGCGCTCGTTGTAGGCGCGGTTGCCCGCGTGGTACGCCACGTCCAGCTCGCGGATCATCTGGGCGATGTGCCCGTCCTTGCGGACGATGTAGTGCGAGGCCGCCTTGTGCCCCGGGTCCTGGAAGGCCTTCACCGCGCTGTCGAAGCTGCCCTGGGTGACATGGACGACCACCATGTCTATGCCGTAGTCGTCCGGCCGGTCCGCACGGCGCCAGTTCGCGTCCGACGCGGCCACCCAGCGGGCGCCCGCGTAGTCGACCTCGCCCGCCTTGCGCGGCTTCTCCACGCCCGGCACGCGCCACCACAGCCGGCCCAGCTCGTCCCGGGCCAGCACCGCGGAGCCCACGGCGGCCGCCGCCCCGCCGACGATCAGGGCCCGCCGGCCGATGCGCCGGTCCGTGTCCTTGGCTGCTCGTCTCGCCCCCATGTGATCGCCAACGGATACCCGGCGGCCTTGGTTCCCGCGCCCCCTTACCCTGGAAGGGTTATGACTGACACCCCGCAGCGCTCCCGTCCCCTCCGCGTCCTGGCCGCCATGTCCGGCGGAGTCGACTCCGCCGTAGCCGCCGCCCGCGCGGCCGAGGCGGGCCACGACGTGACCGGCGTCCACCTCGCGCTCTCCGCCAACCCCCAGTCCTTCCGGACGGGCGCGCGGGGCTGCTGCACCATCGAGGACTCGCGCGACGCCCGCCGCGCCGCGGACGTCATCGGCATCCCCTTCTACGTGTGGGACCTCGCCGACCGCTTCCGCGAGGACGTCGTCGAGGACTTCGTCGCCGAGTACGAGGCCGGCCGCACCCCCAACCCCTGCCTGCGCTGCAACGAGAAGATCAAGTTCGCGGCGCTGCTGGACAAGGCGCTGGCGCTGGGCTTCGACGCGGTCTGCACGGGCCACTACGCCAAGGTGATCGTCCGCGAGGACGGCACCCGCGAGCTGCACCGCGCCTCCGACATGGCCAAGGACCAGTCCTACGTCCTCGGCGTCCTGGACGACAAGCAGCTCGCCCACGCGATGTTCCCGCTCGGGGACACGGTCACCACCAAGGACGAGATCCGCGCGGAGGCCGAGCGCCGGGGCCTGGCCGTGGCCAAGAAGCCCGACTCGCACGACATCTGCTTCATCGCCGACGGCGACACCCAGGGCTTCCTCGCGAACCGGCTCGGCCGCTCCGAGGGCGACATCGTCGACGAGTCCGGCAACCGGATCGGCACGCACGAGGGCGCGTACGGCTTCACCATCGGCCAGCGCAAGGGCCTGCGCATCGGCACCCCGGCGCCCGACGGCAAGCCGCGCTACGTCCTCGACATCTCCCCGGTCACCAACACGGTCACGGTCGGCCCGGCCGACGCGCTGGACGTCAGCGCCCTGACCGCGATCAAGCCGCGCTGGTGCGGCGCCGCCCCCACCGGCCCGGGCACCTACACGGCCCAGCTCCGCGCCCACGGCGGCGAGACCGAGGTCACCGCCGAGCCGGCCGACGGCCGGCTGGAGGTGTCCTTCGCGGAGCCGGTCCGCGGCGTCGCCCCCGGCCAGGCGATCGTCCTGTACGACGGCACGCGCGTGGTGGGGTCGGCGACGATCGCGTCGACCAGGCGAGCGACGGCGGGCGTGGCCTGACGCCGCGGACCTCAGGAGGGCAGGCCTCCACGCGCGCGTGGAGGNNAGCACCGGCGCCATCACATTCGGCTCCACCATGTGCGTCTGGCCCTGAAGCGTGCGGTACGACCCGTCGGGGACACAGTCCGCGATCGCCCGGGCCGCCTCGCGCAGCCAGCCGGGGCTCGCGTCGCCCGCCACCG
>NZ_MUKA01000213.1 GCF_002150735.1 Streptomyces africanus
CACGTTGCCCGGCTTGATGTCCCGGTGCAGTACTCCCCGTGCGTGGACCTGCCGGAGCGCCGCGACGAGGGCGAGTCCGATCCAGGCCGTGTCGCGGGGGCCCAGTGGGCCGGTCTCCGCGAGGATCCGTTCGAGGGAGCGGCCCGCGACCAACTCCATGACGATCCACAGGCGTTCGCCTTCGTCGACCACGTCGTAGACCCGTACGACGTTGGGGTGGTCGATCCGGGCCGTGGCCCTGGCCTCGCGCAGTGTGCGTTCGCGGCGCGTCCTGCTGTCCTCCGCGTCGAGGCCGTCGATACGCATTTCCTTGACGGCGACCTGCCGGTCGAGTATTTCGTCGGCGGCTCGCCACACCCGCCCCATTCCCCCCTGGCCGATACTTTCGACCAGCCGATAGCGCCCCGTCACCAATATCCCTGGAACACCGCCGATGTTCGCATTCCCCGGCAATCCGCTGCACCCCCTCCGCGACGCCGCGACCGATTCCAGTGAAACACAACGGTCACACTTCGTGCCGTACCAGGATAGTGCGGCGAAATCTTGTGGTACCTCTTTCAGTGCTGCGAATTCAGGCGCAGCCCAGGGGGAGGCAGGGGGGCCCAACATGAGTTCTCGTCATACGGCGGCGATCGGGGGATCGCTGGTCATGGCATCTTTCTCGGCGGTGATGATCCTTTCCGGCACGGCCGGCGCGGAGGACGACGGACCGCCGAGCAGCAAAGGGGGGAAGGTGGTCGACGAGACACCGGCCGGGGTGAAGCTCACCACTTCGCTGCCCGGAAAAATCTCGGTCGACAACGGTTCGGAAAAGACGGCGATGACCGCCACGGTGAAGAACGAGGGGAGCAAGGACAGCGGGAAGATCAGGCTGTTGGTCGTCGGATTCGACGGACTTGCCGTCAAGGGCGTCGAGGGATGTTCGACGATACCCGAAAACGGACTTCCGGAGGGTTCGAACAGCGGATTCGCATGCCCGATCGACAATCTCGCGGCCGGTAAGTCGAAGTCGTACGCCGTCGACGCGACGTTCGACCTCGGCAAGACCGGGAAGATCTGTCTGCCCGTGCAGACGGGCGACGGGAAGAAGACGTTCTGGCAGCAGGGCCCGGTGCCGTTCGGCACGAGCAACCCGTCGCCCGACGCCCCGGCCACGCCGCTGCTGCTCGGCACCGACAACGAGCCGGCGGGCCCGGGCCGCAAGGAGCTGCCGAAGACGGGTCCGGCCCGTGATCTGCTGCCGTTGGGCGCGGCCGGTGCGTCGTTGCTCGCGGCGGGCGCGGCCGGGATGTGGTGGGCGCAGCGGCGGCGGCCAGGGGCTCAGGAGGGCTGATTCGGCCCCTGCCGACCGTGTTTGCACCAAGAGGCCCGCCGGGGGCGTGACGCCCCCGGCGGGCCTCTTGGCAACGCCTACGGGTTCAGCGCTTGTTCGCGAACTTCCATGCCGTCGGCAGCGCCCCCATCGCCAGCGCCGCCTTCAGCGCGTCGCCGATCAGGAACGGCGTGAGGCCGGCCGCGATCGCGGCGGTCGCGGACATGCCGGTGGCGAGGGCCAGGTAGGGCACGCCGACGGCGTAGATGATCGCCTCGCCCACCAGCATCGTGCCCGCCATGCGCAGCATCGAGCGGTCGGCGCCGCGGCGGGCCAGGGCGCCCACCACCGTGACGGCGAGGATCATGCCGAGGATGTAGCCGAAGGAGGGGGCGACGCCGGAGGTGCCGCTCGCGAACCACGGCACACCGGCGAGGCCCGCCACGGCGTACAGCGCCAGCGCGAGGAAGCCGCGGCCGGCGCCGAGGGCGGTGCCGACGAGCAGGGCGGCGAAGGTCTGGCCGGTCACCGGCACCGGGGAGCCGGGCACGGGCACGGAGATCTGGGCGGCGAGGCCGGTGAGCGCGGCTCCGCCGAGCACGAGGGCCGCGTCCCGGACTCGGGAGACGGGCAGCAGGTCGGCGAGGACCTGCCCGGTGCGGGCGGGTGTGGCGGCAGCGGTGCTCATGGGGGACTCCGCGGGAGTGAGGGCCGGTCGGGACACCGTGACGCTATCCCAGCGTCCGTACCGCGATCACCGTCTGCGGTCGACAAAGGCGCCAACACGCGGTTGGTTGGCTCCAGACAAAGGGTGCGGCCTACACCGGATACGAGGTGACGCCGGTCACGGTGATGAGGTGGTGCGCGACACCGATACCGGTCGAAGGGCGTCTGTAGGTTTCCCCCAACGGCGCCGGGTCCGCCGTCTCGCCCGTCGGTCACCGTCTGGGCAGCCCCGGGCCGCTTTGCTAGCGTCGCGGACATGGTTGCCCAGGCCCGGTACTTCTCGTCGCGTCGCTACGTCGACCTGCGACGCCAGGGCACGGCCACCTGTCGCCGCCCGGTGTGAGGCGGGGCGGAGGGATCCGGCTCGCCGCACGAGACGGCGCAGTGTCGGACCGGCCTCCAGGAAGATTCCCATGCCCCGTGCCGCGGCTCCCCTTCTGACGTCTCCCATCCCCCGTGTCGCCGACAGCGACCGGCGCCGTACCAGCGCCAGTGTCGTCCTGCGGGCCGTGCTGGAGCACGGGCCGGTCGCGCGCAGCACCATCGCCCGGCTGACCGGCCTGTCGCCGGCGTCGGTGACCGACTACTGTGCCCGGTTCGCCGAGTCGGGGCTCATCCGCGAGTCCGCCGAGCTCCGGCGCTCCAGGGGCGTGGGGCGACCGCATCTGCCGGTCGACCTGGACGAGACCCGGTTCGTGGTCGGCTCCGTGCACGTGGCGGTGCCGCACATCACCGTCGCGCTGCTGGATCTGCGCGGGCGGGTGGTGGCCCGGCGGGAGATGAAGCACGAACGCACCGAGCCCGCGGTGGCGTTGGCGCGGGCCGCCGACGGGCTGGCGGCACTGCTCGCCGGGACTCCCGGCCGCAGGTCCCTGGGCGTCGGGTTCGCCGCGGGCGGCTGGGTGGACCGGGACTCGGGCACCGTCGTCGAGCATCCGCTGCTGGGCTGGCGCGAGGTGCCGGTGCGGGAGGTGCTCGGCGTGCACACCGGGCTGCCGGTTCATGTGGACGGGCACGCGCGGGCGCTGGTCAACGCGGAGCGCCTGTTCGGCGGGGCACGGGGCAGCCGCAGCGTGCTGCACCTGTTCGCGGGCAACGTGGTCGACGCGGCGTTCGCCACCCACGACGAGGTGCACCACGGGCCGCGCTCCCAGGCCGGGGCCATCGCCCATCTGCCCGTGCCGGGCGGCACGGAGCCCTGTGACTGCGGTCGTGTCGGCTGCATCCAGGCGGAGTTGAGCGAGCGGACGCTGTGCCGGCGGGCCCGCGAGGCGGGGATCGTCGACGGGGTGAACCCGATGCACGTGGTCGGCGCCGCCGCGGCCGGTGACCCGGTGGCCGTACGGCTGCTGCTGGAGCGGTCGCGGAGGGTCGGGCGTGCGGTGCGGCTGCTGCTCGATGTGCTCAACCCGGAGCGGGTGGTCGTGACGGAGATCGGCATCATGCACCGGGAGGACTGTCTGACCGCGTTGCGGGAAGAGGTCGAAGCCGATCGCGCCGCGACCGTGTCACCGATCAGTTTTCCGGATTCCGTCCTGGCCGTGGCGGGTGGTGCGGTGGCGCTCGACGTCCTCTACCGGGATCCGCTGGGCATGTCACCTGAGGTCATTTAATTCAGAAACTCGGAATGTTGACAGGAGTCGCGCAGGGCCGGGAACATCCTGTTCATGAGCCCGCTCACGAGCTGTCGCACTCTCTGTTGCTGACCCGTTGACGCGCCCCCGGCGCCCGTTCACGGAGCGCCTTCTCCTTCCCGTGTGAAATTCACGTGAATTCCCCTGCCCGGCCTTTCCTGCCCGGAATTCCGCGTGCTGTGCCGTCTTCCATCCCCAGGGAGTACTCCCATGCCTTCGTCCCCCGTTCCCGGTGTCGACCGGCGACTGTTCCTGACCTCACTGCTCGGCGTGACGGCCGCGGCGGCCGGACTGAGCGGCTGCGCGGACAACAGCGCCGCGGCCGAGACGGCGTCCGACGCCCCTCTGGCCTCCAAGGTTCCCGCGGGTACGAGTCTGCAGATCGCCTCGTACCAGAACGCGCAGCAACTCCAGTTCAAGCTGGCCGGGTTCCGCGACCTGCCGTTCAAGGTGTCCCACTGGCTGAACATCGGCGCGGGCCCCGATGTCATCAACGCTTTCCGCGCGAAGTCGCTGGAGGTCGCCAACAACGCGGGCATTCCGCCGATCCAGGCGCACTACCAGGGCTTTGACGCAAAGATCGTCGCGATCAACATCACCCGCAAGCCGAATTACCTGTTCGCCACGAAGCCCGGCAGCGACATTCGCGAGGTCGGCGACTTCAAGGGCAAGCGGCTGGCCTTCTCCCAGGGGCAGGCGCAGGGGGTCGTGCTGCTGCGGGCGCTGAAGAAGGCCGGGCTGGCGTACGACGACGTGGAGCTGGTGCCGCTGACCAGCAACCAGTTCCTCACCGCCCTGCAGTCCGGGCAGGTGGACATCGCCCCGCTCGGCAACACGCAGGCGCCGGCGTACCTGGCGAAGTACAAGTCCGCCCGGACCATCACCACGGACGTGGTGGACCTGCTCAACCTGCTGTGGGCGCCGGTCTCGGTGCTGAACGACTCCGCGAAGGCCGCCGCGATCGCCGCGTACATCCCGTACTGGGCGAAGGGCCAGGTGTGGACGTACGAGCACCCCGAGGAGTGGAACGAGCAGTTCTACGTCGGGACGCAGAACCTGACCCTGGCTCAGGCGAAGGCGGTCACCGCGCTGGCCAACAAGCCGCTGTTCCCGCCGCGCTGGGACGAGGCGATCGCGTGGGAGCAGGAGACCGCCGATCTGCTCGCGGAGGGCGGCTTCGTGAAGAAGTTCGACGTCTCCGAGCTCTTCGATCACCGGTTCGAGTCCATCGCGGCCAAGGCCGTACCCGCGGAGTACCGGAGGTGACCACCGTGACCACGACCACGCACACGACCGCGACTACGACCACGACCACCGCCGCACCGCTCGCCGGCGCCGCCGCCGAGGAGGACACCCGCCAGGTGCGCAGGCGCCGGCGGCTGGCCCCCGGCAGGCGGCTGCCCGCCACCCGCCTCATCGGGCCCGCCGTCGTCCTCGCCCTGTGGGTCGTCGCCTCCGCGGCCGGACTGCTCGACACGGGCGCGATCCCGGCGCCCTGGACGGTGCTGGAGACGGGCAGCCGCCTGTGGAGCGCGGGCACGCTGCCGGACGACATCCTGACCTCGCTGCAGCGCGCGGCCGCCGGCTTCGCCATCGGCCTGACCGTGGGCATCCTGCTCGCGCTGGCGTCCGGGCTCACCCGGACCGGCGAGGCACTGATCGACGGCACGGTCAACCTCAACCGGGCGATCCCCACCCTGGGTCTGATCCCGCTGTTCATCCTCTGGCTGGGCATCGGCGAGACCTTCAAGATCGCCATCATCGCGATCGTCGTCTACGTCCCGGTCTACCTCAACACGCATGCCGCGCTGTCCGGGATCGACAGCCGGTTCGTCGAACTGGCCGAGGTCCAGGGCCTGTCGAAGTACCGGTTCATCCGGCAGGTCGTCATCCCCGGCGCGCTGCCCGGCTTCTTCGTCGGGCTGCGGCTCGGCGTGACCGGCTCGTGGCTGGGCCTGGTGGTGCTGGAGCAGATCAACGCCACCAGCGGCCTCGGCTACATGATGTTCCAGGCGCAGAACTACGGCCAGACGGACGTCATCCTGGTCGGCCTGGTCGTCTACGGCATCTTCGGCCTCATCTCCGACAGCACGGTCCGCATCGTCGAACGGAGGGTGCTGTCATGGCGCCGCACACTGAGCAGCTGACCCAGCCCGCCGTCCAACTGCGGGGCCTGACCCGGTCGTTCGACGGCCGCACGGTCCTCGACGGCATCGACCTCGATCTGCCCGCCGGGCAGCTCACCGCCCTCCTCGGGCACAGCGGCTCCGGCAAGAGCACGCTGCTGCGGGCGATCGCCGGACTCGACCACGGCGTGACCGGCAGCGGGCAGCTCACCGCCCCCGAGCGGGTGTCGGTGGTCTTCCAGGACTCCCGGCTGCTGCCCTGGCGGCGGGTGCTCGCCAACGTCCTGCTCGGACTCGACGGCAAGGACGCCGAGCGGCGCGGCCGTGAGGCGCTGGAGGAGGTGGGGCTGAAGGGCCGCGAGCGGGCCTGGCCGGGCGAGCTGTCCGGCGGGGAGGCGCAGCGTGCCGCACTGGCCCGCTCGCTCGTCCGCGAACCGGAACTGCTGCTGGCCGACGAGCCGTTCGGGGCGCTCGACGCGCTCACCCGGATCCGGATGCACGGCCTGCTCCGGGAGCTGTGGGAGCGGCACCGCCCCTCCGTGCTGCTGGTCACCCATGACGTGGACGAGGCGATCGTGCTCGCCGACCGGGTGCTCGTCCTCGAGAAGGGCCGGATCGGCCTCGACCTCACCATCGACCGCGCGCACCCGCGGTCGTACCGCGACCCCCTGCTCGGCGAGTACCGGGAGCGGCTGCTGGCCGCGCTCGGTGTCACGGAGGACCATCGATGACCCGCAGACAGCTGCACCTCAACGCGTTCCTGATGACCACCGGCCACCACGAGGCGTCGTGGCGGCTGCCGGAGAGCGACCCGTACGCGCATGTGGACCTGGCGCACTACGTGCGGCTCGCCCGGATCGCCGAGCGCGGCACCTTCGACTCGCTGTTCCTCGCCGACGGCCCGCAGCTGTGGGGCAGTGTGGCCCAGCGGCCCGCGGGGGCGCTGGAGCCGATCACCCTGCTGACCGCCCTGGCCACGGCCACCGAGCACATCGGCCTGATCGCCACGGCCTCCACCTCGTACAACTCGCCGTACAACCTGGCCCGCAAGTTCGCCACCCTGGACCACATCAGCGGCGGCCGGGCGGGCTGGAACATCGTCACCACCGCCGGTGCCGAGGCCGCCCGCAACTTCGGTCTGGACGCCGAGCCGGCGCACGCCGAGCGGTACGCGCGGGCCGCCGAGTTCCTCGACGTGGCGCTGAAGCTGTGGGACAGCTGGGAGGACGACACGATCGTCGCCGACAAGGCGGCGGGCGTGTGGGGCGACGACGCGAAGATCCACCCGCCCCGGCACCAGGGCCGGTACTTCAGCGTCGAGGGTGCGCTCAACGTGCCCCGGACGCCCCAGGGTTACCCGCTGCTCGTGCAGGCCGGCTCCTCCGAGGACGGCAAGCGGTTCGCCGCGCGGTACGCGGAAGCCGTGTTCACCGCCCAGCAGACCGTCGAGGACGCGCGGGCCTTCTACGCCGACCTCAAGTCCCGGACGGTCGCGGCCGGGCGGGACGCCGACCACATCAAGGTGCTGCCGGGCATCGTGCCGGTGATCGGTTCGACGGAGGCCGAGGCGCGGGCGCACGAGCGGGTCCTGGAGGACCACATCGTGCACACGCACGGAGTGGACCGTCTGGAGCGGCTGCTGCACCTGACGCCGGGCACCCTCGATCTGGACGGCCCGCTCCCCGCCGACCTGCCGCCGGAGAGCGCCATCGAGGGCGCCAAGAGCCGCTACACGCTCGTCGTCGAGCTGGCCCGGCGCGAGCGGCTCACCGTGCGGCAGCTGATCGGGCGGCTCGGCGGCGGGCGCGGGCACCTCACCTTCGCCGGGACGCCCGAGCAGGTCGCCGACACGATCGGGCTGTGGTTCGCCTCGGGCGCCGCCGACGGCTTCAACATCATGCCCGCGGTCCTGCCGTCCGGCCTGGAGGCCTTCGTCGAGCACGTCGTCCCCATCCTGCGCGCCCGGGGCCTGCTCCGCACCGAGTACGGCGGCTCACGCCGGACCCTGCGGGAGCGGTACGGCCTCCCCCGCCCCGCCAACCAGCACGTCCTCGCACCGGCACTCGTCTGACCCACCGGAAGGGAACTTCGCCATGAGCATCGAGATCCACAAGGTCACCGCGAACATCGGCGCCCGCATCGAAGGCGTCGACATCACCCGGCCCCTCGACGAGGAGACGTACGGCACTCTGCGTGAGGCGCTCAACGCCCACAAGGCCCTCGTCTTCGACGCGGAGGGGCTGGACGACGCGGGCCAGCAGGCTTTCGCCCGTCACTTCGGCGAGATCACCGCCGCCCATCCGACGGTGTCCTCCGTCGACGGCGCCCCGAACGTCCTGCCCGTCGACAGCGAGGGCGGCCGGGCCGCCAACCACTGGCACACCGACGTCACCTTCGTCCTCAACCCGCCGCAGGCCACCAGCCTGCGCAGCATCACGGTCCCGCCGTACGGCGGCGAGACGCTGATCGCCAGCTCGGCCGCCGCCTACCGGAACCTGCCGGAGTCGCTGCGCAACCTCGCCGACACGCTGTGGGCCGAGCACACCAACGACTACGACTACGCCGTCCCCGACGAGGACGTCGACGACGTGCAGGCCGCCCGGCGCGCCCAGTTCACGTCGATCAAGTACCGCACGGTCCACCCGGTGGTCCGCGTCCATCCGCTGACCGGCGAGCGCGGGCTGTTCATCGGCGGCTTCGCGCAGCGGATCGTGGGCCTGTCGCCGGGCGAGTCCCGCAAGATCCTCGACCTGCTCCAGGCGTACGTCGTGCGGCCGGAGAACGTCCTGCGGCACCGCTGGTCGCCGAACCAGCTCGTCGTGTTCGACAACCGCATCACCCAGCACTACGCCGTCGACAACTACGACGGTCTGCCGCGCCGTCTGCACCGGGTCACGGTCGCGGGAGACATCCCCGTGGGGATCGAGGGTAAGGAGAGCTACGTCATCGAGGGCGACGCCTCGCACTACACGCCGGTCGCCGCGTAGTCACGAAGAGCGACGCGGCCGTCCGGATCGTGGGATGCCTCTCCGTTTCCCGGGGAGGCATCCGAGACTGGCGGCGTTTTTGCCCTCGCACGCCTCTCACGCATTGGACGAGCCGCGCCCATGCCCAGCAGCACCACCACGGAGACGCCCCGCAGGGACGACGTCTCCCTCTCCCACGGCCTGAAGCAGCGCCACCTGTCGATGATCGCCCTCGGCGGGGTGATCGGCGCCGGACTGTTCGTCGGTTCCGGCGCGGGCATCGCCGCCGCCGGTCCGTCGATCGTGGTCGCCTACGCCCTCTCCGGCCTCCTCGTGATGCTGGTGATGCGGATGCTCGGCGAGATGTCGGCCGCGTATCCGTCGTCGGGTTCGTTCTCGGCGCACGCGGAGCGGGCGATCGGCCCCTGGGCCGGATTCACCGCCGGATGGGCGTTCTGGGTGCTGCTGTGCACGGCCGTCGGTCTGGAGGGCATCGGTGCCGCGGAGATCGTGAGCGGCTGGCTGCCGGGCACGCCGGAGTGGGCGTGGGTGGCGCTGTTCATGGTCGTGTTCTGCGGCACGAACCTCGCGGCCGTGAAGAACTTCGGCGAGTTCGAGTTCTGGTTCGCGGCCCTGAAAGTCGGCGCGATCACCCTGTTCCTGGTGCTCGGCGTCCTGGCGATCCTCGGGATCCTGCCGGGCACGGACTCGCCGGGCACGAGCCATCTGTCCGACTTCCTGCCGAACGGCGGCGAGGGCCTGGTCATCGGCCTGCTCGCCTCGGTCTTCGCCTACGGCGGGCTGGAGACGGTCACCATCGCGGCGGCCGAGTCGGAGAACCCCGTCAAGGGCGTGGCGAGCGCGGTCCGGACCGCGATGTGGCGGATCGCGCTGTTCTACGTCGGCTCGATGGCCGTCATCGTCACGCTGGTGCCGTGGGACTCCAAGGAGGTCGTCGAGAAGGGCCCGTACGTGGCCGCTCTCGACGAGCTCGGCATCCCGGGCGCCGGCCAGCTGATGAACGTCGTCGTGCTGGTGGCCCTGCTGTCCGCCATGAACGCCAACATCTACGGCGCCTCGCGCATCGCCTACTCGCTGGTGGGGCGCGGCCAGGGCCCGAAGGTGCTGGGCCGGGTCTCGGGCGGGGTCCCGCGGATCGCCGTTCTCGCGTCCTCCGTCTTCGGTTTCGTGTGCGTGCTGCTGAGCTACTGGCGGCCGAACGACGTCTTCTCCTGGCTGCTGAACATGATCGGCGCGGTGATCCTGGTCGTCTGGATCTTCATCGCGGTCTCGCAACTGCGGCTGCGGCGACGTCTGGAGCGGGAGGCTCCGGAGAAGCTGGTCGTGCGGATGTGGGCGTTCCCGTGGCTGACGTGGGTCGCGCTGGCCGGCATGGCCGCCGTCTTCGTCCTGATGGCCCGCCAGCCCGACACGCGCGTGCAGTTGTACTCGACGGGCGGGATGGTTCTGGTCCTGGCGGCGGTCGGGTACGGCTGGCAGAAGGCGCGCGCCCGGCAGTAGGGAACCCGGCACCCGGGCCCCCGCGACACACGCGGGGGCCTTTTTGTGTGCCCTGGGCACCCGTCCCCCTCTCTTGCTGCTAGCGTGCAGTTGCAAGCCTGTTGCAATAAGAGGTTCGGAGGGTTCCCCGTCATGCCCGTCTACACGCTGCCCGAGCTCCCGTACGACTACTCCGCGCTCGCCCCCGTGATCAGCCCCGAGATCATCGAGCTGCACCACGACAAGCACCACGCGGCCTATGTGAAAGGCGCCAACGACACGCTGGAGCAGCTCGCTCAGGCGCGGGACGAGGAGACGTGGGGAGCCGTCAACGGGCTGGAGAAGAACCTGGCCTTCCATCTGTCCGGGCACATCCTGCACAGCATCTACTGGCAGAACATGACCGGCCCGAAGGACGGCGGCGGTGAGCCGCTGGCGCAGGACGGCGTGGGCGAGCTCGCGGACGCGATCGCCGAGTCGTTCGGGTCGTTCGCGAAGTTCAAGGCGCAGTTGTCCAAGGCGTCGGCGACCACCCAGGGCTCGGGCTGGGGCGTGCTGGCCTACGAGCCGCTGAGCGGGCGGCTGATCGTGGAGCAGGTCTACGACCACCAGGGCAACGTCGGCCAGGGCTCGACCCCGATCCTCGTCTTCGACGCCTGGGAGCACGCCTTCTACCTGCAGTACCGGAACCAGAAGGTCGACTTCATCGAGGCGATGTGGCAGGTCGTCAACTGGCAGGACGTCGCGCGGCGTTACGAGGCCGCCAAGTCCCGCGCGGACGTGCTGCTGCTGACGCCCTGACGGCGGCGTGCCGTCGAGTCGTCCTGCCTCGTGATCGTCTTCTCACCCTTCACGACGGCAGGCGGAGAGAAGGAAGCCCCCGCGAGGACGTGACTCGCGGGGGTTTTCCGCGCTCCCTCTAGGACTCGCACGGCACGTTGAGGGAGAGGAGTGCGGCGGAACCGTCGGGGTTCATGCGCAGTTCGCTGAGCGCCGCGTTCCGCAGGCGCGGGAGCACCCGGCGGTACTCCCCGGCCGGGATCGACAGCAGGGTGCACAGGACCAGGCGCAGCAGGGTGTTGTGGGCGACGACGAGGACGCGTCCGCCGGGGTGGGCGTCGGCGATGCGGCGCAGGGCGGCGGCGCCGCGGGCCGCTGCCGCCGCGGGGTCCTCGGCGCCGGGGAAGGGGTGGGCGACGGGATCGGCGCGGAAGGCCGCGGCCCGGTCGGGGTTCTCGGCCTCGAACTCGGCGAGCGTACGGCCCTCCACGACTCCGAAGTCGCATTCGGCGAGGCCGGGTTCGCGCCGCGGGACGAGACCCAGGGCACGGCAGGCGGGCTCGGCGGTGGCGACGGCCCGGGAGAGCGGGGACGTCCAGATCGCGTCGACGGGGTGGGCGGCGGCCCAGCGGCCGAGGGCCTCGGCCTGGGCGCGGCCGGTGTCGGTGAGGCCGATGTCGCTGACGCCGGCGTACCGGTTCTCGGCGTGCCAGACGGTCTGTCCGTGGCGGGCCAGCAGGAGCGTGGTGGTCATGACTCCCCAGTGTCCAGGTGCAGACGGGTCAGGGCGTGTTCCGCTACGGGGGCGGGCAGCCAGCCTCGCTCCCGCAGCGCGTGGACGAGGCGGGCGTACGGCTCGGCGAGGGCCGCCGTGCGGTCGGGGCGGGGTTCCAGGACGGTCCGGACGCGGACCATGCGCTCGGTGACGTCCGCGAGCGCGCCCGCCCCCGACGCCCCGTACGCGGCCAGCGCGGCCATGCCCAGGGCCGGTTCGGTCTGCTCGGGGACGCGGGCCGGGCGGGCCAGGATGTCGGCGCGGAGCTGGTTCCAGTAGCGGCTGCGCGCGCCGCCGCCGGTGAAGGTGAGCGGGCCGTCGAGCGGGGCGCCGAGGTGGTGCAGATAGTCCAGGCACAGGCGTTCCGCGAAGCCGACGCCCTGGAGCAGCGCGGCCCACAGGCCGGCGTCGCCCTCGGGTTCGCCCAGGACCAGGGCGGTCGCGTCCGGCGCCCGGAACGGGAACCGCTCCCCCGGCGAGACCAGCGGGTAGGCGACCGCCCGGGACGGCTCGAACGCCGCCGCCCGTGCGTCCATCGCGGCGGGATCGGCGTCCGGGAAGTGCGCCGCGAGCACTCCGGCGCCGACGCTGGACGCCCCGCCGGGCAGCCAGGTGCCGTCGGGGGCGCGGTGGTTGTAGACCACGCCGGCGGGATCCCGGACCGGGTCCCGGGCCGCTCCCTTCAGCACGAGGGTCGTGCCGAGCACCGAGTTCCAGGAGCCGGGGCGCAGCGCGCCCGAGGCGATCTGGGCCGCGCAGCCGTCCGTCATCCCGGCGAGCACCGGGGTGCCGGCGGGGATGCCGGTGGCGTCGGCGGCGTCCGGGCGGACCTCGCCGAGGCGGGTGCCCGGTCGTACGACGTCGGGCAACAGGATCTCGGGGAGACCGAGTTGGGCCAGAGCGGCCTCCGGCCAGGCCTCCGCGTGCAGGTCGTAGCCGGTCTTGAGGGCGTGGCTGGAGTCCGCCGGGGGCGGTTCGCCGGTGAGGCGGGCGATGACCAGGTCGGGCTGGTGGGCGAGGCGGAGCCGCGGGGCGGGTGTCCGCCCGCCGGCCCCGGCCGCCCGGCCGGCACCCGCCCCGCCGCCGTACTCCCCCAGCAGCCACAACGCCTTCGGAAGCGCCCAGGTGTCCTGGACCGCGAGCCCCGCCCTGCGGGCCCGCCCGGCCTCCGCCGTCGCGCGGCCGTCGTCGTACATCAGCGCGGGGCTCACCGGGCGGCCGGAGCCGTCCGTCAGCAGGACCGTGCCGGACGTGCCGCACACCGCGAGGCCGCCGACCGGCACGCCGGGCGCGGAGCCGAGCGCCGCCCGGGACGCCGTGCACAGCGCCGACCACCACTGCTCCGGGTCCTGCTCGTGCCGCACCCCGTCCCGCCGGCCGGTCAGCGGGGCCGAGCCGCTGCCGAGGACCCGGCCGGAGGCGGTGACGAGCAGCACGCGGACGCTCTGTGTGCCCAGGTCGATGCCCAGCCAGCCCGCACCCTCGTCCGCCATCCGGAACCTCCCACGATGTCGCAGCCGGATCTGTGAACTTCTCACTGTGCCCCGATATTTTCCCGTGCGCGAGGGATTGACGCCCAACTTCAGCCGTTCCACCCTCTGTTAGCGAGTCGACTCGACGTGTTAACCAGCCCCCACGTGGAGGTACGGATGGACACGCACGTGCACGACCGGCGGCGCTTCCTCGCGCTCGCCGCCGGGGCTGCCGCGGCCCCGCTGCTCACGGCCTGCGGCGCCGGCTTCGGCGGGGACGACAGCAAGAGCGACGGTTCCGCCGCGGACGACGTCACCGGCTCCTTCGACTGGAAACGGGAGAAGGGCACCACCGTCAAGGCCCTGCTCAACAAGCACCCGTACACGGACGCGCTGATCGCCGACCTGAAGTCCTTCACCGCGAAGACCGGCATCAAGGTCGAGTACGACGTCTTCCCGGAGGACAACTACTTCGACAAGCTCACCGTGGACCTGTCCAGCGGGCGTGCCTCCTACGACGTCTTCATGCTCGGCGCGTACATGGTGTGGCAGTACGGTCCGCCGGGCTGGCTGGAGGACCTCGGGCCCTGGATGCGCAACTCCTCCGCGACGGGTGCCGAGTGGGACCAGGCGGACTTCTTCCCGAACCTGCTCCAGGCCGACCAGTGGTCGCTGAAGGCGGGCGCGCCGCTGGGGCAAGGCGGGCAGTACGCGCTGCCGTGGGGCTGGGAGACGAACGTCGTCGCCTACAACACGGAGGTCTTCAAGAAGCTGGGCCTGAAGCCGGCCGAGACCTTCGAGGAGCTGACCGAACTCGCCGACGGCATCAAGCAGAGGGCACCGGGCGCGGGCTTCGACGGGATGTACGGGATCGCCGTACGCGGGTCCAGGAGCTGGGCCACCATCCATCCCGGCTTCATGACAATGTACGCCCGCAACGGGCTGACGGACTTCAGGGTCGACGGCGGGAAGCTCACCCCCGTCATGAACAGCTCCGACGCCGTCGCCTTCACCGAGGACTGGGCCGACATGGTCAAGCGGGGCGGGCCGCCGTCCTGGACGTCGTACACCTGGTACCAGTGCTCCAGCGACCTCGGCGCGAAGAAGGCCGGGATGCTGTTCGACGCCGACACGGCCGCCTACTTCCAGGCGGTGAAGGGCGCCAGCCCGGCCTCCGGGAAGATCGCCTTCCACCCCGGCCCGAAGGGGCCCGACGGGTCCCTGGCCACCAACATGTGGATCTGGTCGCTCGGCATGAACGCCAAGAGCAGGAAGAAGAGCGCCAGTTGGCTGTTCCTGCAGTGGGCGACCGGCAAGGAGCACCTGCGCAAGAGCGCGATCACGCACAACCACATCGACCCGGTGCGCAAGTCGGTGGCCGGCGACGCCGCGTACAAGGACAAGATGCGGCATCTGCCGGGCTTCCTGGAGACCTTCGAGACGGTCGTCGACCAGACGAGGATCCAGTTCACCCCGCAGGCGCAGTTCTTCGACGCGACGACCAGCTGGGCCGCCGCCCTCCAGGAGATCTACGGCGGCAAGGACGCGCAGTCCGTCCTGGACGGGCTGGCGGACGACCTCGCCGACAAGGTGCGTTAGCCATGCGGCTCGCGCTGCGTCCGTACCTCCTGATCGTGCCCGCGCTGCTGCTGACCTGCGGGATCCTCTACCCGTTCGGGCTCGGCCTGTACTACACGCTGTTCGACTTCTCGGCGAGCAAACCGCAGCCGGACATGGTGCGGTTCGAGAACTACACCACCGTCTTCACCCAGGAGGCGTTCTGGAACTCGGCGTGGGTGACGGTGCTGTACGCGGTCGGGGCGGCCCTCGCCGAGACCCTGCTCGGGGTGGCCGTCGCCCTGCTGCTGCACCGCTCGACCCTGGTGGGCCGGGTGCTGGAGAAGATCCTGATCCTGCCGCTGATGATCGCCCCGGTCATCGCGGCGATCATCTGGAAGCTGATGCTCCAGCCGTCCGTGGGGGTCGTCAACCACCTGCTGCGCCCCTTCGGTCTGGGCGGGGTGCAGTGGACGGACACCCCGACGGGCGCCCTGCTGTCGTCGATCGCCGTGGACGTGTGGGTCTACACGCCGTTCGTGGCGATCCTCGCCCTCGCCGGTCTGCGGTCGCTGCCCACCTCCCCGTTCGAGGCGGCGGCCGTGGACGGCGCGGGGTGGTGGTACACGTTCCGGCGGCTGACGCTGCCGATGCTGTGGCCGTACGTGCTGGTGGCGGTGATCTTCCGGTTCATGGACTCGCTGAAGGTGTTCGACATCATCTACGCCCTGACGGAGGGCGGGCCCGGTGACTCGACCGTCGTCCTCCAGATCCGGGCGTATCTGGAGGCCATCCGCTTCCAGCGCTACTCCTTCGGGATCAGCTACACGATCGTGCTGTGGGCCGTGGTGTATCTGGCCGCGATGGTGCTGGTGAAGCACCTGGGGAAGATCCAGCGGAAGGCCGCGGAGGTCACCACATGAGGAAACGCCTGCTGGGGTGGCTCGCGGACGCCGCTCTCGTCCTCTACTTCGTCTTCGCGCTGTTCCCGATCGCCTGGATGGTGATCCTCTCCCTGAAACCCGCCGACCAGCTCTTCAGCACGTACTTCTCCTTCTCCCCGACCCTCGACGGCTACCGGACGGTCCTCGGCGACAGCGAGGGCATCCCGTTCGTGCGGTTCTTCGTCAACAGCCTGGTGGTGTCGGTGGGGGCGGTCGTGCTGTCGCTGGTCGTCGGGCTGCCGGCGGCGTACGCCTCGGCGCGGTGGCGGTTCAAGGGCTCGGAGAACCTGATGTTCACGCTGCTGTCGTTCCGCTTCGCGCCCGAACTGACCGTGATCATCCCGCTGTTCGTGCTGTACCAGAAGCTCGGGCTGTTCGACACGTACGTCGGCATGGTGTGGGTGCTGCAACTGGTCACCCTGCCGCTGATCGTGTGGATCATGCGGTCGTACTTCGCCGACCTCACGCCCGAGCTGGAACAGGCGGCCCTGCTCGACGGCTACACCCGCAAGCAGGCCTTCTTCAAGGTGGCCCTGCCGCTGGTCAAGCCGGGCATCGCGGCCGTGTCCCTGCTGGCGTTCATCTTCGCCTGGAACAACTTCGTCTTCCCGCTGATCCTCACCTCCAACGAGGCCCAGACGGTGACCGTGGGCGCGCTGTCCTTCCTCGGCGGCGACCGGCCCAAGTACAACCTGACGGCCGCCGCCGCGCTGGTGTCCGTCGTACCGCCGCTGCTGCTGGCACTGACGATCCAGCGGTATCTGGTGCGGGGACTGTCGTTCGGGGCGGTGAAGTCATGATCCGGCTGAGCGGGATACGGAAGGCGTACGGGAAGACCGTCGCGCTCGACGAGCTCGAACTGGAGGTCCGCGAGGGCGAGTTCTTCTGCCTGCTCGGCCCCTCGGGCGCGGGCAAGACCACGACGCTGAAGACCGTCGCCGGACTCGAACAGCCCGACTCCGGCACGGTCGCGCTCGACGGCAAGGACATGCGGGGTGTGGAGCCCTACGACCGGGGTGTGGCGATGTGCTTCGAGAGCTACGCCCTCTACCCGCACCGCTCGGCCTACGACAACCTCGCCTCGCCGCTGCGCTCGCCCCGGCACCGGCTGCCCGCCGCCGAGGCCCGGCAGCGGATCGGCGCGATCGCCGAACTGCTGGGGATATCGGGGCTGCTGGACCGGCCCGTGGGCCGGCTGTCCAACGGGCAGCGGCAGCGCGTCGCCCTCGGCCGGGTGCTGGTCCGCCCCGCCCGGGCCTTCCTCCTCGACGAGCCGCTCTCCCACCTCGACGCCAAGCTCCGCCAGCAGATGCGGGCCGAACTGAAGGCGATCGGGGCCGTGCAGCACACCACCACCCTGTACGTCACCCACGACTCGGTCGAGGCGCTGGCGCTCGGGGACCGGATCGGGGTGATCCGGCAGGGGCGGATCGTGCAGACGGGCACGCGGGAGGAGATCTGGTACCGGCCGTACGACACGGAGGTCGCGCGGGCCTTCGGGCGGCCCCGGATCAATCTGCTGCCCGGGGTCGTGACGGAGAGGGGGGTGCGGTCGGACGGCGGGGTGGAGCTGCCGGTCCGGGCGCAGGCCCCGGCGGGCACCGAGGTCCTCGTCGGCATCCGCCCCCGGGACATCGCCCTGCACGGCGAGGGCCACGAGGTGTCCGGGACGGTGTACGTCACCGAGGTGCTCGGCCGGTCCGTCGAGGTCACCGTCCGGCTCGGGACCGGGGAGCAGCGGGTGTCGCTGGTGGCCCCCCGGGCGGACGCGGCACGCCTTCGTCCGGACGATCCGGTACGGCTCGCGGTCCGGCCTGAGAACCTGCTGCTGTTCGAGGCCGACCGGCCGGAGCGACCGGGACGACGGATAGAGACACAGCGATGAGCAGCAGCAGTGGTGGACAGCAGGGGCCGGCGGCGCGGCAGGCCGCCATGGCCGAGCGGGTGCTGGCCGACGGATCGGCGACGGCGGCGGAGCTCGCCGAGCGGTTCGGGGTGAGCCTGATGACCATCCACCGGGACCTCGACGAGCTCGAACGGCAGGGCATCGTACGGAAGTTCCGGGGCGGGGTGACCGCGCAGCCGTCGGGGGTCTTCGAGTCGAACGTGCAGTACCGGCTGAAGACCATGCGGGCCGAGAAGGCCGCCGTGGCCGAGCACGCGCTGCGCATGGTGGAGCCCGGCATGGCGATCCTGCTGGACGACTCCACGTCCACCCTGGAGATAGCCCGGCGGCTGCGCACGGGCGAGGTGACACCGCTGACGGTCGTCACCAACTTCCTGGAGGCGATCAACCTGCTGGCCGACCAGCGGGGCATCCACCTGATGGCGCTCGGCGGCGACTACGACCCGCTGCACTCCTCGTTCCTGGGGGTGTCCTGCGTGGAGGCGGTCGAGCAGTTGCGGGTGGACGTGTGCTTCGCGTCGACGTCGGCCGTGCACGCGGGCTACGCCTACCACCAGGAGCAGCACATCGTGTCCGTGAAGCGGGCGATGCTCGACGCGGCGGCACGGAACGTCCTGCTGATCGACCACACCAAGCTCGGCCGGGTCGCCCTGCACCGGGTCGTCCCGCTGTCCCGCTTCGACACGCTCCTCGTGGACGACGGGGCGTCGGCGGAGGCGCTGCGGGACCTGGACGAGCACAAGGTCCGTTACGAGGTCTGTGCGACGAAGGGCAGCGATGACCGAGCTGGAGCTACGTGATCTGCGCAAGACCTACCGGGCCCGGGGCCGTCCGGGCGTGGACGCCGTGCGCGGCCTCGACCTGGCCCTGCGTTCCGGGGAACTGCTGGGGCTGCTCGGCCCGTCGGGCTGCGGCAAGTCGACGACGCTGCGGATGATCGCCGGGCTGGAGTCGGTGACCGGCGGGGACATCCTCGTCGGCGGGGCGTCGGTGGTCGAGCGGCCCGCGCAGCAGCGGAACATCGGGGTCGCGTTCGAGAACTACGCGCTGTATCCGCCGCTGTCGGTCGCGGAGAACCTGGCGTTCGGGCTGAAGGCCCGGCGCAAAGCCGCCCGCGGGGACGTCGACCGCAAGGTGAAGGAGATCGCCGAGCGGGTCGGTCTGACCGACCTCCTCGACGCCCGCCCGGCCGGCCTGTCCAGCGGTCAGAAGCAGCGCGTGTCGCTGGCCCGGGCCCTGATCCGCGAGCCGGACGTGCTGCTGCTCGACGAGCCGCTGTCCCATCTGGACGCGGCCCAGCGGGACACCACCCGGCGCGAACTCAAGCGCATCCAGAAGGACCTGGGCCACACCACGATCCTGGTCACCCACGACCAGGAGGAGGCCCTGTCCCTCGCCGACCGGATCGCCGTGATGAAGGACGGCGTCATCCAGCAGCTCGGCACCCCCTACGAGATCTACGACAGCCCGGCCAACGTGTTCGTCGCGGACTTCGTCGGGGAGCCCGCGATCACACTGCTGCCCGGCATCGCCGACCGCGACGGCCGGGCCCGCCTCTCCGACACGGTGCGGATCGCGCTGCCCGTGCCGGTGGAGGAGGGGCGGGAGGTGGTGGTCGGGATCCGCCCGGAGGACGTCCGGCTCACCGCCGAGGACGGCCTGCCCGCCCGGGTCGTCGCCCATGAACCCCTGCTGGAGTCGGGCCTGGCGACCCTCGCCCTCGACGGGGTCGAACGGCACCTGGTCGTCCTCACCGACCCCGAGGTACGGCTCGCCCACGACGAGCGGGTCCGGGTCGCCCCCGACCTCCGGCACACCCATGTCTTCGACGCCGAGACAGGAGAAGCCCTGCGTTGACTTCCATCCTCTCCGTCAGGAGGGGATTCCTACGGCTCACGCCCGTAGGGCTTCCTGCTTCATCGCCGACTGCCCGCCCGGAGTGCTCCGTTGAGGTCTTACACCGGCTCCACAGGCCGACACCGCCAGCCCGGCGGCCAGAAGATTCTTCGCCGCGTTCTCGTCGCGGTCGTGGCTGGTACCGCATCCGCCGCACGTCCAGGTACGCATGTGAAGCGGCATCCTGTCCTGCAGCATTCCGCAGTTCGAGCACAGCTTGGAGGAAGGGAACCAGCGGTCGACAGCGATCACTTCGCGGCCATACCACTGGGCCTTGTATTCCAGCATGCTTCGAAAGTCACTCCACGCCGCGTCGGAGATAGCGCGGGCAATATTGCGGTTCTTCAGCAGGTTTCGAACACTCAAGTCCTCGATCACGATCGTTTGGTTGTCACGAACGAGCCGAGTAGTGATCTTGTGCAGGTGGTCACGTCTACGGTCCGCAATGCGGGCGTGGATTCGTGCAACCTTCCTGCGGGCCTTGGCCCGGTTGGAACCGTTTCCCCTGGCCTTGCGGGAAAGTTCCCTCTGGGATTTCGCGAGGCGTTTTCGGTCCCTTCGCTCATGTCGGGGATTGGTGATTTTTTCCCCGGTCGAGAGGGTCAGCAGGTGGTTCAGCCCTGCGTCGATACCAACCGCCGCTTCCGCGTCGGGGAGCGGCCTGATTCCGGGATCTTCGACAAGAAGGGACACGAACCAGCGGTCGGCCGCGTCCTGAGATACTGTCACCGTCGATGGCTGCGCGCCCTCGGGCAGCGGCCGAGACCACACAATTTCCAGCGGCTCCGCCATCTTGGCCAGCGTCAGCTTGCCGTGGCGAAAGCGGAACGCGCTCGTGGTGTACTCGGCAGACTTCCGCGACCTCTTGCGCGACTTGAACCGGGGATACCTTGCCCGCTTCAAGAAGAAGTTTGTGAACGCTGTCTGCAAATGTCGCAACGCTTGTTGAAGCGGTACAGAGGAAACGTCGTTGAGATAGGCCAGTTCCTCCGTCTTCTTCCACGCAGTCAGCATCGCGGATGTCGTGTTGTAGTTGATACGTTCCCGCCGCAGCGCCCATGCCTCCGTACGGGCCGCCAGCGCCATGTTGTAGACCTTGCGCACGCACCCGAACGTGCGCGACAGCTCGGCTGCCTGGGCATCGGTCGGATAAAAGCGATACTTGAATGCCCGCTTCACATGCTTGGCCTTCACGACTCACAAGGTAGCGCGGCATCTTGTGAAATGCCGCCAGGCTTTGGAAGGGACAGCAAATGACCGAACCAGTACGTGTCCTGGCCGCCGGTGACCACTTCGTCCTGCCGTCGCTGATCACACGGGCGGTGGAGCACGAGGTGGAGCGGGCCCGGGTGACGGAAGTGACACTCGGCTGGCCGCTGGAGCCGTTCGGGCCGGTCGCCGAGGTGCAGGAGGCCAGTGACGCCGAGGACGAGATGATCGAGGCGCTGGCCGGGGCGCAGGTGCTGGTCACGCAGATGGGGCCGGTCACCGAGAGGGTGCTCGCCGCCTGTCCGGACCTGAGGCTGGTCGTGGTCTGCCGGGGCGGGCCGGTCAACGTCAACCTGGACGCGGCCAAGCAGCGTGACGTGCGGGTGTGCTTCGCGCCGGGCCGCAACGCCGCCGCCACCGCGGAGTTCACCGTCGGCATGATGCTGGCCGCGCTGCGCCGCATCCCCCAGGCCCACGACCCGCTGGCCCGGCAGGGCAGCTGGGAGGGCGCGACGTACTACACGTACGAGCGCAGCGGTCTGGAGCTGGAGGACCTGCCCGTCGGGCTGGTCGGATACGGGGCCGTCGGCAGCCGGGTGGCCCGGGTGCTGTGCGCGTTCGGGGCGCGGGTGATGGTGTACGACCCGTATGTGCACGGCGAGATCCACGGACTGCGCGTGACCTCGCTGGACGAACTCCTGGGCCGCTCCCAGGTGATCACCCTGCACGCCCGGCTCACCCCCGAGACCCGGGGGCTGATCGGCGCCCGGGAGCTGGGGCTGCTGCCGTCCGGCGCGGTGGTGGTGAACGTGGCCCGGGGCCCGCTGCTGGACGAGGGTGCGCTGTGCGACGCGCTGGAGAGCGGGCGGGTGTCGGCGGCGGCGCTCGACACCTACGAGCGGGAGCCGCTGCCCGCGGATTCGCGGCTTGTCGGGCTGGCCGACCGTGTCGTCCTGACCCCGCATCTGGGTGGTGCGTCGCGCGCGGTGGCGCAGAAGGCGGCGCGGATCGCCGCCGAAGAGGTGGGCCGCTGGGTGCGCGGCGAGCCGCTCGCGCACTGCCTGACCTGAGGTCTTGAGAGGACCCTTGAGGGGAGCCGCATGTACGTCGGTATCGATGTGGGCACGTCCATGGTCAAGGCGGCGGCCTTCGACGACACGGGCCGGGAACTGGCCGTGTCCTCCCGCCCGGTGGACCTGACCTTGCACGGCGGGTTCGTCGAGCAGGACATGGACGAGGTGTACGGGGCGGTCGTCGCGGTGCTGGACGAGGTCACCGGGCGGGTCCCGGGGCCGGTGGAGCTGGCCGGGCTCACCGGGCAGGGCGACGGGGTGTGGCTGGTCGACGGGGAGGGGCGGCCGGTGCGGGCGGCGGCCTCCTGGATGGACGGGCGGGCGCACGAACTGGTCGACCGGTGGCTGGCCGACGGCACGTTCGAGACAGTGTTCCGGCGGACCGGCAGCGCGATGTTCCCGGGCTGCCCGGGGCCGCTGCTGGCCTGGCTGGACAGCAACGAACCGAAGGCGCTGGATGCCGCGAAGGCCGCCCTGTACTGCAAGGACATGGTGTTCCAGCGGCTGACGGGGGCGGGCCCGGCGACGGATGTGTCGGACGCCTCGATGCCGTTTTTGGACCCGCGCACCCGGACGTACGACAACCGGGTCGTGGAGCTGCTGGGGCTCACGCACCGGCGCGGGTTGCTCGCCCCGGTGAGCGACCCGGTCGCGACGGCCGAGGCGCGGGGAGAGGGCCTGCCGTCCGGCACCCGGATCGCGAACGGCCCGTACGATCTGCCCGCCTGCGCGCTGGGCGCCGGGGTGACGGCCCCCGGGGACGGTCTGCTGATCGTCGGCACCTGTCTGGCCAGCCTGGTCGCCACGACCGAACTGGACCTGAGCGGCGAGCCCGCGGGCCTGTACATCTCCACGGACCGGCCCGGCCACTGGCTGCGCGCCATGCCCGCGATGGTCGGCACGGCGGCCCTGGACTGGGTGCTGTCCACGACGGGCGTGCGGCACGAGGAGGTGGACGGCCTGCTGGCGCAGACGCCGCCGGGCGCGAACGGCGTCCGTGTGCTGCCGTACTTCGCGCCCTCCGGGGAACGGGCCCCCTTCGTCGAGCCCCGGCTGCGCGCCGAACTCACCGGTGTCTGTCTGGAGTCGACCCGGGGCGATCTGGTCCGCGCCACCTGCGAGGGCATCGGGTACGCCGCCCGGCACTGCCTGGAGGCGGCGGGCCTCGACGGGAATCTGGCCGTCTGCGGCGGCGGCACCCGCAGCCCCGCCTGGATGCGGCTGCTCGCCGACGTGCTCGGCCGGCCGCTGCGGGTCGTCGAGGGCGAGGTCGGTGCCCGGGGCGCGGTCCTCGCGGCGGCCGAGCGGTACGGGGTGCCGCTGGACGCGCGGGCGTGGACCCGGCCGACGGAGGTCGTCGAGCCGGACCCGGCCCGGGCGGCGTACTACACCAAGGGCTATGAGGAGCACCTGGTCCGGCTCGCGCAGGCGCGGGCCCGGGCCCGTACATGAATCCGCCTACCGGGAAAGGGAGTCGCATGCGGCTCGGACGGAGATCTCTGCTGCTCGCGGCGGCCGCGGGAACAGCCACAGCCGCCACAGCCGCCACAGCGGCGGCCGAACCCCGCGGGGGCCCGGTGGTCATCGGCCACCGCGGCGCGGCCGGCTGGCGCCCCGAGCACACGGCCGCCTCGTACACGTACGCCGTGCAGACGGGCGCCGACTGGATCGAACCGGACCTGGTGCCGACGAAGGACCATGTACTGGTGGTCCGGCACGAGAACGAGATCTCCCAGACCACCGACGTGGCCCGCCGGCCGGAGTTCGCCGGCCGCCGCACGACGAAGACGGTCGACGGCCGGTCCGTGACCGGATGGTTCACGGAGGACTTCACCCTCGCCGAGCTGAAGACGCTGCGGGCGGTGGAGCGGCTGCCGCAGGTCCGCGACCGCAACACGGTCTTCGACGGGCGCGAGGAGGTCATGACCTTCCAGGAGGTCGTCGCTCTGGCGCGGAAGCTGTCGAAGGCGCACGGCCGGACGATCGCGGTCTTCCCGGAGACCAAGCACCCGACGTACTTCCGGTCCATCGGGCTGCCGCTGGAGCCGAAGCTGGCGGCCGCGATCCGGCGGGCCCGGCTCGGCCCGCGCGAGTGCGTCGTGCAGTCCTTCGAGCCGACGAGCCTGCGGCGCATGACGGGCCTGGGCGTACCGCTGTGGCAGGCGCTGGGGACGACGGGCGGGCCGTACGACCTGGCCACGACGACCTACCGGGAGATGATGACCCCGGACGGGCTGGCGGACATCGCGGAGTACGCGGAGTGGATCGGCCCGGACAAGTCGTCGCTCGTCGGCACGTCACTCCTCGCGGACGCCCACGCGGCGGGCCTGCGTGTGGGGCCGTACACCTTCCGGGCGGAGAACCAGTTCCTGCCGGCGGACTTGCGACGGGGAACCGGACCGAACGATTTCGGGGACGCGTTCGGCGAATACGCGCTGTACTACCGCATGGGGGTCGATGCGGTCGTAACCGACTTCCCGGACCTGGCGGTGATGGCGAGGAGGGGCTGATGTTCTTCAGGGACAAGCACTGCCCGACCTGTGGCGGCAGCGGTACGCAGGTGTTCACACCGCTCAAGCCCGAGGAGAGAAAGGCGCTCGGGACGCACCGCACCGACCTGTGGCGCTGCACCGCCCCGGGCTGCCGGTGGTATCAGCCCTGGGGCCATCAGGCCGGCGGGGGCCGGCTCCCGGAGGAACTGCAGAACCCGGGAGCCGACGCCTCGGTGTGACTCCGGGACTCAGAGGTTGGAGAAGTCCGGGCCCTTCGTGCGGGTGCGCTTGATCTCGTAGAAGCCGGGGACGGAGGCCACGGCGAGGGTGCCGTCCCAGAGGCGGGCGGCCTCCTCGCCCTTGGGGGCCGGGGTGACGACCGGGCCGAAGAAGGCGAGCTGCTCGCCGTCCGCGCCGGGCACGGCGATGACCGGGGTGCCGACCTCCTGGCCGACCTTGTCGATGCCCTCCTTGTGGGAGGCGCGCAGCTCGGGCTCGTACCGGGTGCCGTCCCAGTGCTCCATGAGGGAATCGGGCAGGCCCACGTCCTTCAGGGCGGCGGCGACGGTCTCCTTGCCGTGGCCCTCGCCCTGGTTGTGGATACGGGTGCCGAGCGCGGTGTAGAGGTCGCCGAGCACCTCGGCGCCGTGCTCCTGCTGTGCGGCGATGACGACCCGGACAGGGCCCCAGCCCGTCTCCAGCAGCTCGCGGTACCTCTCGGGCAGCTCGTCCAGCTTGTCCTCGTTGAGCACGGAGAGGCTCATGACGTGCCAGCGAACCTCGATGTCCCTGACCTTCTCCACCTCCAGCACCCAGCGGGAGGTCATCCACGCCCACGGGCACAGCGGGTCGAACCAGAAGTCGACGGGGGTCTTGTCCGACATGTCTCTCCTCGTGAGGAAACCGTTTCTCCGGCAACGTCTCCGCGCGCTCCGGTCATTCCCGGCTGCCTCGTGTCAGGGGCACGTGGCAGGATCGTTGCTGTTCAGCCGTATCCGACGACGCTTGAGGAGTTCCGCCCGTGCCCGGTGAGAATCTGTCCCGCGACGAGGCCCGCGAGCGGGCCGCCCTGATCGGCGTCGACGGGTACGAGGTGTCCCTCGACCTGCGGTCCGCGGTCGGTGAGGACGGCACCGACGGGCCCCGCACGTTCCGGTCGGTCACGACCGTCCGGTTCCGCTGCAACGAGCCCGGCGCGAGCACCTTCGCCGATCTGATCGCCCCGAGTGTGACGGCCGTCTCGCTCAACGGCCGGGATCTGGACCCCGGCGAGGTCTTCGACGGCTCGCGGATCACGCTGGAGGACCTGGCCGCCGACAACGAGCTGGTGGTCGACGCGCAGTGTGCCTACTCCCGCACCGGCGAGGGCCTGCACCGCTTCGTCGACCCCGAGGACGGCGAGGTGTACCTGTACACGCAGTACGAGCCGGCCGACTCCCGCCGCGTCTTCGCCAACTTCGAGCAGCCGGACCTCAAGGCCCCGTTCCGCTTCGAGGTGCGGGCGCCGGAGGGCTGGACGGTGTGGAGCAACGGGGTGGGCGAACGGGCCGACGGCGTGTGGCGGTTCGCCGAGACCAAGCCGATCTCGACGTACATCACGTGTGTGGTGGCGGGCCCGTACCACTACGTGACCGACACGTACTCCCGTACGTTCGAGGACGGCACGACGCTGGAGATCCCCCTCGGCGCCCTGTGCCGCAAGGGCCTCGCGCCCCACTTCGACTCCGAGGACGTCTTCCTGGTCACCAAGCAGGGCCTGGACTTCTTCCACGACCACTTCGACTACCCGTACCCGTTCGGGAAGTACGACCAGGCGTTCGTGCCCGAGTACAACCTGGGCGCGATGGAGAACCCGGGTCTGGTCACCTTCCGGGAGGAGTTCATCTTCCGGGGCAAGGTGACGCAGGCGTCCTACGAGGGCCGGGCCAACGTCATCCTGCACGAGATGGCGCACATGTGGTTCGGCGACCTGGTCACCATGGAGTGGTGGGACGACCTGTGGCTGAAGGAGTCGTTCGCGGACTTCATGGGCGCGTTCTCACTGGTCGGCGCGACCCGCTTCGCGGGCGGCTGGATCACCTTCGCCAACCGCCGCAAGTCCTGGGCCTACCGGGCCGACCAGCTGCCCTCCACGCACCCGATCACGGCCGACATCCGCGACCTCCAGGACGCCAAGCTGAACTTCGACGGCATCACGTACGCCAAGGGCGCGTCGGTGCTGAAGCAGCTCGTGGCGTACGTGGGCCAGGACGCGTTCCTGGAGGGCGCCCGGCGCTACTTCAAGCGGCACGCGTACGGCAACACGCGCCTCGCTGACCTGCTGTCGGTGCTGGAGGAGACCAGCGGCCGGGACATGAGCGCCTGGGCGCGGTCCTGGCTCCAGACGGCCGGCGTGAACGCGCTGACCCCGCAGCTGCTGCTCGATCCGCAGGGCCGCGTGGAGGAGCTGGCGGTGGTGCAGGAGGCGGCCGAGTCGCATCCGGAACTGCGCCCGCACCGGGTGGCGGTGGGCCTGTACCGGGCGACGGACAACGGGGCGGTCGAGCGGTACGCGCGCGCCGAGGTGGACGTCGACGGTCCGCGGACGGTCGTGGCGGAGCTGTCCGGCGCCGAGGCGCCCGACCTGGTCCTGGTCAACGACGACGACCTGACGTACTGCAAGATCCGCTTCGACGAGACCTCGCTGGCGACGCTGCGCGAGCACCTGGGGTCGGTGACCGATCCGCTGGCGCGTGCCCTGTGCTGGTCGGCGCTGTGGAACATGACGCGGGACGCGCTGCTCCCGGCGGGGGACTTCGTGGACCTGGTGCTGCGGTTCGCGGGAGGCGAGTCCGAGATCGGCGTGGTGCAGATGCTGCACGCGTGGGCCGAGTCGGCGGTCACGCACTACGCGGCGCCCGCACGGCGGGAGACGACCGCCCGCCTCCTCGCCGAGGGCGCGCGGCGCGAGCTGTACGCGGCCGGGACGGGCAGCGAGCACCAGCTGGCGTGGGCGCGGTTCTTCGCCCGGACGGCCACCGCCGATGCGGACTTCGAGCTCCTGAGTGACCTGTTGGCGGGCACGGCCTCGGTCGAGGGCCTCGACCTGGACCAGGAGCTGCGGTGGGTGTTCCTTGAGCCGCTGGCCGCGCACGGGGCGGTCGACGAGAAGGCGCTGGCCGAGGAACTGGCCCGGGACGACACGGCCTCCGGCAAGCGCCACCAGGTGCGCTGCCTGGCCGCCCGGCCGTCGGCGGCGGTCAAGGCGCAGGCGTGGGCACAGGTCGTGGAGTCGGACGCGCTGTCCAACGCCATGGTCGAGGCGACCATCGCGGGCTTCTCCCAGGGCTCGCAGCGGGAGTTGCTCGCGCCGTACGCGCAGAAGTACTTCGCGGCGATCGAGCGGGTGTGGGCCGAGCGGTCCATCCAGATCGGGATGCATGTGGTGCAGGGCATGTTCCCGTCGCTCCAGCAGTCCCCGGAGACCCTCGCCGCCACGGACGCGTGGCTTCAGGCCCACCGGGAGGCGGCCCCGGCCCTGCGCCGGCTGGTGCTGGAGGCCCGGGACGACCTGGCCCGGGCGCTGCGCGCGCAGCAGTGCGACGAGGCCGCCGGCCAGTAGCTTTGGCCTGAGATCGGGGCGTTCCGCCATCGTTACGAGATGCGTGCCCCGCGAGCCGTAACCCCTGGTCCGCACCCGAACGGACCAGGGGCTTTCGGCATCCGAACACCCGTCCTTTAGGGCTGGGTTGTCCGTATTTGTCGACGGGCCTGTAACAGCGGTTAAAGACCGGTCGGAGCACGGGAAATTGCCGGTCATGACCCACAACACCCCGCTCTCCCCGCGCCCCCTGCACGACCTGTCCGGCCGCGGCCGGCTCCGTGTGATGACGGTCGCGCAGCTCCGCTCGCACGGCGTGACGACGTCCGAGACGAACGAGCAGTGCAGCCCCGGCGGACCCTGGCAGCAGCTCCTCCCGGGCGTCGTGCTGCTCCACCCGGGCCCGCCGACCAGCGAGGAGCGGCTGCACGCGGTGCTGATGTACGCGGCGCGCGAGCGCGGCACGGGTGTCCCCGCCCAGCCCGGCGCGGGCCAGGGGCACGCCGCCCACCCGGAGGCGATGATCACCGGCCTGGCCGCCCTGACGCTGCACGGCTTCTCCTCCACTCCCCCGCTGCCGTCCCTGGACGCGATCGACGTCCTGGTCCCGCGGCTGCGCCGGCTGCGCTCGACGGGCTGCGCGCGCATCGTCCGCGGCGCCGCGCTGCCCGCCCCCGAGCAGGTCACGGGCCTGCCGGTGGCCCCCGTCGCCCGCGCGCTGGCCGACGCGGTGGCCGGCCTGACGGACGCCGGCCTCGTGCGGCGGCTGATGACGGAGGCGGTGCGCGGCGCCCACTGCGAGCCGGCGGCGGTGGTGCGGGAGCTGAACCAGGCGCGGCTGCTGAGCCGCCCGCACGTGGTGGACGCGGTGGAGTCCCTGCTGGCCGAGGGCCGGGCGATCGCGGAGGGCCGCCTGTACCGGATGGTGCGGGAGTACGGCCTGCCCGACCCGGCCTGGAACGTGGACCTGCGTCTGCCCGGCGGCCCCTACCTCGGCGGCCTGGACGCGTACTGGCCGGACCACGCGGTGGCGGTGGAGCTGGACACGCGGGCGCCACGGCAGGACGACGACGCCCTGTGGTCCGAGTACGCCCGCAAGCGGGGGCACCTGGAGCGCCTCGGCATCACGGTCGTCCACATCACGCCCAGGAAGCTCCGCGACAGTCCGGAACAGCAGGCGACGGTGGTCCGCACGGCCCTGATGGCCTCGGCCGACCGTGACCCGGCCGCGTATGTCGAGGTGCTGCCCCGGTAGTGACGGAGCGGGGGCAGGACCAAGGAGGGGAGAGGAGGGGCCGCCGGAGTCGCCCGGCGGCCCCTCCTCGCACTCCGGCGGTGACTGATCATGATCTGTCGCGGCGGCAGCTTCGAACAAAAGGTGAGGGGAAACTCCCCGTGCCGCCCCGCCCGGTGCGAGGCCCGCCGTTCGCTGCGGCAGGCAGGTGAATCTGTCAGACGGACGGCCTCGGACCGGATGCGCCGCTCGCGGAAGGGGGCCAGTGTCGAGCTGAGGCGAGGAGGCGCGATGGACCGAGGAGCCGGAGACCGGAGGGAGGGCGACACGCAAGGGCGACGAGGAGGGTCGGGGGACGACCCCGGGCTGGACGAGTTGCTCGTCCGCGCCGCCGACGGCGACGAAGAGGCCTTCGCCGAGCTGTACGACGCCCTGGCGCACACGGTGCTGGGGCTGGCCTGCCGTGTGGTGGGGGACAAGGCCCAGGCGGAGGAGGTGACCCAGGACGTGATGGTGGAGGTGTGGCGGACCGCCGACCGGTTCCAGCCGGCGCGCGGAGCCGCCCGGAACTGGGTGCTCACCCTCGCGCACCGCCGCGCGGTGGACCGGGTACGGTCCGTCACCGCGGGCCGCGTCCGCGAGCTGCGCGCCGCGGTCATGGAGCAGGAACGGTCCTTCGACACCGTCGCCGAGGAGGTCGAGGTGCGCGAGGAGCAGCGCACGGTCTTCCGCTGCCTGGCCCAGCTGGCCCGCGAGCTGAGGCTGCCGCTGGTGCTGGCCTACTACCAGGGGTTGACGTACGCGGAGGTCGCCGAGGCGCTCTCGACACCGGCGGGGACCATCAAGTCACGGATGCGCCAGGGGCTGCGGCGCCTGCACGACTGCATGGAGGCCGCTTCGTGAACCTCACCGACGACCCCCACCTCGCAGTCGGAGCGTACGTGCTGCACGCGCTGCCGCCCGGTGAGGAGACCGACTTCGAGAAGCACCTGGCCGTGTGCGGCCCATGCCGTCGGGAAGTCGATCAGCTGTCGAGTGCGGCCGTTCGGCTGGGGGCGGCCGAGACGAGCACACCCTCCACGGACCTGCGCCGCCGCGTGCTCGACGAGATCGTCACCGTACGCAAGGGCCGGTCCCGCACAGGCGGGGCCCGGCGCCGACGCCGCCGGTGGGGTCTGAAGCCGGCGCTGGCGGCGGCCGTGGCGGTGGCCGCGGCTCTCGGAGGCGTCGCCTGGTGGCAGAGCTCCGAGGCCGACACCGCACGCGAGCAGTCCGCGCAGGAGCGTGCCGAGTACCGGCACCTCGCCGATGTCCTCACGGCCCCCGACGCCACGATCAGCAGCAAGGAACTCACGGGCGGCGGGACCGCCAGCGTGGTCGCCTCCCGGGCGCGGGGCCGGTCCGCGCTCATCGCCTCCGGACTGCCGCAGCTCACCGGCGACCGGGTCTACGAACTCTGGTACGCCGAATCGGGACGGTACCGGCCGGCCGGACTGCTGTCCTCCGCGGGCGGACATCAGGCATCTGTGCTGGACGGGCGCCTCGAAGGGGCCACTGCCGTCTGTGTCACCGTGGAACCGGCCGGCGGCTCCGCCCAGCCCACCACCGTCCCCGTCGCCTTCATCTCCGTCCCCCGTTGACGATCACTGCTCGGCCACCGCCACGGCGGCCGCACACCCCCTCCCCACCGCCACGTCGTCGATCGCCCAGCCCGGCACCCGGCTGGGCCCGCGCGCGGAAGCGCCGAGATGGTCGCGGCGGAGGTCACGTCCCAGTCCGGTGCCGAGCCCTTTCAGATACGCCTCCTTGCGCGTCCACACACGGGCGAAGGCGGCCGGGCGCCGGTCGGGCGGACACGCGGCGAGTTCGGCGGCCTCCCGGGGATGCAGCGTCGCCGTGAGGGCGGAGACGACGTCGCAGGCGGGCAGCCGCTCGATGTCCGCGCCGACCGCTGTGTCCGCGAAGGCGAGAAGGCAGAGCCCGGCGGTCCGGGAGACGGAGAAGCACAAGGGCACACCGGGCACGTCGGGCCGGCCGTGCGGGGCCCGGCACACGGGGCAGGGGCGCCGCACCAGCGGTACCTCCGACGGCTCGACGCCGAGGTAGGCACCGAGGAGCAGGCGCAGGCACACGTGGGCGACCCGGTAGCCGTCCCTGTCCGCCGCCCGGTGAAATGCCGCGGCCCGCGCCCTTTCCCCGCTGTCCAGGACCACATCCGCGAGCGGGGCCACGACGCCGCGGAGCTCCTCCACCCGGGCCAGCCACAGCCGGGGCCGACCGGGGCGGGGCGGCTCCGGGAGCCGGGTCCAGGCGGCGGGCGTGAGCCGTTCGGGACGCGGGACCGGTCTCGCGGGGAGGGGGCACACGGCGACGGCCGCCTTCAGTCGGAGGGGGCTCGCACGGCGCGGGGGTCTTCGATTCCGCCGGCGGGCGACACCGGCGGGGCGAGCGCGTCGCCGCCGTACAGGGCCTGCACCCAGTTGCTCTGATAGATCGTGTCGAGGTAGCGCTCACCGAGGTCCGGGGCGATCGCGACGGGCGTGAGGCCCGGCGTTCCGTGCCGGGCGAGCCAGCTCGTCGCTCCGCTGACGACCGTGCCGGTCGAACCGCCGAACAGGAAGCCCCGCCTCGCCAAGTTCTGACAGGTACGGATGGCGTCGGCCTCCTCGACGCGGACCGCCTCGTCGACGTAACTCTCGTCGAGCAGGGGAGGCCTGAGGCTCATGCCCAGTCCGGGAATCATCCGCCGTCCGGGCGGGTCGCCGAAGATGGCGGAGCCGACACTGTCCACCGCGACGATCCGCACCGGCCGGTGCCAGGAGCGGAACCAGCGTGCGCAGCCCATCAGCGTGCCGGTCGTGCCGACACCGATGAACAGGACGTCCAGGTGCGGGAACCAGCGGGCGATGGCCGGGGCCGTCCTGAAGTAGTGGGCCCTCCAGTTGTCGGGGTTGGTGTACTGACTCAGCCACACATAACGGTCGTCCGCGGCGCACAGATCGCGCAGGTGCGCCAGCCGCGCGCCCAGCAGACCACCCGTGGCGTGCTCCTCGGAGACGACGTGGACCTGGCTGCCCAGGGCCTCCATCATCAGCCGGGTGGCCAGGTTGCACCGGGAGTCCGTCACGCAGACGAAGCGGTAGCCCTTGCTCGCGGCGATCATGCTCAACGCCACGCCCAGATTGCCGGAGGAGGACTCGATCAGGATCGAGTCCCGCCTGAGGGTCCCGCTCCGCTCGGCGGACTCCACCATCTCGGTCGCGGCCTTCAGCTTGATGGAACCGGCGAAGTTGAAGCCCTCGCACTTGAGGAAGAGCCGGTGTCCCGTGATCGGCTCGAGGTCGACGTACAGGTCCTCCTCGTTGAAGGCTTGGGGTACGGAAATGACTGGCACGATGTTCTCCTCGTCCAGGGCCGGACGGTGGCCGGGTGCCGTCCTCAGCCGTGCCGGCTCAGTTCGTGAAAGAAGTGGTCGATGACCTGCAGTCCTCCGGAGCGGGCCACTTCGTCGTAGACGTAGGAGCCGACCGCGAGGTCCAGCACGCCCAGGCCGAACGGCGAGAAGACCGCCGGACGGTCGGGCGGCACCGTCACGCGGCCGGCCATCACGTCGTCGAGCGTGCCGAGCAGGAAGTCGCGGTTGCCGGTGAGGCGTTCGGTGAGGTGCGGCGAGGTGGCGGCCCTGAGGCAGTGGTCGATGTCGTCGACGACGTTGGTCGCGCTGAGCAGCACCTGCGGCGCGAGGTCGCGCAGCGACACGTGCAGCACCACCGGGTTGTGCCGGAACCACGACGGCTCGCTGATGTGCGGCCGGTCGGCGACCGTGGCGAAGACGATCAGATCGCTGAGCCGGATCAGCTCCTCGGCGCTGCGGTGCACGGTGACGCGTCCGACGGCCCCGGACTGCTCCAGGTAGGTGCGGAAGCCGGCAGCGCTGTCGGGAGACAGATCATGCACACCGATGGTGTCGAAGGACCAGCCGGTGCCCTCCAGGTAGGTGTGGATGTAGCGGGCGATCAGGCCCGCCCCGACGAACCCCAGGCGGATGGGGCGGGGTCGTCCCCTGCTGAGCCGGTCGGCGGCCGACGCGGCGGAGGCCGCGGTCCTGGCGGCGCTGATGATCGAGCTCTCCATGCAGGCGAACGGGTAGCCGGTGGTGGGATCGTTGAGGATGAGGACGGCTGACGCCCGGGGGATGCCCGAGGCGACGTTGGCGGGGAAGCTGGAGATCCATTTCAGTCCGTCCACCCGGCCCTCGCCGCCGAGCGAGGCGGGCAGGGCGATGATCCGTGACGTCGGCCGGTCGGGGAAGCGCAGGAAGGAGGACGGCGGGTTGACCGTGCGGCCGGCGCCGTGCAGGCGGTAGGTCGCCTCGACGACCTCCACCACGGTCTTCTCCCGGCCCTGGAGCACTTCCTTGACCTGGCTTCCGGGGATCACGGCGAAGGACGGCACGGCGGGGGTGTCCGTCGGGGCGGTCTGCGGTGCGGTGTGCAGGGTGGTCATGCCGCTTCCCTCCCCGTCCGCGGTCCGGGAAGGCCGGGACGCACGGGGTCGGCCATCGCCACCACGATGTTCCGCGGTCCCCGGTAAGCCTCCCGGCTGTGCGCGGTGCGGATGTTGTCCACGAGCATCAGGTCCCCGCGCTGCCAGGCCCGGCGTACGGTGTGGGCTTCGTACGTCTTGTTGATCTGCTCGACGACGTCCGGGGGCACCGGGTCGCCGTTGCCGTAACGGGTGTTGAAGGGCAGCCCGTCCGGCCCGTACTCCTCGATCAGGAACTCCCTGACCTCGGGTGCCATCGTCCACTCGTTCAGGAAGGCGATCTGGTTGAACCAGCAGTGCCGGCCGGAGACCGGGTGCGGCACGACGGCGGGCCGGTGCTGGCGCGTCCGCAGCGAACCGTCCGGCTGCCAGGACCAGTCGATCGCGTGGGCACGGCAGTAGGCCTCGACCGCGCCGCGATCGTCGGTGCCGAAGGACTGACCGAGCGTCGCGCCGATCCCCTCGTTGTAGGCCCTGTCGAGCAGCCAGCCCTCCCGGGCGAAACGGTCCACGAGTTCGGCGGGCAGCGCGTGCAGCACCTCGGTGGCGTCGGCCACCGCGGTGGCACCGCCTTCGACGGGCGGCTCCAGACACGCGAACATCAGCAGGCCGGGACACTCGAAGGCGTAGCTGAGTTCGTGGTGCATGCACATGGGCTGGTTGGGCGGCCATGCCGAGGACGAGTAGACGCCGTCGGCGTGGCGGTCGCGGGCGGCGAACCCCTCGCGTTCGGCCACGGGGCGCTCGGCCACCTGGCGCAGGACCGACTCGACGTCGGCCGGGGTGCGCAGGCCGAGGCCCCGGACGACGAGCGCTCCCCGCTCGGCGACGAGTTCACGCAGCGCGTCCCGTCGGCCGGCCGCCCAGTCCGCCGCGTCCCGGGTGTCTGCGGCATCGAGTACCGCAAGGCCGTCCGGAGCCGGTGCCGTGGTGGCCCTGTTCTTCCGGAAGAGTGCCGACAGCATGGGGATCTCCTCTCGTACTCCTCGTGTCCGTCACGGTTCTCCGCCGGTCCGGCTGTCGATCAGCCGGGCCAGGTCGGCCAGTACGGGGCGGTCGGCGAGGTCGCGCGGGGAGATCACCCGGCCCAGCGAGACCGCGAGCCGTACCGCCGACAGGGAGGTGCCGCCCAGGTCGAAGAAGTTGTCGTCCCGGCGGATCCGTCCGGACGGCAGGCCGAGTTCCGCCTCCCATTGCGCCGCGAGCCGCCGTTCGGCCGGCGTCCGCGGGGCGCCCCGGGCGTCCCGGGCCGGACCGAGGTCCTCGGCGAGCGCCGCGAGCGCCTTGCGGTCGGTCTTGCCGTTGGCGGTGAGCGGCAGGCGGTCCAGCTGGTGGAAGGACACCGGGATCATGTAGGCGGGGAGCAGGTCCGCGAGCCGTTCCCGCAGTTCCTCGGCGGTCACCGCACCCGCGCTCGTGCAGAAGGCCGCCAGCTGGCGGCCGTGCCCTTCCGCACCGGTCACCACGACCGCGCAGTCCGTGACACCGGGCACGCGCAGCAGCGCGTTCTCGACCTCGCCGATCTCGACCCGGAAGCCCCGGATCTTCACCTGCGCGTCCCGGCGGCCGAGGAACTCCAGTTTCCCGTCGGGCCGCCAGCGGCCGAAGTCCCCGCCTCGGTAGAGCCGTTGGCCGGGGCGGTGGGGGTCGGGCAGGTAGGCGAGCCGGGTGCGTTCGGCGTCGTTGACGTAGCCGCGACCGACGCACACCCCGGAGAAGACGATGGCACCGGGCGCCCCGAGCGGAACCGGGAGCAGGTTGTCGTCGACGACGTACTGGTACACGTTGGCGATGGGCCGGCCGAGCGGGATCCGGTCGGTGCCGGGCGCCCGGTCCATCACCTCGTGGTTGGTGTCGTCGGACGTCTCGGTCAGTCCGTAGGCGTTGACCAGTCGTACGGCGGGACCGGTGGCGAACCACCGCTGGACCAGCTCCCCCCGCAGGGCCTCGCCGGTGACGGACACGCACCGCAGGTCCGGCAGATCCCGGGGGCGGCGTTCCAGGGCGGACAGGATGACGTCGAGGTAGGACGGCACGAGTTGCAGGACGTTGACGCGGCCCTCGGTGATCGTGTCCAGGAACCGGTCCGCGTCGAGGATGGCGTCCTGCTCGACCAGCAGGGTCCGCCCGCCCGTCAGCAGCCCCGCGAGCAACTGCCACAGTGAGATGTCGAAGCACTGCGAGGCCGTCTGCGCCACCACGGTGCCCTCGCCGATGCCCAGGTCGTCGATCTTGGCGTACAGGTGGTTCAGCAGGCCGGCGTGCTCGCACATGGCGCCCTTCGGCTCCCCGGTGGAGCCGGAGGTGAAGAAGACGTACGCGAGCCGGTCCGCCGGTATGTCCAGGCCGAGGTCCGTTCCGTCGGCGGCCCGGTCGGTGACGTCCGGGACGAGCAGCCGCCGGGTCCCGGGGAGCGATGCGAGCGCCCGGTCCAGCTGCCCGGTGCTGTCCGGTTCGGTGAGGACGTACGAGCAGCCGGCCCGGGTGAGCATCGCGGCGATGCGGCCGGCCGGGTGACGCGGGTCGACGGGCAGGTACCCGGCGCCTGCCTTGAGGACGCCGAGCACGGCGGCCGCCCAGTGGAGGTCGCGCTCGGTCACCACGGCGACCGTGTCCTCGGGTCCGAGCCCCTCGGCCAGCAGGGCGCGGGCCAGCCGGTTGGCCCGCGTGTTGAGGTCCGCGTACGTCCGGCTGCGGCCCTGGTGGACCACGGCGACGGCGTCCGGAGCCTTGCGCACCTGTTCCTCGAACAGTTCGTGGAACCGGCGGTCCGGCAGCGCACGGCGCGGCCCCGCCAGCCCGTCGACCTGGAACCGGAGTTCCTCCGCGGACAGCAGGCTGCGCCGGTCGTGCGGGGCGTCGGGGTCGTCCGCGATCGCCTCCAGCGCGGCGAGGTGGTAGCCGCCGATCCGCGCGGCACAGTCCGCGTCCAGCAGGTCCGTCCGGTGCCGCAGGCGCAGTACGAGCCGGCCGCCCTCCTCGCCCGCCGAGACGCCGAGGAGCACGCTGCCGTCGGCCGGGACGGTGACCTCCTGCCCGGCCGGGGCGAACACCGCTTCGGCTCCGGCCGCGGACGGTGAGCCGGTCCCGGGCGACGGCACCGCCGCCTCGGCCCGCCCGGCTTCCCGTACCAGCCGGCGCCAGGTGCCGGGCCCGACCGTCAGCTCGAAGGGCAGCGGCCCGGTCCGGCCCGGGAGCAGGCAGCCGCTGCGCACCTCGGGATCGCCGGAGAGCAGGGCGAGCACCTTCGCGTGGGCCGCGAGGAGGATCGCGGTGAGCGGCACGCCGAGTGCACGAGCCCGCCCGCGCAGGGCCACCGTCACGTCGCGGGGGACGCTCCTGACGTGCTCCCCGGTGCCGGGCACCGGCTCCTTCGCCCATCGGGGCAGGGCCGTGAAACCGCCCTCGGCCCTGCTGTCGCTTCCCAGGACGCGGGCGTCGGTCACTGTCGCCGCCATCACCGCGCACCTCCGCTTTCGTCGAGGGGACGGGCCGGATTCCCCGCCCAGCGGGCGTTCCCGGGAACCGTCTCGCCCTTCATGAGGAAGGAGTCCGCCGCCAGCACGGCGCCGTCACCGACCGTCACTCCGTAGTGCACGAGCGCTCCGACGCCGACGGTGCAGCCGGCGCCGAGCGCGCTGCGGTCCGACTTGAACGTGCCGTCCTCCTGGGAGTGGCACTGCAGGACACTGCCCGAGTTGAGGGTGCAGTCGTCCCCGATGGTGACCATGGGGCGCTCCGTCATGTGGCAGCCGTCGTCGAAGACCCGCGCCCCGATCCGGACGCCCAGCAGGCGCCATACGACGGTCTTGAACGGGGTGCCGTCGAGGAGGTGCAGATAGCTCTCGGACGGGACCTTCCAGTACCGCTCACGGCGCCAGAAGCGGCGGTCGTAGATCGAGCAGAACAACGGCTCCGGTGGGTGCGCGGCGATGACGGCCCGCTCGAGGAGGACGTAGTACAGGAAGGTGAACGGCAGCAGGGCGGTGTTGGCGAGCGCGAGGGCCACGGTGCCCCAGGCGGGGTACCGGCTCGCGGCGAACGCGAAGAACAGGGTGACGCAGAAGAAGAACAGCCATCCCGCCAGCAGATGGCATGCCATGGTGACGACGTTGTGCCGGTTCTTGGCCGCGAGGCGCCGGCGCAGGCCGGTCCCGTCCGTGAGCTCGTCGAAGGTGCTGTCCCGCGCCACCGACCGCGGGATCTCGAAGCAGGGGGAGCCGAGAAGTCCCGCGTCATGCCGGAGCGGTCCGCTGACGGGCACCGCCACCTTGGTGGCGAGGAGGCAGTTGTCACCGGTCCGGCCGCCGGCGGGGTAGGCGACCCGGTTGCCGACGAAGTTGTGCGCCCCGATCGCGGTCGGCGACAACCGGAAGGAGGTGCTGGAGTACTCGGCGTTCATCAGGGACAGTCCGTCCGCGACCATGGTCCCGGTGCCGATCCTGCTCAGGTAGGGGTTCTCGTGCTTGACCGCTGTGCCGAAGTTCGAGCCGGTCTGCTCCACGGGAGTCAGTCGATAGCCGATCCAGCGCAGGTAGTGCACGATGCAGGAGCTGTCGCCGAACAGACGCGTCAGGGATTTCCTGTTCGTCATCAGGACGATCGCCCGGTGCACGGAGTGGTGGAACCCGAAGAGCGGGTAGGTCCGGCCGGGCCGGACGAGCCGGCCCAGCAGCCGTGGGACGGTGGCCAGGACCACCAGGGCGGCGATCACACCGCCGAAGAAGACCACGGCCGTGACCACCAGCAGGTCGGTATAGAGCACCGTGGCCCCGCCCTTGACCACCGCGGATCCCTCCAGCACCCGGATGAGCAGCACGTCCAGGAGGCCCACCGCCAGCGGCAGGTACACCAGCAGCATCGTGAGGACCAGCAGGGTGCCGTGGACCGCTCGCCGTGCGGTGCCGCACCGGGCGGGCTCCACCTCCCGGAAGTCGTCGTCCGCGGGCTGGGCCGGAGAGCCCTGCCAGTGTTCGCCGTCGGGGACCGCCTGGCCGGTGTGCAGGCAGGACGCGTGCCCGAGCCGGGATGCGTCGCCGAGCCGGGTCCCGATGTCCAGCACGGTCACCTCACCGACGACCGCGCCGCGGCCCAGGGTGACCGGCCCCGTCTGGATGACCCCGTCGGCCGCGTTGTAGCAGCTCATCAGCGCGTCCTTGCGGACGAGCGCGCCGTCGCCGATGGTCAGCAGATCGGTGCAGACGGGGGCGGAGCGGGAAAGGATCGTCACCCCTGAGCCGATCCGCGCGCCCAGGGCCTTCAGGTACAGGGGGTAGAGCGGCGACCCGGCGAAAAGGATCAGCGGGCTCGACCGGATCAGTGTCTTGACCAGCCAGAACCGGAAGTAGGTGAGGCTCCAGACGCGGAACCGGCGTGGTGTGAACCGGCCGAACAGCAGCCACTTGGCGATCACGGGCAGGGCGCACAGCACGAGGAGCAGCGCGGCGCCGGACACGACGCTCCGCAGGTAGGCGTCGAGCGGGTGCGTATACGCGGAGATCCATTCGTAGCCCTGCGCGGTGACGGCGGCGACGAGGAACGCGTAGCCGAGAAAGGCCAGAAGCTGGAGTGCCCCGCAGAGCACGCGGTGGGGGCGGCCCGTCGGCGGCGCCGGTGCCGGGGCCTCGGCCTGTCCCCCGGGCAGTGCCGGCGGGGCGGGCCTCTCGGATCCGGGTGGCGTCGGGGTGCTGTCGAGCAGTGCGACCGCGAGGCCGCGGGCGGTCGGATGCCGGTAGACGTCGCGCATCGACACCGGCGGCAGGTCCGGGCGGTTCCGCACGCGCGCGCAGAAGTGCGCCATCACCAGGGAGTCGGCGCCGAGATCATCGAAGAAATTGCTGTCGAGCGGCACCTCGTCCAGACGGGCGACATCCGCCAGCAGCGCGGCGAGCCGCTCCGCCGCGGGGGTTACCGCGGGATGTGGCGGCGCTTCGTATGACCGGGCTCCCTCCATGACGCCCCTGGCCGCCTGCTGGAGTTGCTGTCCCTTCATGAGGAGGACCCCCTCGGCTGCGACTGTCGCGTGCCCTTCCTCGCTAGGGATTCGGAGCCGGGCAGCCGAGGGATGGAAGGTCATCCTGTTCTTCTCGCATGATGAGCGGGCCTCTCACCAGGCGGACGGACGGCACCGTCCTACCTGCCGCAGAACTCCGCCTCGATGACCGCGTCGGTACTGCCCGACCAGTCGCCGTTGAAGTTGACGGCCAGGGAGTGCCGGCCGTCCTGCGTCGTCACGGCGTCCGAGTTCGAACCGAAGATGCCGCCGTCGTGGCCCCAGACGTGGACGCCGCAGTCGAGCTTGCGGTCGACGAGCCCGAGGCCGTAGCGGCTGGTCTCCCGGCTGGAGGGCACCGTGGTCTTCATCTCCTTCAGCTGCTCGGGCGGGAGCAGCCTGCCCCGGAGCAGCGCCGAGTAGAAGCGGTTCAGGTCGGCCGAGCTGGAGACCATCTGGCCCGAGCCGTAGGCCAGACGCGGGTTCAGTTCCGTGACGTCGTACGTCGGGCCGGTGTCCGTCCGGGCCAGCTTGGAGTAGGCGCGGCTGCCGGGCCGGGGCAGGGTGACGCGGGTGGTGGGGACGGACGTGGACGTCAGGTGCAGGGGGGCGATGATGCGCCGGTCGATCTCGTCGCCGTAGTCGTCGTTGCCCGTGGCCTTCTCGATCACCCGCGCGGCCAGGAGGTAGTTCGTGTTGGAGTACTCGAACGACGTGCCCGGCGCGAAGTACGGCTCGTTCGCCAGGGCGAAGGCCAGCAGCTCTTCCGGTTCGACCTCGTCGAACCGGTGCTTCATGAAACCGTCCGCGGTCATGTACGTCCGCTGGAAACCGGGGTCCGCCAGGTAGTCGAAGATGCCACTGGTGTGGTTCAGGAGCTGGCGGAGGGTGATCTCGCGGCCGTCGTGTCCGTGGCCCCGGACCACGCCCGGCAGCCACGTGTCCACCGTGTCGTCCAGCGACAGCCGCCCCTCCGCCTCCAGCTGCAGGACGACGGTGGCGACGAACGTCTTCGTGATGCTGGCGACGCGGTAGTGGTCGCGCACCGAACGCGGCTTGCCCGTCTCGAGGTCGCCGACTCCGGCCGTGGCCGCCCAGCTGCCGTGCCCCTGCCGCACTCCCACGGTGACGCCCGGGACGCCGTCGGCGACCGCGGCCCGCATCGCCTGCCGGGTCGCGTCGTGGTGGTCTGACGGCGGGGCCGCGACCGCGGGCCCCGCCAGGGCCGCCGACAGTGCCACGGCCGTCACCGCCGTCAGGATCGTGCGTACGCGTCTGTTCATGTCCTGTACCCCCGTCATGTCGAGCGCTGTCAGGGGGTGGGACCACGAGTCGGCGGGCCGGAGTTGACCGGCCCCGGCGGGGTTGGGCGTGATTCAGCCCTTCTTCAGCACCAGTTCGGTGTTGCGGTCCTGCGGGTCGCCGCCGAGGGTCGTGCTCGCGCCGGGGGCGTTGAGGGACAGCTCGCGGTAGAGGGCGGCGAGGCCGGTCTGGGAGAGGTCGGAGAAGTCCGTGCGGTGCGGGGCCGAGGACTCCACCAGCGTGGTGAACAGGGAGACCGTGCCGTCCTTGTTGTCGGTCAGCTCGACGACCCGGGCGAGCTGGGGGTAGTCGACGTGGGAGGCCGTGGAGATCTCCCAGAAGGAACCGCCGCCGGACAGCGAGTGCGGGGTGATGACGTTCTTGTGGATGTGGCCGTTCACCCAGGCGAGCACGTTGCGGTGGCCGCCGAGGAGGGCGAGGACCTCCTCGCCGGTGTGCCGGCGCTCCTGGGGGCGGGCCGGGTCGATGCGGGTGTTGGTCATCGTCTTGCTGGTGTGATGGCTGAAGATCACCGCGTGGGAGTCCTTGTTCTCCCGCAGGGTCCGGTCGAGCCACTTCAGCTGGGCCGTGCCGAGGGAGCCCTCGTAGTGGCCGCCCGCGTCGGTGGTGTCCAGGCTGATGCCGATGACGTCGTCGGAGATGCGGAAGGCGTAGTACTGGGTGCCCGCGTCGAGGTTGGCGGAGGAGTAGCCGTGGCCGGCCGGGCCGATGCCGCGGTAGGCCGGGTCCAGGTGCGCCTGGAGGTACTCGGCGGGGGTGAAGGGGGCGCGGCTCTCGTCCGGGGTGACCGAACGCATGGCCCGGGCGTGGGACTTCAGGAAGTCCTCGTAACGGACGCCCTTGGGGTCTCTGGCCTTCTTGATGAGGGTCTGCAGCCGCTGCGCCTCGGCCGCCGGCACGTCCATCAGCTTCTTTCCGCCGACGGCGAGTTCGGTGAGGTAGGAGTCGCCGTGCGAGGCGTAGCAGCCCATCGGCAGGGAGTCGTGGTTGCCGACCGTTGAGTACCAGGGCAGGTTGAGACCCGGGCTGCGGACCTCGCGGATGGCTGCCTCGAGGAAGCCGTCGAGGTGCGGGAAGCCGGCCTGCTTGTCGGTGTCGCGGACCGCGGCGTCCGGCTGCCAGTACTGCGTGAGGCCGCTGTTCTGGACGCCCTCGTACCGGCGCGGGTCCCCGGAGTTGGGTGTGATGCGCCCGCCGCTCATGATCTTCAGGAACCACTCCAGCTCGGACTTGGCGTTGTTGTCCGTGTTGTCGCCGGTGGTCATGGCGAAGTGCAGCGGGGCGCCGGTGACGGGGGCGCCGCGCAGCGCGTTGATCCGCTCCACGAGCGCGATCGCGCCCTGCACGGTCAGCGCCTCGTGCGGCCGCCAGGCGTGCACGTCGGCCGAGCGCAGGTACTCCAGGCGCAGCGGATGCTGGGCGTCGATGATGTGCAGGTCGGTGAGCTGCACGAACGCCGCGAGCGCGGTACGCCGCCCGGCACGGCCGGACTTGGGCGCGGCCAGGTCGGAGCGCACGACCCGCTGCCAGCCGGGGCCGTCGCCCAGGCGCCGGTAGCCGGAGCCGCGCGGCGTGGCGACGTTCGCCAGGGTCGTGCCCTTGGTGTAGGGGGCCAGGGGTGCGGCCGGGGCCCGGCGGGAGGAGGCGGCGACGGCCTCGGTGGTCTCCGTGGCGGTGGCGGCCTGGCTGTCGCTGGGCCGCAGGGCGTAGCCGACACCCGCGGACAGGGCGACCGCTCCGGTGGCGGCGAGGACGGAACGACGGTGGATGCCCTGGCCGGAGCCGGCGACTGAGCGTGTGCGCGACATGCGCTTCTCTCCCCGAGTGCGAACGCGTCGGCAGTGGTCGCGGGATGCTCGACACGCGAACATCCCGCTCGTACTGGATCGTTGGCACCGGGAATGACCTGCGCGTAAACGGGGCGGCAACGCGCAGCGCCGATCACCGTACGTGGATCTTGGACTACCCTGCGCGTCGTCGGCCGCTCCGGGAACGGCCGGGAACCGGTCACGCCGTGTTCATCTTCCGGGGTACTGAACCTATTCGGCGTCCTCCAGGACGTCGGCGAGCCGTCCGGTGGGCGGCCGTTCCCGCCACAGGCGCAGCGCGATGTCGACCAGACCCACCCGGACCAGTCCGGGCACCGCGTCCAGGTCCTGCCAGGCGGCGAGGTCGGTGGAGCCGTTCACCTCGTTGCGCAGTTCGCCGCCGGTGATCCGGCCCTCGTAGACGAAGCGGACGGCGTGATGGTCGACGGCGCGTCCGAGGCCTTCGCGGAAGACGCGGCGGGAGGAGTCCACGCCGAGCAGTCCGGTGACCTCGATGCGGTACCCGGTCTCCTCCTCGACCTCCCGCCGCACGGTGTCGTAGGGGTCCTCGCCGTGCTCCATGCCGCCGCCGGGCACGACCCACTCGGGGGTGCCGTCGGGGGCCGGGGAGCGGGCGAGCAGGATCTGTCCGTCACGGACGCATATGGCGTAGGCCGCCACCCTCAACTTCTGTCGCACTCCGGGACGTTAACCGATTTCGCCGCCTTCGGGACTCATGCCCGCAAAACGCATCGGGGGTTTTCCCCATACATCCATTTCGTTTCGGTCAACCCTCCCCAAAGAACCTCACCTTGCGTAAAGCTGTGCGATCGTCCGGGCCTGCGATCCGGACGGTCGCGACCAGGGCCGATCGGTTCCGGTCGCTCCCGCTCGTTCCTTTACCTCCAAGGGATGCCGATGACCAACACCCCCCAGCGTGACCCGATATCGGCCCGCAGACGGGTGGCGCGCGTCGCCGTGGCCGCCGGTCTCGTCGCCGCGCTCTGTGCGGCCGGGCCGGTCCCCCTGGCCTTCGCCGCCGACGAGCCGGGCGCGTCCGCCCCGGCCGACACCGACGTCAAGTCGGCGCACGACAAGCTCGGTTCGGGCGACGCGGACCTGCTCGCCGAGGCCAAGGCCGACGGCGACAAGAACGTCACGATGATGATCGCCACCGCGCCCGGGCAGACCGAAAAGGTCGCCGGGCAGCTGGACGCGGTCAAGGGCGGCTCGGTGGGCCGGGCCGACGACCAGCTGGGCTACGTCCGCGCCACCGTCCCGACGTCCCGGGCGGACTCGGCCATCGCCGCCGCCGCCAAGCTCTCCTCCGTGCACGGCATCGACCTGCGCGAGGAGATCCCGCTGGACGACCCGACGCCGGCCGGGGACACCGCCAAGGGCGCCAGGGCCGCAGCGGGGACGTACCCGGCGCCGGGGAAGAAGACCCCCGCGGAGAACCCGTACAACCCGTCCTTCGAGACGGGTGCGGTCGACTTCGTCGAGGACCACCCGAAGGCGGACGGCCGCGGCGTCACCATCGGCATCCTGGACTCCGGCGTCGACCTGGGTCACCCGGCGCTGCAGAAGACCACCACCGGCGAGCGCAAGATCGTCGACTGGGTGACGGCGACGGACCCGGTCGTCGACAACGACAACACGTGGCGCCGGATGGACACCCCGGTCGCGGGCCCCACGTTCACGCACGACGGCAGGACCTGGAAGGCACCTTCGGGCTCGTACCGGGTGAGCACCTTCAAGGAGGCGTACACCACCGGCGGTGACGCCGCGGGTGACGCCAACCGCGACGGCGACACCACGGACTCCTGGGGCGTGCTGTACGACCCGGCCGCCGGCACGGTCCGCGTCGACCTGAACAACAACTTCGACTTCGCCGACGACACCGCGATGAAGCCGTACAAGGACGGCTTCCAGATCGGGTACTTCGGCACCGACGACCCGAAGACGGACATCGCCGAGCGGCAGCCGTTCGTCGTCGAGATCCGCAAGGACGTCGTCTACAACGGCGCCGGCGCGAAGGCCGACTTCGTCAACATCGGCGTCGTCGAGTCCGAGCACGGCACGCACGTCGCGGGCATCACCGCCGCGAACGGCCTGTTCGGCGGCAGGATGGACGGCGCCGCCCCGGGCGCCAAGCTGGTCTCCTCGCGCGCCTGCACCTGGTCCGGCGGCTGCACCAACGTCGCGCTCACCGAGGGCATGATCGACCTCGTCACCAAGCGCGGCGTCGACATCGTCAACATGTCCATCGGCGGCCTGCCCGCGCTGAACGACGGCAACAACGCGCGCGCCGAGCTGTACACGCGTCTCATCGACACGTACGGCGTGCAGCTGGTGATCTCCGCGGGCAACTCCGGCCCCGGCGCCAACACCATCGGCGACCCGGCCCTGGCCGACAAGGTGATCTCGGTCGGCGCGTCCGTCTCCAAGGAGACCTGGGCCGCCAACTACGGCTCGGCCGTGGAGAAGAAGTACGCGCTGATGCCGTTCTCCTCGCGCGGCCCGCGTGAGGACGGCGGCTTCACCCCGACCCTGGTCGCCCCGGGTGCCGCGATCAACACCATCCAGACCTGGATGCCGGGCGCCCCGGTCGCCGAGGCGGGCTACTCCCTGCCGGCCGGCTACGCCATGCTCCAGGGCACCTCGATGGCCTCCCCGCAGGCCACCGGCGCCGCCGCGCTGCTGCTGTCGGCCGCGAAGCACAAGGGCATCGACCTCACCCCGGCGACCCTGCGCACCGCCCTCACCTCGACCGCCGACCACATCAAGGGTGTGCAGGCGTACGAGGAGGGCGCGGGCCTGATGAACATCGAGGACGCCTGGGACTCGATCCGCGACGGCGCCACCTCCCACGCGTACACGGTGAAGGCGCCGGTCGACACCGCGATGGACGACAAGCTCAAGACGCCCGGCTACGGCACGGGTCTGTACGACCGTGAGGGCGGCCTGAAGGCCGGCCAGAAGAAGACGTACGAGATCACCGTCACCCGTACGTCCGGCGCCGACAAGGCGGTCCGGCACGAACTGCACCTCGAGAACAACGCCGGCGGCACGTTCCGGATCGTCGGCTCCGACGAGGTGAAGCTGCCGCTGAACAAGCCGGTCACCGTCAAGGTCCAGGCCGCGCCGAAGTCCGCGGGGCTCAAGAGCGCGATCCTGGAGGTCGACGACCCGAAGACCGAGGGCATCGACCAGCAGGTCCTGAACACGGTCGTGGTCTCGGCGCCGCTGAAGTACACCTTCTCCGCGTCGGACTCGGTGCAGCGCAACAGCTCGCGGCACTACTACGTCACCGTGCCCGAGGGCGCGAAGACGCTGGAGGTGGCGCTCGGCGGGCTGAAGGACAAGAGCCAGACCCGGTTCATCGCCATCCACCCGTACGGTGTCCCGTCCGACCCGACCTCGACGGTCAACTGCTACCCGAACTACTCCAACCCGGCCAACACCTGCCGCCCGGACCTGCGTTCCTACGCGGACCCGCAGCCCGGCGTGTGGGAGATCGAGGTCGAGTCGCGGCGGACGTCGCCGCTGCTGGACAACCCGTACAAGCTGGATGTCGCCGTGCTCGGCGTGGCGTTCGACCCGGAGACCGTGACCGTGCCCGAGGCGAAGGTCGGCACCCCGGCCGCCGCCTCCTGGAAGGTGACGAACGGCTTCGCCGCGATCGACGGAAAGCTGGTGGGCGGTCCGCTCGGCTCGTCGAAGACGACCCGGCCGTCGATCAAGCAGGGCGAGACGCAGAGCACCACGGTCGAGGTGCCCGCGGGCGCGAAGTCCCTGGACGTCGCCATCGGCCGCGTCTCGGACGCCGCCGCGGACCTGGACCTCGCGGTCTACGACGCCGCCGGCAAGCAGGTCGGCAGCTCCGCCGACGGCGACTCGGAGGAGTCGGTCTCCGTGCCCTCGCCGGCCGCCGGCAAGTACACCGTCCAGGTCGTCGGCTACTCGGTGCCGGCCGGCACGACCGAGTACGACTACCGGGATGTGTTCTTCGCCCCCTCCCTCGGCAGCATCACCGTCGACGGGTCGGCGCCGGTGAAGCTCGGTACGGGTGACTCGGCGACAGTCTCGGCCGGCATTACCGCCGCGGCGGCCGCGCCCGAGGGGCGTGAGTTCTTCGGCGAGGTCCAGCTGGTCAACGCGCGCGGGACGGCCGCGGGCGTGGGCAGCGTGAAGATCGAGAAGGTCGTGCCGTAGCGGTTGGACGGCATCTGAGGGCGGGCGTCCCGGCTGGGCGCCCGCCCTCTTTCCGTATCTGCTTCACTCGCAGGGCAGGGTCGCCGACTCGGGCAGGGCTGCGGTGATCCAGGCGCGTGCGCGGGCGATCTCCTTCTCGCCGACGCTCCACAGGTCCGGTTGGGCCTGCCCGCGCGTGATCCCGACGAGGACGTGGTCGCCCGGCCGCAGCAGGGGGTCGACGTCCTCGTCCAAGGGGAAGACGATCCGGTCCTGCCCCTTGGCGGGTTTGTAGGAGCGGTCCACGTCGAGGGTGACGCGGTCCTGTCCGGTGCCGGGAACCGCTTCGACCTCGGCCACGGTGCCCTCGGCCACGAGCCGGGCGCAGGCGAGATAACCGGCGTGAGAGAGCTTGGCTGCCTCGTCGCCCCGCGGCGCACCGGCCGCGGCATCGGCGGTCGAGCCGGAGTCCGAGTCCGCCCCCGACCCGTGATCGCCCTGCACGACGAGCCATCCCATCCCCGCGACGACGGTCGCGGCCACGGCAGCGACGAGCCCACGCAGGACCACATCGAGGGCGCGGGGCCGGCTACGCCGCCCGGACAGCCCCTCATGTGCCCGGGGTCCCACGGGAAGCACCACCCTCACGGACGGGTCGCCGACCGCCCCGGGCTCGCCCGCGCGGGGCTCCCCCCTGGGCTCGGTCACCTCCGTCCGGGTGTCGCCCGCCAGGGTGTCCCCCATCAGCAGCAGCTGTTCCCGTAGCAGTGCCACGTCCGCCGCGGCCGCGCGGTGGGCTGCCATGAAGGCCGCGTCCCGCCGGGCCCCCTCCGGCAGCGGGTCGTCGACGAGCGCTGCCATCAGCGCGTCCATGCCGTCGTAGTCGGCGTCGCGCCGGTCGTCGTCGTTCCGGGCGGTCACGTCACACCACCTCGTCCTCGTGCAGGCGGGCGCGCAGGGCCCGTACCGCCGTGTGCAGCCGGCTCTTGACCGTGCCCTCCGGGACGCCGAGCTGTTCGGCGATGGACCGGACCGGCAGGTCGGCGTAGAAACGCAGCACGACGACCTGCCGCTGGGCGTCGGGCAGCTCGTCCAGGCCCTGGGCGACGGCGACGGACAGCACGCTGGTGTCCTCGCCGGAGGGATGTTCCAGTTGCCGCAGGGCGGCCAGCCGCTCCCCGAGGCGCTCCTGGCGGCGCTTGGCCCGGTGCCAGTCCATGGCGAGGTTGGAGGCGACGACCGCCGCCCACGCCGAGATGTCCCGCGGCGCCTCCCGGCCGCTCGCGGCCCGCTCCAGCAACCGCAGGCGGACCTGCTGCACCCCGTCCGGCAGGTCCGCCTGCGGTACCCCGCCCAGCGCGAGCACCGCCCGCACCCGGCGCTCCTGTGCCGCGTCCAGCGGATCGTCACCGGTACCGGCGTGCGCCTCCCGGCCCCGCCGGGCCCTTCCCCGCAGCAGCACAAGCCACCCCCCTCGCCGTGTTTCTCCTACGACGCCGGCACGGCCCGGAACGTTCGGTCTTTTTTCCGGCAGGGCGACGGCAGGACGATGGCGGAGCGACAGAGGCGTACGTCACACTCCCGTGTGGCCGAGAACAACAGGGGCAGGCGACCTTGCGGCGTATGACCCCCGGCGGATGAATTCCTCCAGCTCAGCCGGGGTGGGCGCCGGACGTCCGCAACCATGGAACGGGACACGTCGTCCCACTCTCCGGGCAGACCGGGGAAAGAAGTGGACAGGCGGGCCTTGGTCGGCCGCATGATGGAAAAGCCTCGGCCAAGCAACGAGCACGTGAAGAGACGCAGGAGAGGGAGTCACCGTGAGGGTCGGAATCGTCGGAGCCACCGGTCAGGTGGGCACGGTCATGCGCAGGATCCTCACGGAACGGAACTTCCCGGTCACGGAGCTGCGTCTGTTCGCCTCGGCCCGCTCGGCGGGCACGGAGCTGGACGGCGTGACGGTGGAGGACGCGGCCACCGCCGACTACACCGGCCTGGACATCGTGCTGTTCTCCGCGGGCGGTGCCACGTCCAAGGCACTGGCCGAGAAGGTCGCCTCCCAGGGCGCCGTCGTGATCGACAACTCCTCCGCCTGGCGCAAGCACCCGGAGGTGCCGCTGGTCGTCTCCGAGGTGAACCCGCACGCGATCGCGAACCGCCCCAAGGGCATCATCGCCAACCCGAACTGCACGACGATGGCCGCGATGCCGGTCCTGCGCCCGCTGCACGCGGAAGCCGGCCTGGAAGCCCTGGTCGTCGCCACGTACCAGGCGGTCTCCGGCTCCGGCCTCGCGGGCGTCGCCGAGTTGCACGGCCAGACGCAGAAGGTCGTCGCCGAAGCGGACAAGCTGACGCACGACGGCGAGGCGGTCGACTTCCCCGAGCCGGGCGTCTACAAGCGCCCCATCGCCTTCAACGTACTGCCGCTCGCGGGCAACATCGTCGACGACGGCCTGAACGAGACCGACGAGGAGCAGAAGCTCCGCAACGAGTCCCGCAAGATCCTGGAGATCCCCGAGCTGAAGGTCTCCGGCACCTGCGTGCGCGTCCCGGTCTTCTCCGGCCACTCCCTCCAGATCAACGCCCGCTTCGCCCGCCCGATCTCCCCGGAGCGCGCGACGGAGCTGCTGAAGGACGCCCCGGGCGTCGAGCTCTCCGACATCCCCACCCCCCTCCAGGCCGCCGGCAAGGACCCCTCCTACGTCGGCCGCATCCGCCGCGACGAGACGGTGGACAACGGCCTGGCCCTGTTCGTCTCCAACGACAACCTCCGCAAGGGCGCGGCTCTCAACGCGGTCCAGATCGCGGAGCTGGTGGCGGACGAGCTGAAGGGCTAGTCCCCGCGCACCTCATTGCCCCTGCGCACCTCATAGAGGAAACAGCCGTACTCGACGGCCCGGACGTGGACGAGCGCCACGGCCGGGTCGTCGAACGCTTCCCGGAGGGCCTCGTCGAAGGCGCCGGGCCCCTCGACGAGCCGCCCGCCCAGGATGTGTCCGTCGGCCGAGTAGCGGCGGACCGTGCGGTGGGCGTCGGTGAAGGGCAGGGCCACGCCGGCGTCCGGCCCCGGGCAGTCGTCGGCGTGGATGAAGACCGGGCCCACTTCGTCGTACGCGCCGGGGTCGACGCCCTGCCGCCCCGCCCAGCGGCGCAGCGGGGCGTACGAGACGAGGGCGATGCGCTCGCCGGGCTCGCTGCGGCCCAGACAGCAGCGCAGGGGCGCGCCGCCCTCGGTGTCGGCGAAGGGGGCCGCGGGGCGGCCGGCGTCGTCCGTCGTGCGGAGTTCCTTCAGGACGCCCGGGGCGATGGGCAGTGCGGTGTACGTCGTCGTCATGCTCCTCAGGCTTGCTCGCCCGGGGCCTGCGTACCGGCGGATTCCGGACGTCGTAGTGCCTCAGGAACGGTAAGCATGGAAGACCCCCAGGTCGTCGCCTGAGGCGAGGCTGCCGTGGAAAGATGGCGCAACCCACCCATACCGAGGAGATGACCGCGTGCCTGGCACAAACCTGACCCGCGAAGAGGCGCAGCAGCGGGCGAAGCTGCTCGCCGTTGACTCGTACGAGATCGAACTCGACCTCTCCGGCGCGCAGGAGGGCGGCACCTACCGGTCCGTGACCACGGTGCGCTTCGACGTCACGGAGAACGGGGCGGAGTCGTTCATCGACCTGGTGGCCCCGGCCGTGCACGAGGTGGTCCTCAATGGGGACTCCCTCGACCCCGCCGAGGTCTTCGCGGACTCCCGGATCGCCCTGCGGGGCCTGCTGGAGGGCCGCAACATCCTCCGGGTGGTCGCCGACTGCGCGTACACCAACACCGGTGAGGGCCTGCACCGTTTCGTCGACCCGGTCGACGACCAGGCCTACCTCTACACCCAGTTCGAAGTGCCGGACGCCCGCCGGGTGTTCGCGAGCTTCGAGCAGCCGGACCTCAAGGCGACCTTCCAGTTCACCGTGAGGGCGCCGGAGGGCTGGACCGTCGTCTCCAACTCGCCCACGCCCGAACCCCAGGACAGCGTCTGGGTCTTCGAGCCGACGCCGCGCATCTCGACGTACATCACGGCGCTGATCGTCGGCCCGTACCACTCGGTGCACAGCGTGTACGAGAAGGACGGCCAGTCCGTCCCGCTCGGCATCTACTGCCGCCCCTCGCTCGCCGAGTACCTCGACTCGGACGCCATCTTCGAGGTGACCCGGCAGGGCTTCGACTGGTTCCAGGAGAAGTTCGACTACGCGTACCCGTTCCAGAAGTACGACCAGCTGTTCGTGCCGGAGTTCAACGCGGGCGCGATGGAGAACGCGGGCGCGGTGACCATCCGCGACCAGTACGTGTTCCGGTCGAAGGTGACGGACGCGGCGTACGAGGTGCGCGCGGAGACCATCCTGCACGAGCTGGCCCACATGTGGTTCGGCGACCTCGTGACCATGGAGTGGTGGAACGACCTGTGGCTGAACGAGTCGTTCGCCACGTACACGTCCATCGCCTGCCAGGCCGCCGCGCCCGGTTCGCGCTGGCCGCACTCGTGGACGACGTTCGCCAACTCCATGAAGACCTGGGCGTACCGGCAGGACCAGCTGCCCTCCACGCATCCGATCATGGCGGACATCAGCGACCTGGACGACGTCCTGGTCAACTTCGACGGCATCACGTACGCCAAGGGCGCCTCCGTGCTCAAGCAGCTCGTCGCGTACGTCGGCGAGGACGAGTTCTTCACGGGCGTACAGGCGTACTTCAAGGCGCACGCGTACGGCAACACGCGCCTGTCCGACCTGCTGGGCGCCCTGGAGACGACCTCCGGGCGTGACCTGAAGTCCTGGTCGAAGGCGTGGCTGGAGACCGCCGGCATCAACGTCCTGCGCCCCGAGATCGAGACGGACGCCGACGGTGTCGTCACCTCCTTCGCGATCCGCCAGGAGGCCCCGGCCCTGCCCGCCGGCGCCAAGGGCGAGCCGACGCTGCGCCCGCACCGCATCGCGGTCGGCCTGTACGAACTGGACGACGCCAGCGGCAAGCTGGTCCGCGAGGAGCGGATCGAGCTGGACGTGGACGGCGAGTCGACGTCCGTACCGCAGCTGGTCGGCAAGCGCCGCCCGGCCGTGATCCTGCTCAACGACGACGACCTCTCCTACGCGAAGGTCCGCCTGGACGAGCGGTCCCTGGCCTTCGTGACGGAACACCTCGGCGACTTCGAGTCCTCCCTGCCGCGCGCCCTGTGCTGGGCGTCGGCCTGGGACATGACCCGCGACGCCGAGCTGGCGGCCCGCGACTACCTGTCGCTGGTGCTGTCCGGCATCGGCAAGGAGTCCGACATCGGCGTCGTGCAGTCGCTGCACCGCCAGGTGAAGCTGGCGGTCGACCTGTACGCCGACCCGGCCGCCCGCGAGGCGCTGCTGGCCCGCTGGACCGACGCGACGCTGGCCCATCTGCGGGCGGCGGCGCCGGGCAGCGACCACCAGCTGGCGTGGGCGCGCGCGTTCGCCGCGACGGCCCGCACGCCCGAGCAGCTGGACCTGCTGGACGCGCTGCTGGAGGGCTCGCAGACGATCGAGGGCCTGGTCGTCGACACGGAGCTGCGCTGGTCGTTCGTCCAGCGGCTCGCGGCGGTGGGCCGGTTCGACGAGACGGAGATCGCGGGCGAGTACGACCGTGACCGTACGGCCGCCGGTGAGCGCCACGCCGCCACGGCCCGCGCGGCCCGGCCGACCCCGGAAGCCAAGGCGGAGGCGTGGGCGTCGGTCGTCGACTCCGACAAGCTGCCGAACGCCGTGCAGGAGGCGGTCATCGCCGGCTTCGTCCAGACCGACCAGCGCGAGCTGCTCGCCCCGTACGCGGACCGCTACTTCGAGGTGGTCAAGGACATCTGGGGGTCCCGCTCCCACGAGATGGCCCAGCAGATCGCGGTCGGCCTCTACCCGACGGTCCAGGTCTCGCAGGAGACCCTGGACAAGACGGACGCCTGGCTGGCCTCCGCCGAGCCGAACGCGGCCCTGCGGCGGCTGGTGTCGGAGTCCCGGGCGGGAGTCGAGCGCGCGCTGCGGGCGCAGCGGGCGGACGCGGCGGCGGAGTAGCCGTTCCCGTCGCCACGGCTGTGGGGGCGCCCGGCGTTGTGCCGGGCGCCCCCCTTTGTTCGGGGTCTGATGAAAATCAGGGTCGGATGGAGATTCAGAGGCTGATGAAGGACGAGTGCTCCACGAGCAGGAGCGCGCGCAGGTACGAGCGGATGCGCGTCAGGCCTCGGAGTCGTGTCGGCACGGGTGCGGGCATGGTTCCCCCAGGAGTAAGGTACGTCTCATGACGTACCTGAGGGAAGGTACGACACAAGGCGTACCTTGTCGAGAGGTGGAGTGATGGGATCGAGCGAGCTGCCGCACCCTCGTGCCGAGGATCTGGAGGTCGGGCCGGTCCTGCTGGCGCTCGCCGACGAGAACCGGCGCCGGGTCGTGACCGAACTCGCCGCACGGCCGGACGAGGAGCGGCTGTGCGCCTCCTTCGAGCTGCCGGTGAGCAAGTCCAGCCGCACCCATCACTGGCGAGTGCTGCGTGAGGCGGGTCTGGTGTACCAGCGCGACGCGGGCAACCGGCTGTACATGCGCCTGCGCAAGGACGACCTGGACCGCAGGTTCCCCGGCCTGATCCAGGCCGTCATCGCCGCGGACCGGGACCGGCGCTGACGTACTCCCCCGGCCTGGTGCCGCGCCGGGACACAGAAGGCCGTACCGGCCGGCCGAAAGCGAGGGTGCGCGGGGCCGCCGCCGTCCGCCGCGGCCCGGCCTGCCCCGCCACCGTCGCCCCGAACGCCAGCGCCATGCCCGCCAGTTGCAGCGGCGTCAGCGCCTGGCCGAGCGCCGCCCAGCCGACGACGGCCGCGGTCAGCGGGGAGAGCGGGCCGAGGAAGGTCACCTGGGTGGCGGTGAGACGGCCGATGCCGCGGAACCACAGCCAGTACGCGACCGCCGTGTTCGCGACGGCGAGGTAGAGGTAGCCGCCGGCCGCCCGGCCGTCCAGCGCCGGCGGCGCGCCCTCGACGAGGAAGGCGAGCGGCGCGATGAGCAGACCCCCCGCGGTCAGCTGCCAGCCGGTGAGGGCCAGCGGGCCGACACCCTCGGGCCGGCCCCAGCGCTGGGTGAGCACCGTACCGGCCGACATCGACACGGTCGCGGCGAGGGCCGCCAGCACACCGAGCGCGTCCAGCGCCCCGGCCGCCCGCAGGACGACGAGGCTGACGCCGAACGCCGCCACGGCCCCGGTCAGCAGCGTGCGCCGGGTCGGCCGCTGCCCGAGCAGCAGCGCCGCGAGGCCGGCCACGAACAGCGGCCCGGCCGAGCCGACGACCGCCGCCATGCCGCCGGGCAGCCGGTACGCGGCGAGGAACAGCAGCGGGAAGAAGGCACCGATGTTCAGCGCACCGAGCACGGCCGCCTTCCACCACCAGGCACCGCGCGGCAGCACCCGGGCGAGGGCGAGCAGCAGCAGACCGGCCGGCAGGGCACGCATGAGGCCGGTGAACAGGGGGCGGTCGGCCGGGAGGAACTCGGTGGTGACGGCGTAGGTGGTGCCCCAGGAGACGGGAGCGAGGGCGGTGAGGGTGATGAGAGCCGGGCGGGAGGTGGCCATGAGAGGCGCCCTTCAAGTAGGTCGATGGAAAGTAGCTTAGCTCTAAGCAACTTTCCGTCAAGCTACTTTCTTGCGGGTGACCGAGAGGCGGCGGATACTCGTGCCATGAACGCACGCCCCGAGCAGCGCACGGACCCCGTCGACGCGATCATCGGCCAGTGGGCGACGGTCCGGCCCGATCTCGACACCCGGGCGATGGAGGTCTTCGGCCGGATCCACCGGCTCTCGCGCGCGATGAGCGACCGGTCGGAGAAGGCGTACGCCAGGTTCGGGATCTCACGCGGGGAGTTCGACGTCCTGGCGACACTGCGCCGCTCCGGAGAGCCCTACACGCTCTCGCCCCGCCAGCTCTCCGCGACGCTGATGCTCACGACCGGGGGCATGACGGGGCGCCTGGACAAGCTGGAGCGCGCCGGTCTGCTGCGCCGCTCCCCCGATCCGCACGACCGGCGCGGCCTGCACGTCACCCTCACCGACAAGGGCCTGGAGCTGATCGACCAGGCGGTCGGCGCCGGACTCGCCGCCCAGACGGAGGCACTGTCCGGCCTCGACACCGAGCAGGCCGGACAGCTGGCGGAGCTGCTCAGGGAGTTGCTCCGGACGACGGAGGGCGGGCGGGACTAGAGCCTGGATTGATCCCACATGGGCCAGGACTAGAGCCTGGGTTCATCCCACACGGGCCAGGACTGGAGCCTGGGTTCATCCCACATGGGCGGTGACGGCCGCGTCGATCGCCCGGGCGTCCGCCGCGTCGGCCGCCCACGCCGCGTACCCGTCGGGGCGCACCAGCACGGTCGTACGGCGGTCCCCCGCCCAGTGCTCCACGGCCAGCCGGTCCTCACGGCCGGCCCCGGCCTTGTACGGCTCCGGGGTGATCAGCACGAACCGGCCGCCCCGCATCGCCTCATGGAGGCGGCCGCCTCCGGCCAGGGCGACGTCCGGGACACGGCGGCCGGTGAAGCGGTGGGAGCCGCGGGGAGCGGGATAGCGGTAGCCGATGCCGGTGACCTGGCCGAGCGCCCTGCGGCGGGCCGGGCCGACGGTGTCGAGGAAGGCGGCGAAGGCGGTGCGCAGGGCGATCGTCCAGGGCCGCCTGGCCATGGCGGCGCGCACGATACCGCCGCTGCTGCGCAGCACCGACCTGCCGATGGGGTGACGTTCGGCCTGGTAGGTGTCGAGGAGCGCCTCGGCCGCGTGCCCCTCGACGACGGCGGCCAGCTTCCAGCTCAGGTTGGCCGCGTCCTGGAGGCCGGTGTTCATGCCCTGGGCACCGGCCGGGGTGTGGACGTGCGCGGCGTCCCCGGCGAGGAAGACCCGGCCGACCCGGTAGGCGGGCGCCTGCCGCTCGTCGCTGTGGAAGCGGGACATCCAGCGGGGGTCGTGCATGCCGAAGTCACGGCCGAGGGCGCGCCGGGTGGTCTCCCTGATCTCGTCGAGTCCGACCGGCGCGTCGTCGGGGAGCGCGCGGCCGCGGTCCCAGCAGACCACGCGGTGGTAGCCGTCGCCGAAGGGGACGAGGAAGGCGAAGGCGTCGCCGACGGCGTCGAAGGTGAGCAGCTCCCCGGGCTCCTCGGTCACCCGTACGTCCGCGAGCATGACGGAGCGGATCACCGAACGGCCGGGGAACGGCAGCCCGATCGCGTTGCGCACCGTGCTGCGCATCCCGTCGGCGCCGACGACGTACGCCGCGCGCAGCGCCTCCGGGCCGCCGCCGGGTCCGCGGACCTCGACGGTCACGCCCTGTGCGTCCTGCGTCAGCCCGGTCACCTCGGTCTCGTACCGGAACTCCGCCCCGGCCTGACGCGCCCGCCGCTCCAGGGCCTTCTCCACCTCGTACTGGGGCAGGACGAGGAGGTGGTTGAAGCGGGACGGCAGCGTGGAGAGGTCGAGGCTGAGGCGGCCGTAGAGGCGGAACCGGCCGAGCCGCCGGCCCACCGCTTCCAGCTCCTCGGCCAGGCCTCGGGCGTCTAACTGCTCCAGCGTGCGGGCGTGCAGGACGAACGCGCGGGAGAGGTTGCTGATCTTGTGCGGGCGCTTCTCGACGACGGTGACGGGGATGCCGGCGGTGGCCAGGTCGCCGGCCAGGAGAAGGCCGGTGGGGCCGGAGCCGACCACGATCACGGTGCGGGTGATGTCGCTCATCAGAGCCTCCTGAGGCCGACACGTGTTGGTCAACGGCTACTGGTCAACGGCTGTTGGTCATCGGCTGCTGGTCAACACGCGTTCGCCAACGGTTGTTGACCAACGGTCGTTGACCAACGTAAAACCGCACCACTGCGCCGTCAACACTTGTTGGCCTACAGATGTTGGCCTACGCTCGTTGGCATGGTCGACAGCAAACCCACCGCCCCCTCCAGACGCTCCGACGCCACCCGCGCCGCCATCCTCGACGCCGCCCGCGAGCGTTTCGCCGCCGACGGCTACGAGCGCGCCACCATCCGCGCCGTCGCGCGGGACGCGGGCATCGACCCGTCCATGGTGATGCGGTACTACGGCAGCAAGGAGGGGCTGTTCGCGGCGGCCGTCGCCGTCGATCTGAAGCTGCCCGACCTGGGCCCGCTGCCCCGGGAGGAGGTCGGGTCCGCCCTCGTCACCCACTTCCTCGCCGTGTGGGAGGAGAACGAGGTGCTCACGGCCCTGCTGAGGGTCGGTGCCAGCAACCAGGCCGGGGCCGAGCGCATGCAGGGCGTCTTCCAGGACCAACTGCTCCCGGTCGCCCAGCAGGTGTGCCCCGACCCCGAGCAGATCCCGGCGCGGGCCGCGCTCACCGCCACGCAGATGCTCGGGATGGCACTCGCCCGGTACGTCCTGCGCTTCCCGCCGGCCGTGGCGCTCAGCCGCCAGGAGATCGTGGCGTGGCTGGCACCGACGGTGCAGCGCTATCTGACGGCGCCAAATCCCTGACGCCCGCCCCCGGAAGACGTCGGCCGGAAAGCCGCCCGCCCGACGGAAAAGCCGAAGGCGCCGCCCCGGTCGTCGTACGGCGGCATGCGCGGCGTACGTACGACGGGAACGGCGCCCTCGGAAAAGGTGCGCGGCGGACTCGAAGCGAGCCCTGGTCAGGCCTTCGCGTCGGCCTTGGTGTCGGCCTCGGCGCCGGCCTTGGTCGTGATGTTGGAGCTGGTCGGGTCCTTCCGCTTGTGCGACTTGTCCCCGACCATCACCAGACCGGCGATGACCAGGTACAGCACGATCGGGGCCACGACGAACAGGCCCAGCGTCTCGATGACGCTCAGGCCCGGGCCGGGGTCGTCACCGTCGTCGCGGGTGAGCGCGGAGGCGGGCGACGACATGAGCAGCATCATCAGCGTCGTACCGGCTGCCAGGGCGCCGGCTCGCAGGGCGTTCTTCTTGTCCACGGTGCCAAAAGTATCCAACGCCGGTCGGGGCCGCGCGCCCGGGGTGCCGTAAGAGGCGCGGCAGGAGCGGTCCTCAGTCGCCGGGCGCGCCGACCGGCTGTCGCAGGACCTCGACGAGGGCGTGCAGCCGGGGCGAGGCGGCCAGATCCTCCAGGGTCACGGGACGTCCCCCCGCGTCCGCGATCGGCAGGCGCCAGTTCGGGTACTGGTCCCACGTCCCCGGGAGGTTCTGCGGGCGGCGGTCGCCCACCCCGTCCGGGAGCCAGACGCCGACCATGCGGGCCGGGGTGCGCAGCAGGAAGCGGTGGACGGCCTGGATCTCGGCCTCCTCCGAGGAGGGGTCGGTGCCGCCGGTGCCGTCCAGCAGGCCGAGGTGGGTGAGCAGGGCCAGCCACTCGCCGATGTCGGCGGCGGCCTCGGCGCGCTCCTCCTGAAGCGGGCGGGTCAGCAGGCCCAGGCTGTCGCGGAGTTCGACGTGCTCGCCGGTGAGGCGGGCGGCCGTGGAGGGCAGGTCGTGGGTGGTGGCGGTGGCCAGGCAGTCGGCGCGCCAGCGGTCGGGGGGCAACGGGCGGCCGTCGCCGTCCCAGTCGCGTTCGAACCACAGCACGGACGTGCCGAGCACCCCGCGCTCGCGCAGCGCCTCGCGCACGCCCGGTTCGACGGTGCCCAGGTCCTCGCCGATCACCAGGGCCCCGGCCCGGGAGGCCTCCAGGACGAGGACGGCGAGCATGGCCTCGGCGTCGTAGCGGACGTAGGTGCCCTCGGTCGGGGGCCGGCCCTGCGGTACCCACCACAGGCGGAACAGGCCCATGACGTGGTCGATGCGCAGGGCGCCGGCGTAGCGGAACAGGGCGCGCAGCAGCTCGCGGAAGGGGGCGTACCCCGACTCGGCCAGGCGGTCGGGCCGCCAGGGCGGCAGGCCCCAGTCCTGGCCGCGGGCGTTGAAGGCGTCGGGCGGGGCGCCCACCGACATGCCGGCGGCGCCGACGCCTGGTCCCAGCAGGAGTACTTCGCCGCCGGCATGTCGGTGGG
>NZ_MUKA01000214.1:0-28290 GCF_002150735.1 Streptomyces africanus
CTCTCCGAACAGCACACCTAGCGCCTTCGGTTACAACGGCCGGGGGCGGCTCGCTGGGTTCCGCCGACCCGGAGCTAGGCGTTTCGTTCTGCTACGTGATGAACCACATCATCAGTGGTCCCGACGACGTACGAGCAGCCTTGTTGGTCGATGCGGTGTGCATGTCGCTGAGGTGATGGCTCTAGCTTCGCAGAGCCTTTACAGAGGCTCATGCATCAGTCCAGGCAGGCCGGGACCCGATCTGGCGCTGTATTCGCTACATGGAGGCGGGCGTGAGGCTGTAGGACCGCGGCCGCTGTTCCGCGACCGGTGCAGTTCAGGGAACCATGGGTCAGTTCAAGGCGTCGCCCGTACCGTTGGAAGCATCAGCGCTGTCGCTGGTGTACCAGGAGGGAGGAAGAGGCACAGGGGTGTGCTGGAACGAACAACCCAATGACGCCTTTAACGCGCGGTGACCGGCAACCCGATCGCCGCGTGTGATGAGACGCTGCTCCCAGCGCGCTGACCATCGCCCACCCCTACCTCTGAAGGCCATGAACGCATTCGACCGTTGGTACAAGGGGCTCAGCAGCTTCAACCGGGACCTCGTCCTGCAGCACTTCTGCGCAGAGGCTCCAGTTCCGCTGGGCGAACTTGCTTCTCAGCATGCCCTTCTTCGGGAGACTGCGCGGCAGTGCCGAAACTACCTCATGGACGAGTTCAACCGCAGTGTCGAGGGGGATTCGATACTCCGTGCCTGGATAGAGTACGCGGAGCTTGACCTGCGGAAACCTTGCCTCGTCAGTTCGTTTCTGGACCGCCACGCCTGGCTTGGCGAGAACATTGGGGACAGGCTCACCGTCCTCCGCCTGTTCACCAGCATGCGCTGGCTGGACGCGACCACCTCAGCGTCCCCGACCGGGCAGTGGATCTTCATGGATGATCTGAAAGAGTGTGGCGCCGCCACGGTGAGAGCCCTTGATCTTGATGTCGACGAGGTGATGAGCCTGTCGACAGCCTCCGCTCTTCTCGACGCACGCCAGGTGCCTGTCCCCAGCGATCCCGACACCCTGCGTCAGTGGCTGATCCACTGCGGTCTTGACTGTGAGGGCAACCAGATCTCGTTGACTCGCTCCAAGCCCCAGCCGACTGAGACCGCTGTCGTCTCTGGCGGGCTGTCCGAGCTGGTCGAGCAGCTGTCCGCCCTCCTGCTGGTAAATAAAAACGGCGAGAGCATTCTTACTCTGGGTGACCTTCTTGGTGAGGCGGAGACGGCGGACGGGGAGCTTGGAGTGGTCTCGCGCATGCTCCGCGACGCCACCTTCACGGCGGGCGAGGGCTGGGTTGTGCCGGATCGCTCCACCGATTCCGAGCGGCGTCGGGCAGTGCGAGGCGAAGGAACCTCGGCGAAGCAGAATGCTACGGAGGGTAATAGCCCTTCGAGTGCGGCCGAGGAAGTCAAAAACAGGGAAGCAGAGAGTGACGGATCCATTCCGCTTGCAGGCACGCTGGCGGATGTCGGCGAAGCGGGTCTGGAGGCGTCGCCCGGAGACCTCATCGCGCAGCTCCTCGAAGGCTGCGCTGAGGGCATGAGCACCTCGCTCATCGAGGGTGCACTGGACGGAGTCGTGCCACAGCGAGAAGTGACAGAGGCGCTCTTCACGGATGCGCGCTTCGCGATCACGGTCAGGGGAGCCTGGTGCCTCCAGGACGGTTCCGACACGGCTGCACCCTCCGCTGCAGCGATCCAGGCCCAGGGACTTTCCTCCCGAGAAGAAGAAGCGTCCGCCTCGACCACCGAGGCTGCCGGCGGCGTCGGCTCGCGCGGCGGGCTTCAGCGTGAGCGCGAGCGCCTCGACAAGGTGGAGGCCGCCTTGCGCGCGGCGGACACCCCGCTGACTGTCGAGGAGCTGAAGGAGCGCACGGGCGTCGCTATCGGGATCCAGTATCTCCGGCAGCAGATCGAAGGGGATGCCCGCTTCAGCCGGAGCCAGCGGAACCAGTGGGCGCTGACCGAGTGGCACCTCCCGGTGTACAAGCCGATCAAGGAACTGATCTCTGACATGGTCGATGCGCACGGCGGCCAGGTTGAGGCAGACAAGGTCGTGGTGCTTCTCCGCCGAGACTTCGACATCAAGGAGTCCAGCCTGCGGGCCGCCATGTCCATTGCGCCCTTCACCGCACGCGGAGGGATCGTCCGCCGTATAGGTGAAGACCTGGACACTGGCTCCGAGGAAGCAGCTGTCCCCGCAGCCCGCACCGCTGAGACCGATGCGTCGGCTGAGCAGCAGCCCCACCCCGTCGACGAGGCTCCCGACGTGGACGACCTCATGGACCACCTGGGGTTGATCTGATGGCGGCTTCCCCTTTCCTCCGCGACTGCGGCGCGGAGTCCGACTACCGCAGCGACCGCAACAACCTTGTCGAGGACTTCTACCTGCCTGCCCTCGCCGCCTCCACCGCCTACGACCGGGCCGTGGGCTACTTCGCTGCGTCCGTGATCGCCACGCTCGGCCAGGGAATCGACGAGTTCACCTCGCGCGGCGGCACCATGCGGATCATCGCCTCTCCCTATCTTGACTCGGCCGACATCAAGGACATTGAGGACGGCTACGAGCTGCGCAAAGTCCTCCAGCGTGCTGCCCTCCGCGACCTGGAGCAGGCGGTCGAGGACGCGCGGGCAGCCCGCGGCCTCGGCAAGCTCGGACGACTGGTCGCCGAGCACCGAGTCGATTTCAAGCTGGCCTATGTCGAAGAGCGTGGCCGCGTCGGCATGTACCACGAGAAGATCGGTGTCTTCCGGGACGGCCGAGACGTCATCGCCTTCAAGGGCAGCGCCAACGAGACCCGTTCCGGTCTCGTTGGCAACTTCGAGGCGATCGAGGTCTATCGGAGCTGGGACCCGAGCGATGCACGCCGGGCCGCGCGCATAAGCAAGGACTTCGATGACCTCTGGGAGAACCGCACGCAGATGCTTCGCGTCATCCCTTTCACCGATGCCGCTAAGGTGATCGTCGAGCGCAGCGCCCGGGCCACCGCCGACCAGTACGAGCTGGACGACCTCCCGACCGGCGGAACCCCCATCCGCACCACGCCGCTGCCTCCTCCTGGCACGCTTGCGATCCCGCCTAGCCTGAAGGTTCGCGACTACCAGAAGGAAGCTGTCCAGAACTGGTTCCGCAACCAGTGCCGAGGCATCCTGCGCATGGCCACAGGCACAGGCAAGACCCTGACCGCACTTTCCGCTGCCTCCCAGCTCGGCACGCTCCTTCGGAAGAACGATGCGTCCGCCTCACTCCTCACCGTCGTCGTGGCCCCGTACCAGCATCTGGTCGACCAATGGGCCAAGGACATCGAGTGGTTCGCCGTGACACCGTTGCGGGCCTACGAGGCGACCAGCAGATGGTCCCCGCGCGCTCACAGCCTGCTCCAGAACATTGCCCTCGGCGGTACCCGAGGCGGCGTCATCGTCACCACCAACGCCACCTTCGGCGGCGATGCCTTCCAGAACCTGCTCAGCTCCTACCAGGGGCACCTCCTCCTCATCGCGGACGAGGCCCACAACCTCGGTGCCGCGCACCTGCGTACCCGCCTCCCGGAGAAGGCCCAGTACCGCCTCGGCCTCTCCGCCACCCCGGAGCGCTGGTTCGATGAGGAGGGCACCGACGCCCTCACCGACTACTTCGACCGAGTCGTCTTCGAGATGGGCATCGGCGAAGCCATCCGTCGTAGCGCCCTGTGCCGCTACACCTACACGCCCATCCTCGTGGAGCTGGACGACGAAGAAGCCGAGCTGTACGCAGAGACCAGCGCGAAGATCGCCCGCCTGATCGCGGCTGGCACAGACCTGAAGGAGACCGCCGACCGGGACAGCCCGCTCGGCCGACTCCTGAAGAAGCGCGCCGACATCATCGGCCACGCCCGCGGCAAGCTAGAGATCCTCCACGCGGAGATCGAGAGGCGCCGGGACACGAGCCACCAGCTGATCTACTGCGCCGAGGGCAAGCACCCCCTTCTCTACGAACACGGCACCGACGGCCCGCGTCAGATTGACCAGGTCATGGAGATGGTCGGCAACGAGCTGCACATGCCCGCTGCCCGCTACACCTCGGAGACCAAGCGCTCGGCCCGCCTGGACATCCTGCGCCGCTTCGAGAACAACGACCTCCAGGTCATCTCCTCCATGCGCTGCCTGGACGAAGGCGTGGACGTCCCGGCCTCCCGGACCGCCTACCTCCTGTCCAGTTCCTCCAACCCCCGCCAGTTCATCCAGCGCCGCGGCCGCGTCCTGCGCAAGGCGCCCGGCAAGGAGCGCGCGGACATCATCGACTTCGTCGTCGTGCCGCCTGCGGGCGGGGACGCGATTCAGTACGAGACCGAACGCAGCCTGCTCCGTCGCGAACTGGCTCGCGTCGAAGAGTTCGCCTACCTCGCTGACAACGAGGGGGACACGCTCAATGTCCTCCGCCCCCTGCGCGAGCGCTACGGCCTCTTCGACACCTGAGCCCTCACTGCAAGTACCCCCATTCCTTCCGTACCCGCTACCTCGAACCAGGAGTAACCCGTGAGCGACGAAACAGCCGGCCAGCCTCCCGCACGAACGGTGCGCGACGTCCTGAACGAGCTGCCGCGGGAAGCCAAGATCCTCGTCCAGAAGGTCATCGACCTGGAGACCGAGAACATCCACATTAGGGAGACGACTAAGGTCGTCCCGAAGATCGTCGACGCCGTGAGGGAGCTGACCAAGTGAAGCTGCTCAAGCTGACGCTGAAGAACTTTCGCGCCTTCTACGGTGAGCAGGTTCTCGACCTGTCTGTGGAGGAGGGCAAGCCCGCCGTCCTCATCTTCGGTAACAACGGTGCCGGCAAGACCACCCTGCTCAACGCGTTCGCCTGGGCCCTGTACGGCACCTTCTCGGAAGACGTGGAACAACAGCATCGCATCATTCACGACAAGGCATGGGCGGACACCGCGTTTGGGGAGGACGTCACGGCCTCGGTTCGGCTGGACTTCGAGCACGACGGGACCCGGTTCTCCGTGGTCCGGCAGGTCACCGTTGTCAAGGAGAAGGCGGAACAGGGTCCTGTCGAGCCTGAGCTGACTGTCACAGAGATCGGGACGGACGGTGAAGCCCAGAGCATCCTCAACGGCCAGGACCGGATCGAGAAGATCTTGCCCAAGGGCCTGCGTCAGTTCTTCTTCTTCAACGGTGAGCGCATGGAGAAGATGTTCTCCGGCGACGTGAAGCGGGAAGGGGAAGGCAAGAACCAGGAGGTCCAGAAGGCCATCAAGACCCTTCTGGACTTGGAGGCCATCGAGCGTGCTCTGGAGGACCTGCCGAAGGTCTCCCGAAAGCTCGCCAGCGAGATCGACTCCAAGGAGGACAGCAGGCTGAAGCAGCTTTCCGACCACATGGACCACCTCGCCACCCGCGAGAAGGAAGAGGTGGCTGAGATGCTGCGCCTCTCCGGCGAGATCAGCGCCTTCCAGAAGGAAGTCCAGTCCATTGACCGCGCCCTGCTCCAGAATAGGGAGGCGGAGCCGCTCCAGAAGAAGCGGGACTCGCTGACCCGCCGGATCAAGGCCGCGCACGACCGGCACATGGAGTACAAGAGCCGCAAGCGCGAGCTGCTGTCGCGGCACGGGTTCCTGGCTCTGACCAGCGGGATCGACACCAAGGTGATTGAGCTCGCGGACGAGATGCGAGAGCGCCGCCAGCTGCCCGCAGGCATCCAGCGCAGCTTCATCGAGGACATCCTCGAAGCCCAGCTGTGCATGTGTGGCCGTGAGGTTCGCGAGGGGACCCAGGAGTACGAGGAGCTGGACAAGCGCAAGTACAACGCCGGTCTCGAGGACGTCCAGGAGAGCTGGATGCGGGTCAGCGGCAAGATGAAGAACCTGGAGGAGAGGCGCCAGGAGATCCTGGAGCAGCTCACCCTCAACGCTTCCGACATTCAGAAGGCAGACGCCGAGATCAGCGAGCTGGAAGCGGAACGTTCCGATATCGATCGGCAACTGGAAGGGGTAAACATCCAGGACGTTCAGCGCCTCATCGAGCGCCGGAAAAACTATGCCTCCAAGGAAACCGACGCCCGTGTCGCGCACAAGGAGGCTGAGAACAAGGTCACCTCGATCAAGCAGGAGGTAGAGGCCACAGGCCGTCAGTACCGGAATGCTGAGGCCAAGAGCGAGAAAGCCCGCAAGGTTCAGAAGCAGGTCGAGCTCGTCGAGAAGGTGCGTGCCGCGCTGAAGGAGATCCTCGAGATCAAGACCAAGGAGGTCCGCGACCAGCTCGACAAGAAGGTCAAGGAGGTCTTCTCCCGGATCTTCATCAAGAGCTACGTACCCGAGCTGAACGACGACTTCGAGCTGGAGCTGCACACCGCGAGCGGAGTGGCAATCCGTTCCACCGGTGAGAATCAGATTCTCGGCCTCAGCTTCGTCGGCGCGGTCTCCGAGGTTGCCAGGAACATCAGTGCCCGGAAGAAGAACAGGGGGGAGGTGACCATCGAGACCGGCAGCGGCGGTGTCTACCCGGTCGTCATGGATGCTCCCTTCGGCAGCCTCGACCTGACCTATCAGGAAGAGATCTCTAAGGCCCTGCCAGCGCTGACATCCCAGATCATCACCCTGCTCTCGCAGTCGCAGGCGCGGGGCAAGGTTCTGGAGAACCTCCAGCAGGCCGCCAATCAGATGTACGTACTGCGCTCTTACACGCCAAACCAGTCGGCGGGTGAAGAGACGATCGTGATCAACAACCGTGAGGTTCCGTACGTGTCACACGGCGACTTCGAGCACACTGTTCTGGAGAAGGTGACCTTCTGATGGCCTACACGGACCGATTCCGCCGGCCCCGGGCGCATGAGGACTTGCTCGGTAAGCTCACCGACAGAAAGACCGGGACCTTCGCGACCATGGTCGAGGCGATGATGTTCGCCGCACTGCTCGGCCGCCGCCGAGGGGAGCGCAAGCCGTTCGACGAGGCCGATGAGCCGATCCGCCTCGCGCTCATGGAGAGCCGGGACTACGGGGAGGTGCTCCTCGACATGCTCGGAGCCGTCGAGTACCCGGACGACCCGAAGATCCTTAGCGCGGACCGCCAGCCTGAGCGGGTCCTCATCTTCGAGGAGTACGCGAACGCCGGCCTATCCTACCTGCAGACTCTAATAAACCGTCAGTCCGACCAGGACCTCGACACGATCATCTCGAACCTCGTCCTCGGAGGGCTTAGGACACCGCTGGAGGAAGAGAAGGACGACGTTGGCGACATCCTCGCCAGTGCTGATCTGGACTGGTAAAGCCGCTACCTCAGGGCAGGGTCGACAGCCGGAAGCCGTACGGCTATCAACCCTGCCCACCTCTGTGGAGCGTAGTAGTTGGTCTCGTGTTCGTGGGGCGGGATGTCTCCGATGGCGGTGTGAAGCAGGCTGGTTGTTGAACCAGTCGGCCCACTCTGCGGTGGCCGCGGCCTCGATGCCCAGGTCCACGGCGACTGCCTTCATGACGGCCCGCCCGGGTGGGGTGGCTGTGAATAATCTCCGCGACCATGCGTACCGCGCACTCGCGAAGCTCGGCAGGGTAAGAGGACGGGCGGGCCATGACTTGATCCGCTCAGGGAATCGAGCCTCCAATTAGCACCGAAGCGCTTCATGCCCTTAATCCACTGATGCCGAGAGGGTCAACGTGCTCGGAAGTTGTGCGACTCATGGCAAGACGCTGAAGGTGATCCCAGATGGTCAGCCGGCGTCACCTGCGCCTCACACACGACTTGGCAGCGTGTCCCTACTATTGCAGTACAGCTGCCTGCTACCGGAAGGCCGTGATCAGTGCAGCCAGGGAAGTTACCAGGGTGGCAACTGCCGTGATTGTGGCCGGAGTTATACGCCCCTTCGGGGGGCCCTCGTTACTCTGACCACCAGACGTGCTCTGGCCCTTATCCCGCAAGCACGTCGAGGTGCAGCAGTGATCGTCGCCAAGCGGATTGTGCACGTTGCTCCTTTCTTTGGGCTTATACGGTTGCCACGTAGCAGGTGACAGCGGAGCCCAACTACCCCTCCCCCTCGGCTGTAGCGAGCCAAAGGGAAGAGGAACGACCATGACGGGGTAACTCTGACACCATCCGAGTCACCTACCGCTTTGGAACGAGACGTTCTCACAAACAGCTATACGTAGCTGTCTGTCACAGTCTTTGATTTACAAATTCAAGCTCCCTGGATCCGATCCGCCGTTGCGACATGTGCAACCATGTTCGTGCAGCAGTACACCAAGTCACAGTGCACTTCGCGAACGGTGCGACGTGGCGCCTAGGGACCAGTCGAGGAAATCCGGAAGGGAAGATTCCCTCGACTGCTACCCTAAAACTGCTGGTCCGGAGAGTGACGCTCGCAGAAAGTGAAGCGACACCTCTCATGTGGGCTACTTCATTCGAGTGCCGGGCGGTGCGCGTGAAGGCTGCCCTAAGTCTCGGAACTCTTCGGTCCGTTTTCATTCAGAAGGACGCCTGGATCCGCTGCATTGCAAAGTGGAAACCCTCACGCTACATCGATGAGATCTCTTTCGTTACAGAGAGTGTCGACCGAAAATCATCGAGGTTGTTGGAGTCTTATTGATTTTCCGGCGAGAGGGTCAGGAATCTGATAGTGAGCAACCGGATAGCGTTGAATGCCACTTAGAGTTCTAGTGATTGCGGGCCTGGAGTTCGTGCGGGTGGCGGGGGAGGAAGTTCACCGTGCGCGCTGAGCGGCCTCGGGTGCAGGTGGGCCGGTCCGGGCATGGGTGGCACTGGCGTGGGTGGAAACAAGCGACCGTGTAAGGGGGCCATGGCAGGTGGCTCGATCCGGGCTCGGCTGGTCTGGCCGCCCGGGCAGGGCGACCTGGCGGCGGGCGAGGTCGATGGTGAAGTCGTCTCAGGTGAAGCCGGTATGTTTCTTGCTCTGCCAGGCGCCACTGACCCTGACCGGTCCGATGAGCTGGATCTGGGGTCGCGTGCGGAGGAGTCGAGTAGGGCAACTGAGAGGTAGCCGCCGTCGACGAGGTGCTGGGTGGGCAGCAGCCGGCGGTGGTGGAGACAGGTGTGAATGCCGGGTAGGGCTTGGGTACCCCGGGCCGGTGGTGGCGATGTTCGTGATCAGGTTGACCGGGGGCGTCAGTGTCGCAGGTCTCGGGTGACGTGGACCACGTAGCCGCTCCAGAGGGTGTTACCCCGGATGGCCCGGCGGGCTTCGCAGTCGTAGAGCGAGATAACCCGGGCAGCCCCCCTTTGGGTCGCCCGTCTTCCTCGGCGCGGGGACGCAGAGCGCCGCGGGCGTCAACGAGGAAGTTCTGCACCATGATCTGCCGCAACACCTCCGCGCGAGGACCACGTCGGTGGGGCGGCAGGCGCTCAAGAACCGGTGAGCGTCTGCTCCGGCCTGCTTGAGACGGGTGACAGGGTGAGTCGGTTGGCTGGGGAGACGGACCGGACGTCCGTAACGCGTGGCCCACCCGGCACCCACCAGCCCGTCAAGCACATCAGGTGCCCGCTGGGTGGCTTCCTCCAGAGCGCCACGTACTGCTTTGAGAACCAGTTCCAGGCGGGTGAGGTCTCGTGCCGCGGCCAGAACCTGGGTGGAGTCGGTCCGCCGTTTCCCGCGTTCTGTGACCACACCGACATCGCGCATCCGTTTCAGGGCCAGGGACAGGAGTCGATCTGCGCGGTCGTCCCGGGACCGGCGATCACGGAAGTCCGTCAGCACACTGTAGTGAAAACTGAGGTCGTCCAGTTCCATGGCCAGGGCGTAAGTGAAGTCGATCCTGCACCGCACTGCCTGCGCCGCCTGCCGGTCGGAGAGGTTGAGCAGAAACTGCGGCACACATACCGTGGCCAGCTGAGCTGGCGAAAGGCTGAGGCGACCATCGCGCGGATACCAGGAGACGAAGTTTTCGTCGTCCCAGAGCCCCATCGAGGTGGTCACGCACCCACATCGCCGTGGTGCCACGGGGATTTCTGGCTCGCGTCATCCCGTGAGCTTGGGCACTACCGCACCGGACCGAGGACGAACGGACACTGATCACCTCAGGAAGACAGGGCTGTACAGAACCACCAGCACCCCCGTCCCTGGAACCTCCCCGATAGAGTCACCCACTGCTGGAGTTACGGCTGTTAAGGGTTGCAGCCTCAGCACTATTTATATTCGAGAGGATGTAGTGGAAGGGCAGGCGAGGGGAGTCGCGCTTCAGCACAGATCGGCTGACATTTCACGTCCTTTGGCATTTGAGCCGGTTGAGGAAGGGATTCTCCGTGCCTGCCGTAGTTCAGCGCGGCCAGGTCTTGACCGCGAGTCCGGCAAGGACGGTCTGTCGGAGCCGGATGCTGTCCGGGGTCCACTCGTTCTTCTCGCCGACCTTTCTGGTCAGCTCGAAGCCCGACGTCTTGAAGACCTCGACCTTCTCGGCGAACGACTTGTTTCCGATCTTAGAGTTCACTCCAGTCTGCAGAAGCACCATGTTGCCAATGCGGTAGACCCAGCTGGCGGCGTCCTGCTTGTCCCCGCTCTTCTTGATGAAGTCCTCCCAGTCGGCTTCCTTGGCGTTCTGCGGGAACACGTGCTCCAGGTTGACCTGGCTCGGGTTGCTGTTGGGGACGAACTCCGGCTGGGACTCCTTTCGCCTTGTTGTCTCCAGGGCGCTCAGGTAATATCGGGCAAGCTTGGAATCGCTTCTTCCGACAGTGGCGAGCGCGAACTGCTCCCTGAAGTCGGTGTCTGAGGGGATGAGGTCCTCGACGCGCAGTCGGACCTGCGCGGTGGTGGTGACCTCGCCCTTCCGGATGGCGACCGCGATCTGAGAGTACTGGTCCTCGAAGCGGCCGCGGTTCATCATGCTCATAATCATGCCGCGTACTGACCAGTTCACCATGGCCCGGAGGAGCTTCTCGAGCTCGTGGGAGTGGAAGTGCTCGACTGCCGCCAGCAGGAGGATCTTGTTGGGAACCAGGTCGAACATGGCGAGTGTGTCGAGAGCGGGACGGTGACCGTTGCCGCTGCACTTGGTCGCCCAGAAGTCGCTCTCCGGGTTGGAGAGCGCGGTGTAGGCGTGTGCGGCTGACAGGAGGTTCTCCGAGAAGTGCAGCGCCTCCTGTCGGTGGGTCACCTCCTTGCGCATCTCCGCGTATAGATCGCGCTCGGTGATCTTGCCGACCTTCGAGCTCCAGTAATGGCGCAGGAACTTGGTGAACTTCGCATCGGCTGCCCCGAGCTGGAGCGTCCCGAGTGACTGGTGCCAGTTGTTCCGCACCGCGTTGAGGTTCTGCTGCTCGCCGGCAGCTCCGAAGAGGTGGTTCTTCAGGAGGTCCGCGGTGGTCAGGTCGGCGCCTCGGTTGTTGAGAGTCTCGAAGATCACGTAGGCGTCTGCCTCGGTCGGGGTCTCGACCACGGCGAGCTGCGCCCGGTGCTGGATGTAGCTCACCCATTTCTCGAGGACGTTGGCCGCGTCCATCCCATGCAGGCTGCGGAACTGCGAGATCTTTTCCCGGAAGAACCGGTACGCCTTGACGATGTCGGAGTCGGTCCTCGCGGGTTTCCCCGGGAGTGCGGTCTCGGTGGTGATCCCGAGGAAGTCGGGGTTGTCGCTCTCGTTGAGCTTGAGGTGCGACTCCGCGTACCTGTCGTTCCATGCCTTGCTGGCCAGGAAGGTGCGGCCGATGCCCACAGCCTGGGAGTCGTCCGCCTTGAGCAGGTTCCCCTCCAGAGTTCGCAGCTCGTCGCGGATGGCAGCGATCAGGAGGGAGGAGGTGACCAGCCGCTGCTGGCCGTCGATAATCCGCTTCCGAGTTCCGTCACCGTCCTGGGTGATCACGATCGTGCCGAAGAAGTACTCCTCTTTCGCCCCGCCGTTGATCGCCCGGCTCAGGTCAGTCCAGTAGTCGAGGACCTCCTGCTCCACCTTCCAGCAGTACGAGCGCTGGAACTGGGGAACGACCAGGCGATTGTTGCGCAGGACCTCACCGATGCCGACGAGGTAGAGCTGAAGCGAGGTGCTGCCGTGTCCCGATGCCATGCAGGGCAGCTTATGTGTCGATGAGTTAAGTAGATCTGTGTTTTCTGATGACTGGTCGCCATCGTGTGGGAGTGCAGGAAAGGGCCGACCCGGCAGGCGAATCGGCCCTAGCTGGATGATTGTTGACAATTCAGACGGTTGTTACGGCCCCGATTAGCCCTTCGATCGCCGTCATCTCCTTGTGCGCACCCAAGTACCCGACCCCCCGGGCCAGATGGATCGTCAGCGTATTGGAGACGTTCTCGTCCGTCGGCTCCAGTCCGTCGGCCAAGCAGCGCTGCTTGAGCAGGGCGAGGTAGAGGTCGCCGTGGGGTCCGGCGAAGGTCTTCCAGGACATCTCGACGTTGGAGTCGGTGACGACCTCACGAACCAGGGGGGTAGAGGCGTCCGCCAGGGAGAGCGCCAGGGCCCAGCGGCACAGGACGTTCCACTGGGTGATGCCGGTGGTGTGCTTCAGACGGCTCAGTCGGTCCTTGCTTGCGGTGGCGAGGCGGATGTTCTCAAGCGACATTGCTGGCTCCTACGTTCCACCAGTAACCCTCGACAACGCTGGTGGTGAAAGTGGTGTCGTCGTGGACCAGGGTGTAGGTGTGGGCGACGGACTTCTTGAGGCGGCCAAGCAGGTACTCGTCGATCTCCTCATCGGTGGAGAGGAGGAGGACTTGGTCGCTGGCGTATGGGAAGTATCGGTCCACCAAGTGCTCACGGTGGCGGCTGTCGAGCCGGCCGAGCGGCGTGTCGATGACGCTGGGCAGGTGGTTGCCGGCGACCTTCATCAAGCCCCAGAGGAGGGAGACAGCGAGTAGCTGGCGCTCGCCCGCGCTGAGACGGCTGGGGTCGATCGGCTCACCGTCGGTGTCAGCCAGGGTGAGCGTGAACTTGTCGGTATCGATGCGGAGGTCGTTCACAAGGCCCTGCTTGCGCATGAGGGTCTGGAAGCTCGTGAGCATTGCTACCTCGAGGCGGCTGATGTGCCGCTTGAGGAGGGCATCGCCGAACTGTTCCAGCGTCTTCCGGGCCTTCTCCGAGTACTTGATGATCCGCTCGACCTCTTCGGCCTTCACCTTGGTGCGAACGAACTCATCGTGGGCACGCTGCAGGGAGGCGGAGACGTATTCGAGGCGGCGCTTCAACTCATCGACGTTGTTGAGGCTGTTCTCGTGCTCCCGTTCCAGCCGTGCGACTTCCTGGAGCTGGTCTTCACGCTTCTTCTGGATGGCCTCGACCTTACTCTTGGCCGGTACACCCGCCAGCTGACGCTCCAGCTGCACACGCTCTTCGGCGGCTTCCGCAGCCTGCTGAAGGAGCTCGGCAGCTCGTGCCTTGTCGCGACTGAGTGCCTCGTCGAGTGCCGACAGCTGGGGGAGCATGTCCGGGGGGAGGCCGAGATCCACCTTGAGGCCGGCGGACTTGGCGCGCTTGGCGCGGTCAGCCTCCAGCTTCTCCATTACGGCGGCCTTCGCCTCGTCAGGGAGCATGTCCAGTAGCCACTGGTCACGCTCTTCGAGCACCCCCAGTACCTGGTGGGACTCGGCTGCCGTCCGCTCGCGACCAGCCTGCTTGCGCAGCTCCTTGAGGTGACTTCCCATCATGAGGAGCGGAAGCGGACCTGCAGCCAACTGGACGAGGGAGCTGCGGATTTCGGCGAGGCGAGCGGAAACCTGCGCGTACTCGCGCTCGATCTCGACGCGACGCTCGAAGAGGTTTCCGCCCTCCTGCTTGTAGGCAGCCTCCAGCGCTTCGAGAGTGCGCCGAGCTTTGACGAGCTCGCTGTTGCGCTGCGCGGCCCGCTGTTCTGCGTTCTCCAGAGCGGCGTCGGCCGCCTGCCGCTCCTGCTCCTCCGCGTGAATCTTGTCCATCAGGTGCTGCTCTTCGTCCGACAGCTTCTGCCGGCGCTGGAGCGCGAGCAGGTCCGTACGGAGCTGCTGGACGGTGCTGACACCGAGCAGCGAGTGGATGGCCGATTCGATGACCGATGCCGCGCGCTCGGGGTCGGCGAGCGATTCGATCTTCTCTCCGTCGAAAAACGACAGCGAGGCGACTTCGAGGGGGAGCAGGCTCTCGATGTGATCGGCCCACTCCTGGCTGAGTACCCGGCTGTACTTCAGCTCAGGTTCGACGCGTCGCCCCGGCTTCGCCCTGGAGCCGTACTCCTCATCGACGAACGCGTTCACGAATTCCTTGAGCGTCGCCTTGCCGCTGGTGTGCCAGCTGCGGACCACCTTGTAGTAGTGCTCCGTGCCGTCCACCGTGACCGTGAACTCCAGGATGATCTGCGCACCGCGGGTCGGGTCGGCCTGCCGGTTGATGCTCTCGCGGAGGTATGTCTCGTACGACTTGCTGCCTCGACCGCTGCAACGCGCTCGCGGCCCGTAGAGTGCCAGCTGGATGGCGTCGAGGAGGGTCGTCTTGCCGCAGCCATTGAGGCCGCCGATGAGGACGATCGGCTTGTTCTTCTTGGTGGTCAGATCCAGCGACTGGGTGCCGCGGTAAGCCCCGAACTCTTCGAGAGTGATCTTACGCAGGAGCATCGATATTGGTTTCTTCGTCCAGGGTCAGGTGGGTCTGCGATTCCTCACGCCACTTGTTCTTGCGCTGCGCGAAGTCGATGGCGTCGGCGCTGTCCTCGTAGTAACCCTTCTTTACGGCGGTCTCCAGAGCTTGGAAGAGGCCAGCGCGTCGGGACATTGTCCGGTACTTGCGCTCGACGGATAGCAGCTCGCGGACCATGTCGTAGTGCAGGTCGTCGTCCCCGCAGAGCTCCTTCAGGATCTCCATCTCGTCCGCGCCCATGACGAGCTGCTCGTCCAGAGGGCCGCCCGGGAAGTCCTCGCCCGTGGACTCCTTATAGATACGGGGGAGGGAGTCCTCGACCTCGTGCTTGTCGAAGACCCAGATGCGGCGGATCTCGTGCAGCTCGTCGAGGGTGATCAGCTCGATGTTCTTGACGTGCTCCGGCGCGTTGGCGCGGATCCACGTCTGGGCGTCCAGCAGGTCCTTGAGCCAGTCCTGGCGGAACTTCTGCAGGTACGGGCCGTGGATCGGGACCTCTTCGCCGTCGGTCCGGCGCGTATAGACCATGACCTTGCCGTTCATGCGGCGGAAGTCTCGGGCCGGCTGGTCAGGGCGGGGGTACGGGAGCTTCCGGCCGGCGGGGAGTCCTTCCTCGCCCTCTTCGAAGTAGCCGAACGGGGCGTCGAGCTTGTCGCGGAGGTCCAGGAGCGGCCTCATCCACTCCTTTTCCTCGTCGTTCTGGATCATCGCCGACATCGACTTGTCCTGCTCGACGAGTGTGCAAGTCCAGCACCCGAAGCGGCTGGAGCCGCAGGAGGGAGTGGTTGAGTCAACCACTAGCGGGCATTCGCCATCGCCGGAGGCGCCCTGGTACATGGTGAGGAGATCCTGATTGTTGTAGCCCCACGGGTTGGGCTTCTGCATCAGGTATTCCCAAACGTCGTCGTTGGTCCAGTCTTCGACCGGGCTGTAGACGAGGGAATTGGGAAGGTTCGCATTGGGGGAGAGGCGATCACGGACGCGCCGCTTCTCGTGCTTTTCCATGGCACGGGCGCGCGCCTGGCTCTCGGTCTTACGGATACCGAGCACCATGATCGCCTCGCCATGTGCCGCCACGACGTTCCGGATGAAAGAGTTGGACGGCTTGATCTTGAGGCGCTCAGTACACCAGCGGAACTTGGGGCGCGGCGCCGGGTAGCCCCGACCGATCAGGTTGACCCAGAAGGTGTCCTTGATCTCCGGCGTCAGGCGATGAGGCTCGATAGGGAGACCTTGCTCGGCGGCGGCTTTCTCCATCGTCTCCAGGGACGTCGTCACCCACGCCGCGACGACGGGGTTCTCGACGAGGGTGTCGGTGCTGATGACGTGCACCGTCTTAGTGCGCTGTTCCGCCGGCAGAGCGGCGATGGCGTTCCATACGAGCTGGAGGACCGCGGTGGAGTCCTTGCCGCCGCTGTATCCGATGACCCAGGGCACCTGGTCGGCGGTGTAGAGCTCACGGACCTCGTCTGAGAGCTTGGCGATGACCTCTTCGAGGGGTTGTCCGTCGAACGGCTTCCGCCGGACCGGCGTGATGCCGAGTTGCAGAGGGATGGTGCTCATGCTTCGCCTCGCAGGTATGCGTCCTCTACCCGCTGCTCTTCGGCGCTGAGGCCCAGGCGCAGGTGATTGCGCAGGTAATTGACTGTAAGAGTTACATTTTGGTGGCTTTTGGAAACGCGGCCACCGACGATGGCGCGGCCCTCCCAGTCTGTATTCGACCGAGTCCAGTCAACCTTTTTCAGAGGGGAAAGCTTCCGTTTCCATTTACTGGGTGCGGTGGATTCCCGAAGTAGGGAATTTCCGATGCGTCCGAGAGCGTGCAATGCGATTCCGTGACTGTGGATGAAGTCGCGCCGCATCTCGGGTGCCGAGAGCTCTCGCGTGCGAACCATCTCCCACTCGGGAAGCGTCGTGTCGATGTACTCCCAGTACTCCTGCGCCAGCTCTGCTGCGGCGTCTGCCTCGATCTCCAGGCCCTGGAGGAGGGACTGGGTGCCGTAGTAGAGAGCGCTCAAGGTGAACATCATCCGGGAGCGGGCGGAGAGGGTGCTCTTCTCCATCTCGACGTAGCCCTTGAAGACCTTGCACTGACTGGCCAGTGTGCGCGCGACCTGGGCTTCGCTGTCCCGGTGGTCGTAGAGAACGCCGATGGACCGGGCCGGACGCACCGCGTGCCGGTTGAGGTCCGCGAACATCTGCTGCGAGCGGGCGAGCCCCGCGTCATGGAAGAAGACGACGGCGATCGTCTCGTTGCCGATGTCCGGGTTCTCCTTGAGAGCGTGCTCAATGGCTGCGCGCCGGTGCTGGCCGTCGTTGATCAGGAAGCGGGAGTCCATGGGGATGCGCAGTTGCCCGGCACGGAAGGCGTTGCCGTCGGAGCCGAGATGGTCGAACTCCATGTCGCCGTCGACGGATGCGGTCAAAGCGCTGAAGACGTAATCCTCTGGATTGTCCAGAATGTACTTCGTGAGTGCGGGAAGGCGTCCCTTATTGAGGATCCGCTGAGCGCGCAGTTCCGGCGAGAGCTCGTCTTCGTCGAAGATAAAGATCTTTGGGATGAGGCGCAGGGGGCACATCGATACGTAATACTCGCGCCCTGCCTGGATGCCGCGGATCGCGGGGAACGTGTACTCGAACCCCGGCGAGGTGCGCGGAGCTACGACTCTGGTTGCTGGCGTCGCTGCTTCGATCTCCACCCGGCAACCTTAGCGTACGTCATCCGGTTAACGTACGAGGCTTGCTGAAGTTACGTCACCTTCACGTACGTCAGACGTACGGCCACATCTGGGGGTACGCCCGGCTGCGTTAAGGGCGTTCCTGCCCGGGAACACGTACGTCGATGTCTGTGTTGACAACTCTGAGGCGCCGCCGCACTGTGCGTCAGCCGAGCATGCGTGTACGTTAACAGTTTGACGTACCCGGTAACGGGATGATCGCTCGGGGATGGGTGAGCGCTGTGGTGGCGTATCTGGATGTGGCGGCGACGACCCGTGTGGAGCCGCGGGTGGCTGACGTGGTGCTCCACTGGATGACCGAAGACTTCGGCAACGCCGGCAGCCGCACCCATGAGTACGGAGCCCGGGCAAAGAAGGCGGTTCAGGAGGCCAGGGCGTTCCTCGCAGAGACAGTCGGTGTGAGGACCGAAGAGGTCATCTTCACCAGTGGAGCGACGGAGTCCAACAACATCGCTCTGCTCGGCATGGCCCCGTACGGCGAGAAGCACGGCCGGAAGCACATCATCACTTCCGCCATCGAGCACAAGGCGGTCATCGAGCCCCTGCTGCATCTGCAGGAGAAGCGGGGGTTCGAGGTCGATTTCCTGGAGCCCGGCCCCTCGGGGCGGATCTCCACGGAGGCCGTGCTGGAGAAGCTGAGGCCGGACACCCTGCTCGTCTCGCTAATGCACGTGAACAATGAGACGGGCGTCATCCAGCCCGTGGCCGAGCTGGCGGAGAAGCTCCAGAAGACCCCGACTTATCTCCACGTCGATGCCGCGCAGGGGTACGCGAAGGTTCCCGAGGACCTGAAGGCACCCATCGATTTGACCAGCATCAGCGGCCACAAGATCGGTGCACCCAAGGGGATCGGCGCTCTCGTGACCCGGCGTCGCGGCTGGGACAAGGTGCCGCTGGAGCCGATCATGTTCGGCGGCGGGCAGGAACGAAAGCTGCGCCCCGGGACGCTCCCCGTACCGCTGATCATGGGGCTGTACGAAGCAGCCAAGGTCTTCCAGGAGAACCGGTCGCGTTGGGAACGGGACGCGAAGGAGATGCGGGAGCGGCTGCTCGCCGCGCTCGGGAAGACCCGCTTCCAGATCAACGGCGATGCCGACCACGCGGTCCCGCACATCCTCAATGTGACCTTCGACGGGCTCAACGCCGAGGCCCTGATCGTACGGATCAAGGACCAGGTGGCCGTGGCGACCGGTTCCGCATGCACCAGCGCCTCGTATACGCCGAGCCACGTGCTGACCGCAATGGGTCTTCCGGAGGAGGTGGCCACCAATGGCCTCCGCTTCTCGTGGTTCCCCGGGCAGGTCTCGGACTTCGACCCGGACGGCTTGGCGGAGACGATCGCGTACATGCAACCGGATGCCCCCTGACGGTTTGAGCTGCTCAGTCTTCGGGGCGCCGGACCAGTCGGTGTCCCCGAAGCATGCGACCGCACCTGATCAGTTCGGCCTCCCAGCCATTCTCGGTGCCGATCAGGTGCGGATTCTCGTAGAGGCCGGCGCGTAGCTCGGACTCGGTCAGACGGCGGTAACGCGGCGCGTCCGGGTCGTCGGGCGCCAGGAATTCGTGCTTCCGGTGGAGCAGAGGGCGGTTGGCGGAGTTCGCGTAGGACATGTGCGAGGTCTCGAGGGTCTTGAGATCTACGAGGTACGAGGACGTGATCCGCGGGTGTGGGTCCTTGTCGAATTCCGGGTAATCGAGCCAGCTGATGGCTCGCCCCTGGTGCTTCAGCTTAGCGATGGTCCATTCCGGAGGGCGGCCGGCGGCAACGGAGGCGCAGTGCTCGTACAGGCGCAGGACTGTCGGCATCCGGTCGATCGCCCGGCGGTGCACGTACAGCGCGGTCGGGGTGATCTTGCCGACGCTGGATGCGTTCATGGCGCCCCGGATATAGGTGTTGTCCCGAAGCTTGAGGAGCAGACGGTCGGAGCGCCTGCAGGCTTCCTTGTACGAGGTGAAGAACGAACGGACGTCGAGCTGGACGCCGAGGGGCAGGCTGCTGAACGGACCTCGGCCGTTGAAGAGCTCGACAGCGAGGAACAGCAGCGTGTTCAGCGTCGTGCGCTTGGCGCCCTCGGAGACCTTCTCGGCGTTGGCGGAGTCGCGTATGAGGCGCTTAAGTTCGCTGGGTTTTAGGTGGGCGAGCTGTTCGGCCATCGGCCGGGGCATCTCGTCGGCACGGGGCGGGCGGCCACGCCGTTCGACGTAGTCGACCAGCGAGGCGATAGCGGAAGTGGTATCGGCTGAAGCGAGCCACTCGGCGTCGGGGACGATGCGGTGTGCGAGGTAGCCCAGTCGGGCTGAGTCGTCCTTGAAGGCGTACACGATGCCGGGGGCCGCTGATATGCAGCGTGTTCCTGTGACCTCCTCGACGTAGATCCGGAGCTCGTCCGGGCTGAAGAGGTGCTGGAACGTCTGCCGGCTGGTGAGGAGGCCGTCGCCGTACTCCTGGCCGCGGACTTTGGACCGCTCCCAGGTGAGGCGAGCCGAGACGATGAGTACGGAGGTGGCGAGCCTCCATGCCTCCTTGAGCGTCTGCCGACGCTCGACGGGGTCCTCGATGATGTTCAGAACGTAGGTGAGGAGAACGACGTCGGAGGGGGCCACCTGCGCGCTCGAGCTGTAGTAGGGGTCCCAACCGGTGATCTTGCAATCGAGGCGCTGGAGGGAGGCGACGTCGCCGCCTCGGCCGCAGCCGTAGTCGAGGATCGTGCGGTCCGTGTTGAGCTGGCGGTCGGCCAGAGCCTGGCGCGCTGGCACGGAGAGGCTGGAGCGACCGATTGCGGTGCGGCGGCGGTCGCTGTTCCATGACTGCTGCATGTCGGCCTCGTCAGTCGAGGAAGGGGGGCGGGGCGCAGCATAGGTAAGGCGGCGGTCCGGGCGAAGAGGTTTCCGGAAGCTGAGGTTTCCAGCGCGTCCCCCAGTGCAACCGGTGAACTTGCCTAGCTGGCACGCAAGACGGTGGGTATCGGCACTGTCATTGCGATGACACCCGCGCTCATCCATGACCAGTCGCCGCCCGAGCAGCTGGGCGTGACCCTCGGCAGCGACGACGCTGCGCACCCTCGGCTCGGCGGCTGGCGCGAACGGCATCGCCGTTCCCACCGCGGCCCTCGACACGACCTGGCACCAGGGTCAGCAGAACCGGGCGCTCTGGGTTTCTTGCCGCGGTAGCCGTCGTGGCCTTCCTTGCCTCGGCTGTGTCGGCACCCCGCCGCCGTACGACCACTGAGTGAGACCTGGACCGCTGACCCCAAAATGAATACTCACCCCGGCAGCGTGACTCCGCTGTGGCGATTTCCTTGGGTCGCGGCATCCGCCCTGACAGTTCGGACCCCTCGTCGAGTGCTGCTGCTCAACATGAGTCAGGTTGATGACCACCGTCGTGATCGACCGGTCCTAGCAGGCCACCGAGTCCCTGGTCGTCTGGCCCCACGCTGTATGGGTTGGTCTCCTTCGCCACGTTGCCGCTGTCCGGCCTCGCAGCGGTCGGCGCCGGCTTCCTGAAACGGGCGGGGCCCGTCGGCGCCCTGACCGCCAAGACATCGAGCGTGCGAGCTATGACCCGCAGGGCGGCGCGAGAGGCGAAGCTCTCCGACGGCTGGGGGAAGCTCGGTCCCATGACGGGATTCCGTCAGGTCCGCCAGACCGGGGGTGGATGCCGGGCAGCGGAGTGGTCGGCATGCTCCTGCCAGGTCCCGTCACCCCTACAGCTAGCATCGGAGCCCCGGCATGGCTCCCAGCAGAGGCGACGATCATGGATCCGGCCGCAGTGTCTTCCACCGCAGCGAGCATCGGCCTGCGGCAGTTGCTGATGGTGCTGGGGGATTCGCTGGTGGAGGTGCAGGCCGCCCCCGCCGGGCTGGACGTCGAGATCCGCGGGGTCTCGCTGCTCGATCCCGAGGATCCGCCGACCGCACAGCCGGGCGAGCTGGTTCTGGTGATCGGTGCCCGTGGCCGGGCCGCCTTTCCCGCGCTGCGGGCCGCCGGGCGGGACGGAGCCGCCGCCGTCGTGGTCAAGCTGGACGGGCCCGGCCAGGCCGCGGCGCTCAGCGAGACCGCCGCCGAGGCCGGGGTCGCCCTGCTCTCGCTGCGCAGCGAAGCGCGCTGGGAGCAGGTGAACGCGCTGGCCCGGGCCGCCCTCGACGACGCACCGCCGGGCGAGCCCGGCATGGGGGCCGAGGAGGGCGACCTGTTCTCGCTCGCCCAGACCACCGCCATCCTCACCAGCGGCATCGTCAGCATCGAGGACACCGCGAACCGGGTGCTGGCCTACTCCCGCACCACCGACTCCGACGAGGCGGACGACCTGCGCCGGCGCTCCATCCTCGGCTGGCAGGGGCCGGAAGGGTATCTGGCGAAGCTGCGCGAGTGGGGTGTCTTCCAGCACCTGCACTCCAGCGACGAGGTGATCGGTATCGACAGCCACCCCGAGCTGGGCATCCGCCGCCGGCTCGCGGTGGCCATCCGGTCCGGGGACCGGCAGCTGGGCACCATCTGGGTGCAGGAGGGCTCGATTCCGCTGTCCGAACGCTCCCGCCAGGCGCTGCTGGGCGCCGCCCGGGTCGCGGCGCTCCATCTCGTACGCCGTCGCCGGGAACTCTCGGACGACGTGACGCTCACCCGGACCCTGCTGGCCGGACTCCTGGACGGCAGCACCGGACCGCAGCCGCTGGCCACGCACCTGGGTTTCGACGCCACCCGCCCGGCCGCCGTGCTGGGTTTCTCGTACGGGACCACAGAGGCGTACGAGACCCCGGGAGGTGTCGCCGCACCGGAACTGACCCACTCCGAGGTCACCAACCTGGTCTCCGTGCACATCGCCGCCCGGCACCGCAGCGCCCTGGTCACCCAGGTCGATCCCCGGATCTACGTGCTGCTGCCCCAGCTGCCCCGCGGCATCGACACGGACACGCTGCGCGGCTGGACCCAGGAGATCACCGACGCCGCGCGCCGCCACCTGGGCCTGCCCCTGCGCGGCTCGGTCGGCTGCACGGTGCCGGGGCTCGGGGAGGTCCCCGAGTCACGCCGGGAGGCCGACCGCATCCTCGACGCCATGGTGAGCGCCGGAGTGACCGTCGCGGTCGCCGCGCTGCCGGACATCCAGGCGGAGGTGCTGGTCAGCGAGATACTGACGCTGCTCTCCGACCGCCCCGAGATACGGGATCCCCGGCTGACCGCCCTGGTCTCGCACGACACCCGGCACCAGGGCCGGCTCGCCGAGACGCTCCTGACGTACCTGAACTCCTTCGGTGACATACGGGCGGCGGCCGCACAGCTCCATGTGCACCCCAACACGCTGCGGTACCGCCTTCGCCGGGCCGAGCAGCTGACCGGCCTCGATCTCAGCCGTCCCGACCAGCGGCTGCTGGCCATGCTCCAGCTGCGGCTGCCGCCCACCGGCTGACCCGGTTGGCGCATTGGCCGGTCGTACAGCCATCACGGGCGAGTTTGTTCAGCCTTCACAAACATGTGGCCCCATGAGCCCCCATACGCTTGCGCAAATCCATTTCCGCACGTGATGCGGCCCACTCCCCACGCGAACCGCACCGTGAACGCTTCCGGGAATCGTCAGTGCCCCGGCCGTCCCTCCTGACGCACAGCACGGCACTCCCAACGACCCCATGGATGTCGACATGACTACACGTCCCCCTGGCTCAGTGGCCCCTGACACCGCTCAACCCACCAGTGGTCAGCCTCCGGAGCAGCAGGCAGGCCTGCGGGCCGGTCTCAAGAACCGCCATCTGTCCATGATCGCCATCGGCGGGGTGATCGGCGCGGGTCTCTTCGTGGGCTCCGCCTCCGGCATCGCCGCCGCCGGGCCCGGCATCCTGGTGTCCTACGCACTGGTCGGTGCGCTCGTCGTCTTCGTGATGCGGATGCTGGGCGAGATGGCCGCGGCCAACCCGACCTCCGGGTCCTTCTCGGCCTACGCGGACCGGGCGCTCGGCCGCTGGGCCGGGTTCTCGATCGGCTGGCTGTACTGGTTCTTCTGGGTCGTCGTACTCGCCGTGGAGGCGACCGCGGGCGCCGTCATCCTGGAAGGGTGGGTGCCGGCGGTACCGCAGTGGGCCTGGGCCCTGATCGTGATGACGGTCCTCACCGCCACCAACCTGGCCTCGGTCGGCTCCTTCGGCGAGTTCGAGTTCTGGTTCGCCGGCATCAAGGTCGTCGCCATCACGGGCTTCATCGTGCTCGGCGGGCTGGCGATCTTCGGTGTGCTGCCCGGCTCCGACCATGCCGCGACGGGATTCGGAAACCTCACCGAGCACGGCGGTTTCCTGCCGAACGGGCCGGGAGCGATCCTCACCGGCATCCTGCTGGTCGTCTTCTCCTTCATGGGCAGCGAGATCGTCACCCTCGCCGCCGGTGAGTCCTCGGACGCGCGGCGAGCGGTGGCCAAGGCCACCAGGAGCGTCATCTGGCGCGTCGGCGTCTTCTACGTCGGCTCGATCCTCGTCGTGGTCGCCCTGCTGCCGTGGAACGACCCCGCGATCGAGAAGAAGGGCTCGTACGTGGCGGCCCTCGACTCGATCGGCATCCCGCACGCCGGCGAGATCATGAACTTCATCGTGCTGACCGCCGTGCTGTCCTGTCTCAACTCCGGCCTCTACACCGCATCCCGGATGGCCTTCTCCCTCGGACAGCGCGGCGACGCCCCGCGGTCCTTCGCGCGGACGAACACCCGAGGCGTCCCGCAGGCCGCGATCCTGGCCTCCGTGGTCTTCGGCTTCGTGGCGGTCGGCTTCAACTACCTGTGGCCGGACACGGTCTTCCAGTTCCTGCTGAACTCCTCGGGTGCCGTCGCGCTCTTCGTGTGGCTGGTCATCTGCTTCTCGCAGCTGAAGATGCGGGGGATCATCCTGCGCGAGAGCCCGGAGAAGCTCGTCGTCCGGATGTGGCTGTTCCCCTATCTGACCTGGGCGACGATCGGGATGATCACGTTCGTGCTCCTCTACATGCTCACCGACGACAAGGAGGGCGGCGGCCGCAGCCAGGTGCTGCTCTCGGTGCTCGTCGCCGCGGTGGTGATCGCCATCTCGCTGGTCCGGGAGCGGACCCGCCGGAAGGACACCGCGGAGCCGGTCGCGCCGCGGTAGCCGCCCCCAGGGCGTGTCCGCCCTGGAGCCCCGGGCCGGACCGCTTCCGGCCCGGGGCTCTCGGCGTTCAGCGGCTGGTCTCCCGTTCCACCGGCAGCCACAGCTCGGCGTCCGCCTGCGTCCCGTCCGCCGAGAGGCCGGTCCGCAGGATCTCGGGGCCGGGGCGGCTGCGGTACGGGTTGGACGGGAACCACTCGGTGAACACGTCCCGCCACAGCTCCTGGATGGCCCGTGGTGCCGGGCCGGAGGTGGTGAAGACCGCCCAGGCGCCGGGCGGCACGGGCAGGGTGGTGATGCCCGCGGGGGCATCGGCCGGGGCGGACGCCGTGGTGAGCGCCGCCTGGTAGTAGTCGAGTTCGGTGCCCTCGGCGCGGCTCGGGTCCAGGTCGTCGCAGACCGCGACGATGCCGTGCGGCTCCTGGTCCGAGAGCTTTCCGAGCTGCTCCAGGGCCTGTTTGTCGAGCCCGCGGACGAAATCGATGATCGCCTGGTTCGGGCCCGAGTGCACGAGCGGTACCCGGGCCTTGAAGCCGGCGACGGTGAAGGCCGGGCGGTCCACTACTCGGTAGTGCATGCTGCTGCTCCCTTCGACGGTGAGGCGGAAGGTCAGCCGGGGCTGGGAGACGAGCGCGGCGCCGGTGCGCCGGGCCTCGCCCGGACCCACGCCGTGCATCGCGCGGAACGCCCGTGCGAACGCCTCGCCCGAGCCGTAGCCGTAGCGCACCGCGATCTCCAGCAGCGTCCCGTCGCCCGCGAGCACCTCCGCGCCCGCGACCGTCAGCCGGCGGCGGCGGATGTACTCCGACAGGGGCATGCCTGCCAGCGCGGAGAACATCCGGCGCAGGTGGTACTCGGACGTGGTCGCGATCCGCGCCAGTTCGGCGCCGTCCACAGAGCCGTCGAGACGGCGCTCGATGTGCTCCATCGCCTGGTTGAGCCGCTCCAGCACACCCGGTTCCTTCCTCTTCGGTGATCACCACGCTAGGCAGCGCGCCCCCTGCCGCACCCGACATCCTGTGCCCGATCGGGTCGGGTGCCGCATCCGCCGAACGGCGTAGGCGCACCGCCGTCCGGCAGGCGTACTTAGAGGGTCTTTACCGTGAACGGCTAGCATCGCCCGGCAATCCGTCAGTCGCCGACCGGGACGAGGTGAGGACATGGGGGCGCCCAGGATCGCCGTCGCCGTGGTGACGATGGGCAACCGGCCCGAGGAGGTCGACGCGCTGCTGCGGTCCGTGGCCAAGCAGGATGTGCCGCCCGAGCGGATCGTCATCGTCGGCAACGGCTGCGCGCTGCCCGAGTTCGCCCGGCGGCTGTCGCTGCCCGGCGAGGTCACCCCGATCGAGCTCGACGAGAACCTCGGCTGTCCCGGCGGCCGGAACGCGGCCCTCGCGCGGCTGCGGGAGTTCGGCGACATCGACGTCGTCGTGGATCTGGACGACGACGGGCTGCTCGTCGACGCCGATGTGCTGCGCCGCGTGCGGGAGTTGTACGCCGCCGACGAGCGGCTCGGCATCGTCGGCTTCCGCATCGCCGACGAACTGGGCGAGACGCAGCAGCGGCACGTGCCCCGGATCGGCAACTCCGACCCCCTGCGGGGCGGATACGTCACCGGATTCCTCGGCGGCGGGCACGCGCTGCGGATGGCCATGCTGGACGAAGTCGGCGACTGGCCCGCGGAGTTCTTCTTCGCGCACGAGGAGACCGACCTGGCCTGGCGCGCGGCCGACGCGGGCTGGCGCATCCTGTACGCGCCCGAACTGCTGCTCCAGCACCCGAAGACCTCGCCCGCCCGGCACGCCATCTACTACCGGGTGAACGCCCGCAACCGGGTCTGGCTGGCCCGCCGCCGGCTGCCGCTCGCGCTCGTCCCCGTCCACCTGGGCATCTGGGTGCTGCTCACCCTCGCACGGAACCGGTCGCGTGCGGGGCTGCGGGCATGGTTCGGCGGGTTCGTGGAAGGCGTACGGGAGTCGGCGGGTGAGCGGCGGCCCATGCGCTGGCGGACGGTGTGGCGGCTGACACGGCTGGGGCGGCCGCCGGTCATCTGACGCCGAGGACTTCGCCGGGCGGCGGGAAGTTGGTGGGGCCCCGGCCGTTCACCTCTGCCGACCGGGACCCGGACCCGGCCGCGGCGGCGACACTCCCCCGAGTTGCGCGTCCAGACGCGCGCGCCGCCGGGCCAGATCCGACGTGGTGATCACATCAGGGTTTGCCAACGGATCGCTAACATGTGGCCAACGGTTCGCCGTTGCGTCGTCTGCCGATTGGCGTGAAGTCGCCGAACCAGGACGGACGACGGCCTGTGCGGGGGCGTCCCGGTGGAGAACGTGAGGACGAAGGTGGCGGAAAACCGCTGCCCCGGGGGCGGAAACCCGTCAAGGGCGGTGGCACGGGGAGACGGGGGCGTGATGGGGGCATCTGCCTGTTCGGGCAGCGAGGACGGATCCGAGGGGCGGTGCGGGCTGCGGTTCGGGCTGCTCGGGCCGCCGGTGCTGTACCACGACACCGGCGGATCCGGCCGGAGGGAAGTCCGGGATGTCGCGAGCCCCAAGTCCCGTGTGCTGCTGGCCGCGTTGCTGCTCGACGCCGGACGGGTCGTCTCCGTCGAGTCGCTCAAGGACGCGCTGTGGGGCGGGGCGCCGCCCGTTTCCGCCCAGGCCTCGCTGCACAACCACGTAGCCCGGTTGCGGCGGTTGCTCGACGATCCCGAGCGGCTGCGGACCGTGCCGTCCGGGTATGTGCTGCGGGTCGACGAGGGTGAGCTGGACGTCCATGTGTTCGAGACCCGTGTCGCCGCGGCGCGGGCCGCGCACGCGGGGCAGGAGTGGGAGCGCGTCGTGCGTGAGTGCGCCGCCGCGCTCGGACTCTGGCGGGCCACACCGCTCGCCGGGCTGCCCTCCGAGGTGGGCGGGTACGCCTTCGCACGACGGTTGCGCGAGGCCCGGCTGCTGCTTCTGGAGTGGCGCTACGACGCCGAGCTGGCGCTGGGCGGCCCGCGTCTGGACGGGCTCGTGCCGGAGCTGGCCGCGTTGACCGCCGAGTATCCGCTGCGGGAGGTGTACCACCGCCAGCTCATGCTCGCCCTGCACCGGACCGGCCGCCAGGCCGAGGCCCTGGCCGTCCACCGCGATCTGCGCACCCGGCTGGTCGACCAGCTCGGCGTCGAGCCGGGGCCGGGGGTGCGGGAGGCTCATGTGGAGGTGCTGCAGGTCGCCGCGTCGCCCTCGTCCGCTCCACCGCGGCCTGCTCAGCTTCCCCCGCCACCGGCGCATTTCACGGGACGTACCGCCGAACGCGCCTCCCTGCGCCGCACCCTCACGACACCGGGGACGCTCCCCGCCACCGCCGTCATCAGCGGCATGCCCGGCGTCGGCAAGAGCGCACTCGCGCTGCACGTCGCACACGAGTTGGCGGAACGTTTCCCCGATGGGCAGCTCTACCTCGACCTGCACGGTGCGACCCCGGGCATGGCCCCTCTCACCCCTGGTCAGGCGCTCACCGCCCTGCTGCGTGACCTCGGGGCCGAGCCCTGCCGCATCCCCGAACGCCCCGACGCGGCATCCGCGCTGCTGCGCTCGCTGCTCGCGCCGACCCGCACGCTCCTGGTGCTGGACGACGCCGCGAGCGCCGCGCAGATACGGCCGCTGCTGCCGGGCGGCGCCGGGTGCGCGGTGATCGTCACCAGCCGTTCGCCGCTCACCGCCCTCGACGGCGTCGCCCGCTTCCCGCTCGGCCCGCTGTCGGACGAGGAGAGCGCGGCGCTCCTGGTCGCGGCCTCGGGCCGGGCCGGGCTGGACGGCTCGGACGCCGCCCGCCGCCTCGTCGAGCTCACCGGCCGCCTCCCCCTGGCCCTGCGCGTCGTCGCCGCGCGGCTCGCCGCCCGG
>NZ_MUKA01000214.1:28312-28485 GCF_002150735.1 Streptomyces africanus
CGAGCGCGAGGCCGACCGGGACGCGGCCCTCACCCTCCGCCGTATCGGGGCGCTCGATCTGCCCACGTACGGCGCACCCCTGCTCGCCCGCCTCACCGGCACGGGCGAACGCCGTACCGAGGCCGCCCTGGACCGCCTCGTCGACGTGGCCCTGCTCCAGGAACCGGCGTACG
>NZ_MUKA01000215.1 GCF_002150735.1 Streptomyces africanus
GCGCGGGCCACCCGGCCCGGCTACCCGGCCCGGCTACCCGGCCTGGCCCTTCGGCGCGGGCCACCGGGCCCGGCTACCCGGCCTGGCCCTTCGGCGCGGGCCACCCGAGGCGCAAGCCCCCGGCGCGGGCCCCCAGCCCGGCCACCCGGCCCAGCCCTTCGGCCCGGGCCCTGGGACCAGGGGCCGCACCGGCCGACAGCCGGCGCGGGCTCCTCGGCCCAGGCTCCCGGCCCGGGCCCCCCGGCCCGGCCCCTGGGGCCAGGGGCCGCACCGGCCGACAGCACCGGTGCGGCCCCTGTCTCTCACCTCCCTTGCCTCACGCCGCGTGGCCTCCGTCCACGGCGAACTCCGCACCGGTGACGTACGCCGCCCCCGCCAGATACGCCACCATCGACGCCACCTCGTCCGCCGTTCCGAACCGCCCCAGCGCCGTCATGGCCGCCTGGCCGGCGGCGTAGGGCCCGTCCGCCGGATTCATGTCGGTGTCGATCGGCCCGGGATGGACGAGGTTGGCCGTGATCCCGCGTCCGCCCAGCTCCCGGGCCAGGGCCTTGGTCATACCGGCCAGGGCCGCCTTGCTCGTCGCGTAGAGCGTCCCGCCGGGCCCGGGCACGCGCTGGGCCATGCAACTGCCGATCGTGATGATCCGCCCGCCCTCGGGCATGCGCGCGGCGGCGGCCTGGGACGTCAGGAAGACGCCACGTACGTTGACGGCGAGGACCCGGTCCACGTCCGCGAGCGACAGGGTCTCCAGCGGCCCGAGCACCCCCACGCCCGCGTTGTTCACCAGGACGTCGAGGCCGCCCAGCGCCTCGGCCGCCGCGGTCACGGCCCCGGCCGCCTCGCCGGCGTCCGCCGCGTCCGCGCGCACCGCCACCGCCCGGCGCCCGAGGGCCTCCACGGCCCGTACGACCTCCTCGGCCGCCTCCTTGCCGTTCACATAGCCGACCGCCACGTCCGCGCCCTCCCGGGCCAGCCGCAGGGCCGTCGCCGCGCCGATGCCCCGGCTCGCGCCCGTCACGAGGGCCGCCTTGCCGTCGAGAGTTCCTTGAGAAGTGCCGAGAGTTCCTTGAGAAGTCATGCGTCCATCCCAGCGCCGGGACGGCACCGACGCTGGCGGTGAACGGACGTCGATGTGGGCTCCCGCGGTCCCGCACCGGAGGGAGCCGTACGGCCGAGCGACGAGTTGCGGGCGCGCACGGGGTCTGAACCGATGACAGCAGACCCCGACCGTTCCACAAGAAGGGCACCCGCCATGGGCAAGCTCGTCTCCACCCTCTTCGTCACCCTCGACGGCGTCTACCAGGCCCCCGGCGGCCCGCACGAGGACACCCGCGGCGGCTTCACCCACGGCGGCTGGAGCTTCCCCTACGCCGACGAGGACTTCGGCCGGTTCATCGGCGAGGTCTTCGCCCGTCCGCGCGCCTTCCTGCTCGGGCGCCGGACGTACGACATCTTCAGCACGTTCTGGCCGAAGGTCACCGACCCCGCCGATCCCGTCGCCTCGAAACTCAACTCGCTGCCGAAGTACGTCCCGTCCTCGACGCTCACGGACCCCGGGTGGGCGGGCACCACCGTGCTCACCGGCGGCCTCGCCAAGGAGGTCTCGGCTCTGAAGGAGCGCACCGACGGCGAGATCCAGGTGCACGGCAGCGGCGCCCTCGTCCGGTCCCTGCTGGCGCTCGACCTCGTCGACTCCCTCCATCTGCTGACCTTCCCGGTCGTGCTCGGCACCGGGTTCCGGCTGTTCCCGGAGGGCGCCGTACCGACCGCGTTCCGGCACGCCGGGGAGAGCGTCACCAGCACAGGCGTCTCGATCCGGACGTACGACGTGGCCGGCCGCCCGGAGTACGGCGAGTACGCGCTGCCGGAGAACGCGTAGCCGCGGCGCCGACGGGCGGGTTAACTTCCCCCCAACTCATCGGACTTGACGGGAAAATCTCCGGGCTTGTCATTGACATGCCACTGTCTACGCGCGTCATCATGGGCCCATGAATTTCCCCCCACGCGCCTCGCGGCTCGGCGCAGCAGCTGCCCTTCTCTCCGCGCTCCTCGTCGGCGGTACCGTCACCGCCACCACCGCCGACGCGGCCCCCACCGCCGTCGGCACCATCTGCTACGGCGACCTGCCGTCCCAGGCCCACGACACGCTCGACCTGATCGAGCGGGGCGGCCCCTTCCCGTTCGAGCAGGACGGCACCGTCTTCCAGAACCGGGAACGCATCCTGCCCAGCCAATCGACCGGCTACTACCACGAGTACACGGTCATCACCCCGGGCTCCTCCACGCGCGGTGCGCGGCGCATCGTCACCGGTGAGGAGAACCGGGAGGACTACTACACGGCCGACCACTACGAGTCGTTCGACCTGGTCGACTACGGCTGCTGAGCCGGGCGGCCACGTCGGTGAACGCCGGCCGGGAGTCCGCCCGGGTGCTCAGACGGACTTCCGGCTCCCGGCCGCCGCGAACAGGGCGATGCCCAGCACCAGCAGGGCGACGCTCGCGTAGATCTCGTAACCGTCGAGGAACCCCAGTCGTCGCACGACGCCCCAGTTCCAGTCGGTGAACTCGTGCACCAGGCCCGCCACGCCCTGTACGAGGGCGAGGAAGCCGAGAATCTCCAGCACCTGCTTCATGGACGACAGCCTCGCCCCGCAGGCCCCCACGCACATCGGCCGCGGGGCGAGCGTCCGCTGGACGGAAGTCCCCGTCCGGACCCGGCCGGCCCGTCGAAAGTCTGCGCCGCGGTGACTTTGGTCGACGATTCCCGCCGGGGTGAGATGAACGGACCCTGGCCTGCGTAGATTTGTCGACCGTGAGTGGTGACGACGCGGGGCAGGCCGCCCCGGTGCCGGCGGGCGAGACACCTGCGCTGTTCACCGGGCGCAGATGGTTCATCCCCTCCGCCCTGCTGCACGAACTCGACCCCGACGCCGCACGCGCCGGACGACGGCCCCGGCGTACCGCCCGCGACTGGGTCGTCGACTTCTCCTGCTTCCTGCTGGCCGTGCTCGTGGGCGCGCTCTCCGCCGACGCGCTCAGCCACAACCGCCATGTCCCGGAAGGGCTGGCCGTCGTGGACCAGCTGATCGGGGCGCTGGCCTGCGCGGCCGTCTGGCTGCGCCGCCGCCGGCCGCTGGGGCTGGCCGTGGCGATGACCGCCGTCACCTTCGTCTCGGACACGGCGGGCGGGGCGGGGCTGATCGCCCTGTTCACCCTCGCCGTGCACCGCCCCTTCCGGTACGTGGCCTGGGTGGGCGGCATCAACGCGGCCATGGTCCCGCTGTACTACTGGGTGCGCCCGGACCCGGACGTCCCCTACCTGGTGAGCGTGCCGTTCGCCGTGCTGCTCACCGTGGCGACCGTCGGCTGGGGCATGTTCGTACGGGCCAAGCGGCAGCTCATGGTGAGCCTCAGGGACCGGGCCCGGCGGGCCGAGACGGAGGCGCGGCTGCGGGCCGAGCAGGCGCAGCGGCTCGCCCGTGAGGCCATCGCGCGGGAGATGCACGACGTGCTCGCGCACCGGCTGACGCTGCTGAGCGTGCACGCGGGCGCCCTGGAGTTCCGGCCCGACGCGCCCCCGGCGGAGACGGCGCGGGCGGCGGGTGTGATCCGGGAGAGCGCGCACGAGGCCCTCCAGGACCTGCGCGAGATCATCGGCGTCCTGCGGGCGGGGGAGCCCGACGACACGGGGCGGCCGCAGCCGACACTGGCGGCGCTGGACACGCTGGTCGCCGAGTCGCGTGAGGCCGGCATGAAGGTGGCCCTCGACCATCGGGTCGAGGACGCCGCCGCCGTGCCGCCCTCCGTCGGCCGCACCGCGTACCGGATCGCGCAGGAGGGCCTGACCAACGCCCGTAAGCACGCGCCCGGCGCGGAGGTCACGGTGACCGTCACCGGCGGACCGGGTACCGGCCTCACGGTCTGCGTGCACAACCCGCCCCCCGAGGGCGAGGTACCGCACGTCCCCGGATCCGGCCAGGGCCTCATCGGCCTGACGGAACGAGCGACCCTGGCGGGCGGCCGCCTGGCGCACGGCCACACGCCGGAGGGCGGGTTCGAGGTACGGGCGTGGCTGCCGTGGGGCTGAGGCGCGGCCCGGCGCCTGCGGCCCCTCAACCCGCCACTGCTCACCAGGCGTTGGCGTCCGGGTCCCACATCCGCCCCGGCCGTGATTACGTAAGCCCCATGACTGCGATCAGACTGCTCCTCGTCGACGACGATCCGCTGGTGCGGGCCGGACTGTCCTTCATGATGGGCGGAGCCGACGACATCGAGATCGTCGGCGAGGCGGCCGACGGCGGCGAGGTGGAGGCGCTCGTGGACCGCACCCGCCCGGACGTGGTGCTCATGGACATCCGGATGCCGACGGTGGACGGCCTCACGGCCACGGAGCGGCTGCGCGCCCGCAAGGACGCCCCGCAGGTGGTGGTCCTCACCACCTTCCACGCCGACGAACAGGTCCTGCGGGCGCTGCGCGCGGGCGCCGCCGGATTCGTCCTCAAGGACACCCCGCCGACCGAGATCCTCGCGGCGGTACGGCGGGTCGCGGCCGGCGACCCGGTCCTGTCGCCCACCGTCACCCGCCAGCTGATGCAGCACGCGGTCGGCACCGCCGCCGACGCCCGCCGCACGCGCGCGCGTGACCGCATGGCCGCCCTCAACGACCGCGAGCGCGAGGTCGCCGTCGCGGTCGGCCGGGGCCTGTCCAACGCCGAGATCGCCACCGGCCTCTTCATGAGCGTCGCCACCGTCAAGACGCACGTCTCCCGCATCCTGGCCAAACTCGACCTCAACAACCGCGTGCAGATCGCGCTGCTGGCGTACGACGCGGGGCTCCTGGAGGAGGAACAGGGCCACTGACCTCCCTGCCGGCCCGTCGTCACACGTAGGCGGAGGCGCCCCCGCCGGGGATCTCCGCGAGGTGCACCGGCCTGCGCTCCCGGCGGGACAGCTCGCAGGCCTCGGCGACGCGCAGCGCCTGAAGGGCCTCGCGCCCGTCGCAGGGGTTGGCCCGCTCGCCCCGCACGACCTCGACGAACGCGTTCAGCTCCGCCTCGTAGGCGGGGCCGAAACGCTCCAGGAAGCCGGTCCAGGGCTTGTCCGCGGCGGGCGGACCGGTCGGCTCGGTGGACGCGATCGGCGTACGGTCGTCCAGGCCGACCACGATCTGGTCCAGCTCCCCGGCCAGCTCCATGCGCACGTCGTAGCCGGCCCCGTTCAGCCGGGCGCCGGTGACCGTGGCGAGCGTGCCGTCGTCGAGGGTGAGGAGCGCGGCGCCGGTGTCGACGTCGCCCGCCTCGCGGAACATCGCGGGCCCGGCGTCCGACCCGGCCGCGTAGACGTCCGCCACCTCCCGGCCCGTCACCCAGCGCAGCACGTCGAAGTCGTGGATCAGCGTGTCCCGGTACAGCCCGCCGGACACCGGCAGCCACGCCGCGGGCGGCGGCGTCTGGTCACTGGTCAGCGCCCGCACGGTGTGCAGCCGCCCCAGCCTGCCGGAGCGCACGGCCTCGCGGGCGCCCCGGTAGCCGGCGTCGAAGCGGCGCTGGAAGCCCATCTGGAGCACCGTCCCGGCCGCCTCGACCTCGGTGATCGCGCTCAGGGTCCCGGGCAGATCCAGCGCGATGGGCTTCTCGCAGAACACCGGCAGGCCCGAGCGTGCTGCCCGACCGATCAGTTCGGCGTGGGCCGACGTCGCCGTCGTGATCACCACGGCGTCGACGCCCCAGCGGAAGATCTCCTCCACGCCGGGCGCGGCCGTCTCGCCCAGCCGGTGCGCCAGTTCCTGGGCCCGCGAGGCGTCCGCGTCCGTGAGGATCAGGGAGCCCACGTCGCGATGCCGGCTGAGCGTGTTCGCGTGGATCCTGCCGATGCGGCCCGTACCGATGACGCCGATGCGCATGGAAACAAAGTGCGTGCACGGTCCGCCCCTGTCAATCGGAATGTCCGGACAATCTGACTACACAACTTCCCGTCAACAACGCACGGAGCTACGCTCGGCCCGTGCCGAAACCAGAAGTGGACCCGACCGTGCAGCTCGAGCTGAGCGTGGACCGCAGCTCTCCCGTGCCGTTGTACTTCCAGCTGTCCCAGCAGCTGGAGGCCGCGATCGAGCACGGCACGCTGACCCCCGGCAGCCTGCTGGGCAACGAGATCGAACTCGCCGCCCGGCTCGGCCTGTCCCGGCCGACCGTCCGCCAGGCCATCCAGTCGCTCGTCGACAAGGGCCTCCTCGTCCGCCGCCGCGGCGTGGGCACCCAGGTCGTGCACAGCCAGGTCAAGCGCCCGCTGGAGCTCAGCAGCCTCTACGACGACCTGGAGGCGGCGGGCCAGCGCCCGGCCACCAAGGTCCTCGTCAACACGCTCGTCCCCGCCTCCGCCGAGGTCGCCGCCGCACTGGGCGTCGCCGAGGACAGCGACGTCCACCGCGTGGAACGCCTCCGCCTCGCCCACGGCGAGCCCATGGCCTACCTCTGCAACTACCTGCCCCCCGGCCTCATCGACCTCGACACCGCCCAACTGGAGACCACGGGCCTGTACCGCCTGATGCGCGCGGCGGGCATCACCCTCCACAGCGCCCGCCAGTCGATCGGCGCCCGGGCGGCCACGACGGCGGAGGCGGAACGACTGGCGGAGGAGACAGGGGCCCCGCTGCTCACCATGCAACGCGTCACGTTCGACGACACGGGCCGTGCAGTGGAATACGGCACACACACCTACCGCCCGACGCGCTACTCGTTCGAGTTCCAGCTTCTTGTGAGGACTTGAGCAGGGTGCGTTTCCTGGGGGCGCGGGGAACTGCGCGATCAGCCCCCAGGCACCCGCACACGGCAACGGTGGGTTGTTCCCCCGCTCCGCACCCTGCCTCCCCGTGAGGCAGAATCGGCGGCGATGAGCACCTACCGCGACTTCACCGCCCCCATCGGCTCCCGCCGTGCCACCGTGCTCCGCACCGTCGGCACCCGGGAGCGCCGCTCACACCTGACGGCACCCCGCGTACCGACGGTCGGCATCGACATCGGCGGTACGAAGGTGATGGCGGGCGTCGTCGACGCCGACGGCAACATCCTGGAGAAGGTCCGCACGGAGACGCCGGACAAGTCCAAGAGCCCCAAGGTCGTCGAGGACACCATCGCCGAGCTGGTCCTGGACCTCTCGGACCGGCACGACGTGCACGCCGTCGGCATCGGCGCGGCCGGCTGGGTCGACGCCGACCGCAACCGCGTGCTGTTCGCACCCCACCTGTCCTGGCGCAACGAACCGCTCCGCGACCGCCTCTCGGGCCGGCTCTCCGTACCGGTCCTCGTGGACAACGACGCCAACACCGCCGCCTGGGCGGAGTGGCGCTTCGGCGCCGGCCGCGGCGAGGACCACCTCGTGATGATCACGCTGGGCACCGGCATCGGCGGCGCGATCCTGGAGGACGGGCAGGTCAAGCGCGGCAAGTACGGCGTCGCCGGCGAGTTCGGCCATATGCAGGTCGTGCCCGGCGGCCACCGCTGCCCGTGCGGCAACCGCGGCTGCTGGGAGCAGTACAGCTCCGGGAACGCCCTGGTCCGCGAGGCCCGCGAGCTGGCCGCGGCCGACTCGCCGGTGGCGTACGGGATCATCGAGCACGTCAAGGGCAACATCGGCGACATCACCGGCCCGATGATCACCGAGCTGGCCCGCGAGGGCGACGCCATGTGCATCGAGCTGCTGCAGGACATCGGCCAGTGGCTCGGCGTCGGCATCGCCAACCTCGCGGCCGCCCTCGACCCCTCCTGCTTCGTCATCGGCGGCGGCGTCTCGGCCGCCGACGACCTGCTGATCGGCCCCGCGCGCGACGCCTTCCGCAGGCATCTGACCGGGCGCGGCTACCGCCCCGAGGCCCGTATCGCCCGGGCCCAGCTCGGCCCCGAGGCCGGCATGGTCGGCGCCGCCGACCTGGCCCGGCTCGTCGCCCGCCGCTTCCGGCGCGCCAAGCGCCGCCGCGTGGAGCGCTACGAGCGCTACGAGCGGTACGCGCAGTCCCTCCGCAGCACCCAGGAGACGCCGTGACCGCCTCCCTGCCGCACCAGGGCTCATGGCCGGACGGCGAGGAACGCCCGGCCGAGGACCACCGCCACATGATCCGCCGCAGGACGCTGACCCTGCTGATCATCGTGCTGCTCATCGGCGTTCCGGCCGGCTACCTGGTGATCTCCGCGAACCAGAGCCGGGACAGCGGCAAGGACAAGGAGGCGAAGTACTCGGCCACCGGCCTGACCGCGGGCTGGCCGTCCAAGCTCCAGCGCCGGATCTACCAGGTGCCCGTCCCGCACCCGGCCTGGCACGTGGCGTACTACGAGACCAACAACTGGAAGACCAGCCGCCTGTACGCCCAGTTCGAGACCAACGCGGCAGGTCTGGACGCCTATCTGACGGGCCTGGGCGTGACCCGGGCCGACCTGGAGAAGGGCCACGTCACCATCGGCGCCCGCGACCGCAAGATCACCGGCTGGAAGTTCCCCGGTGGTCCCGGTGGCGACGCGTGGTACGGCTTCGTGCACCGGCAGAAGAACCCCGCACCCACGCACGACGTGGTGGTGGACCTGTCCAACCCGGCGTATCCCTGGGTCTACGTGGTGTCGCGGACGGTGCCCTGACCCGCGCCCCGGCTCGGGCGGCCCGGCCGCCGGGGCCGATTGTCAGACCCCGCCCGTAGAGTCGGAGACAACTGATTCCGACACGCGGGGCGGGAGGTGACAGGACGGATGGGCGACACGGCTGCGGTGGCCGAGCGGGCGGGGGACGCGACGGTCCCGGTCCGCCTCCCGGCCGTCTTCCTGCCCGCGCCCCTCCCACGCGACGGACGCATCGCCTTCTGGGACCCCGCCGGCGAGCCCCTGCCCGCCGAGGTCACAGAACTCACGGAGGACACCGAGCTCACGGTCGTACGACGGCACGGCGCCGCGGTCCGGCGGCGGACCACCCCGGCGCTGTCCCTCCCGCTCGACGAGGCCCTGCCGCTCCTGGTGCGCGCCCGGCGCGACCCCGCGGCCCACCCCGCCACCGCCTGCTGGGGCGCCGCCGCCCTGCACGCCCTGCGGCTGACCGCGCGCGGCCGGCTGCTGCCCGGCCTGACCCCCACGGGCCACGACGCCTGGCGCGCCGGCCCGCTGGACCCGGACGACATCGCGCACCTGCGCGCGGTCGCCGCCGCCCTGCCCTACGAGGGACACGCCGTCCCGCTGCCCGGCCCCGGCCCGATCCGCCTGCCCGCACCGGAAGCGCTGGTACGCGCCTTCCTGGACGCGGTCGCCGACACCCTGCCGCGCACCCCGGCCGCACCCCACGCCACCGGCAGGCCGTTCGCGGCCCGCGACGCCCAGCACCTGCCGAAGGCCCACGACTGGGCCGCCGAGGTCGCCGCCGGCATGGACGCCGGCGTGCGGATCTCGCTCCGGCTGGACCTCTCGGCGTACGACCTGTTCGACGACGCCCTCGACGGCGGCGCGCGCAGCGCCGGCGCCGCGCTCGTCCAGGTGCACAGCCTCGCCGACCCCACCCTCGTCGCCGACGCGGCGGCGCTGTGGGCGGGCGAGGCGGACGACGCATTCGGCCCGCGCGCCCGCGTGGACGCGGCCCTCGCCGTCCGCCGCGCGGCCCGGGTCTGGCCTCCGCTCGACCGGCTCTGTGACCAGGACGTGCCCGACGTGCTGGCGCTGACCGAGGAGGAGCTGAGCGACCTGCTCGGAGTCGCGGCCACCCGGCTCGCCGCGGCCGGCGTCGCCGTGCACTGGCCCCGGGACCTCGCCCAGGACCTCTCGGCCGCCGCGGTGGTCCGGCCGGCCCCCGGCTCGGCGACGGACGGCACCGGCTTCTTCGAGAGCGAGGACCTGCTCCAGTTCCGCTGGCAGCTGGCACTCGGCGGTGACCCGCTCACCGAGAGCGAGATGGACGCCCTCGCCGAGGCCCACCGCCCGGTCGTCCGGCTGCGCGACCAGTGGGTGCTGGTCGACCCGGCCCTCGTCCGCAAGGCCCGCAAGCGGGACCTGGGGCTGCTCGACCCGGTCGACGCGCTGTCCGTCGCCCTCACCGGCACCGCCGACGTGGACGGCGAGACGGTCGAGGCCGTACCGGCGGGCGCGCTGGCCACCCTGCGCGACCGCCTCACCGCGGGAGTGCGCCCGGCCGCACCGCCGCCCGGCCTGCAGGCCACCCTCCGCGACTACCAGTTGCGAGGCCTGGCCTGGCTCGACCTGATGACCTCCCTCGGCCTCGGCGGCTGCCTCGCCGACGACATGGGCCTCGGCAAGACCGTCACGCTCATCGCCCTGCACCTGAAGCGGGCCCGCCGCGAGCCGACCCTGGTGGTCTGCCCGGCCTCGCTGCTGGGCAACTGGCAGCGGGAGATCACCCGCTTCGCGCCCGGCGTCCCCGTCCGCCGCTTCCACGGCCCGGACCGCAGCCTGGACGACCTGGACGGCGGCTTCGTCCTCACCACCTACGGCACGATGCGCTCCGCCGCCCCCGTGCTGGCCGGGCAGGCGTGGGGCATGGTCGTCGCCGACGAGGCGCAGCACGTCAAGAACCCCTACTCGGCCACGGCCAAGGCGCTGCGCACGATCCCGTCCCCCGCGCGCGTGGCCCTGACCGGCACGCCCGTCGAGAACAACCTCTCGGAGCTGTGGGCGCTGCTCGACTGGACCACCCCGGGTCTCCTCGGCCCGCTGAAGTCCTTCCGCGCCCGGCACGCCCGGGCCGTGGAGAACGGCGAGGACGAGGAGGCCGTGGAGCGCCTGGCCCGTCTGGTCCGGCCGTTCCTGCTGCGCCGGAAGAAGTCCGACCCGGGCATCGTCCCCGAGCTGCCGCCCAAGACGGAGACCGACCACCCGGTGCCGCTCACCCGCGAACAGGGCGCGCTGTACGAGGCGGTGGTGCGCGAGTCGATGCTCGCCATCGAGACCGCCGAGGGCATGGCACGCCGGGGCCTGGTGCTGAAGCTCCTGACGTCGCTGAAGCAGATCTGCAACCACCCGGCGCTGTACCTGAAGGAGGAGCCCGCCCGGGCCGGCGGCGACCGGCTCGCCGCCCGCTCCGGCAAACTCGCCCTGCTGGACGAGCTGCTGGACACGCTGCTCGCCGAAGACGGATCCGCCCTGGTCTTCACCCAGTACGTCGGGATGGCCCGCCTGATCACCTCCCACCTGGCCACCCGGGCGGTCCCGGTCGACCTCCTCCACGGCGGCACACCGGTACCGGAGCGGGAGCGCATGGTCGACCGCTTCCAGGCCGGCTCGACCCCGGTCCTGGTGCTGTCCCTCAAGGCGGCGGGCACCGGCCTCAACCTCACCCGCGCGGGGCACGTCGTCCACTTCGACCGCTGGTGGAACCCGGCCGTCGAGG
>NZ_MUKA01000216.1 GCF_002150735.1 Streptomyces africanus
GGCCTTCGGCGCCGAAGGCCCGCTCAGCCGCTCAGCGCCGCGATGTTGGCGGCCCGGCGCGCGAACACCGCCTCGCGCCGGTCCGCCATCTGCCGCAGCGCGTCCTTGCGTTCCCGCCCGGACAGCCGGTCCAGGTACACCTGCCCGTCCACATGGTCGGTCTCGTGCGCCAGGCAGCGGGCGAAGTAGCCCGTGCCCTCGATCACGAGCGGTTCGCCGTGCCGGTCGTACCCGCGCACCACGGCCCGGTCCGGACGCGGTACGTCCATCGTGGCGCCCGGCACCGACAGGCAACCCTCGCCCTCGTCGAGCAGCCTGCGGTCAGCGGCGTCCAGCGGCTCCAGCACCGGGTTGACGATGTGCCCGACGTGCCGCACGCCCTCGTCGTCCGGGCAGTCGTACACGAACAGCCGCAGATCGACCCCGACCTGGTTCGCCGCGAGTCCGGCACCGTCCGCGGTGTACATCGTCAGGAACATGTCGTCGATCAGCGCGGCGAGGTCCGGACCGAACTCGGTGACGTCCCGGCACGGCTTGTGCAGGACCTCCTCACCGACCTCGGTGATCCGCCGGACCTGCCCGCGCCGGGCCTCGGGCGCGAGCCTCGGGTACGAGTCGACGGGCCGTCCTTGGACGAAGACGCTCGGCATCTGTCTCTCCCTGTCTGCATGAGGATGCTGTGGGGAGTCATCACAGCAGAACACCCGCAGCGGTCCCAGCGGCAGACCGGCCGTACCCGCAGACGCCTCCTCACGGCCGCCAGGAGAGCCGCCGGCGCCGTCGCCCAGGTGCTGGGCCTCACGAGGGCCGCGGCGGCCTCCTGCGGCAGCAGGGCGCCTCGCCCTTCCCCCGGACATGCCGGGAGGGCCGCTGCCCCCGAGTGGCAGCGGCCCTCAAGCCCGAATGCGTGCGGTCAGAGGACGCGCACGGCGCCCGACGCCGGGTAGCCCGACAGGTCCTGGATGACGACGCCCTTGGACGGGTTGGCCGCGTCCAGGTACTGGCCGTCGCCGATGTAGACACCCACGTGGTACGCGGAGCCCTTGCCGCCCCAGTAGAGGATGTCGCCGACCTGGACGTCGGACAGCGGCACGTCCGTGCCGGCCATCGACTGGTCCTGCGAGACGCGCGGCAGGTCCACACCGACCTGCTTGTACGCGGCCTGCACGAGCGAGGAGCAGTCCCAGGCGTTGGGACCGGTGGCGCCCATGACGTAGGCGTCGCCCACCTGAGCCTTCAGGAAGGCGATGACGGTCGCGACGCTGCCGCTGGAGGGCGCCGACACCGACGTGGAGGCGGACGCGGAGGCGGAGAGCGTGGCGCGCTCGGTGCTGCGCGTGGCGCGCTCGGCGGCGGCCTTGCGGGCGGCCTCGGCGGCCTTCTTCTTGGCCTCCGCCTTCTTCTTCGCCTCGGCGAGGTCCTTCTTGGCCTCCGCAGCGGCCTTGGCGGCGGCGGCGTCACGCTCGGCGCGCAGTTCGTAGTTCGCGGCCGCCTGCTGGGTGGCGGCGGCGGACTGGGCGACCTGAGCGGACAGGTCGGCCGTCAGGGTGGGCAGTTCGATGGTCTGCGTCACCGGCTCGGCGGCGTTCGCCGAGGCCGACGCACCAGCCGCTGCCATGCTGAGAACGCCACCGGCAACTCCGGCACGCAGGGCGATCGAAGAGGTCGCGCTGCGGCGGGGTTTCCGGTGGCTGCGTATGTGAGCGGTGTGGGACATGGGAACAACCGGTACCAGGGGCTCCTTCATATCTTCAAGAAACGTGTGCTGCGCCACAGTTGTTCAACCGGGCCCCCAAAATCCCCGCACGAGGCCCTTTATTGACGCCGTAACGGACATTGCGGGCTCACCGTAACCGGCCTGTGATCACGGTCTTTGATCAATACGCCCGAATTGCCTCGCACCTACCATCGGTGGGGTTGATTGGCCAAGCCCCGTTCTCATGGGCCTCTCATCTGTGTGACGGAGGTCACGGAACGGCCGCCGTCGCGGGCGCGTCCGGCGCCGGAGATCACGACCGGATCACGGCCTCGCGAAGATCGTGAACGAATGCACGCGTCCACACCTCGCTCCGCACGCCCCCTGAGATGTGAACGCGCCTCTATCAAGAGATCGAGTCCATCGCCAATTTGCATGCAAGGGAACTCTCTTGATATTGAGACGCCCCCTCCGGCCTGCGCTGACGAGCCAAAATGTCACCTCTGGTGATCACTCGGACGCTTCGGGTGTGAAGATCACCGCTCATCCGACTTCATGATCGATCGTCAGGTGGTGGAGATCACAAAGCTTGTGCAATACCCCGTGTCGCAGATCACAGAGCGTCGGGCATAAGATGCACGCGGTTGGGCTTGTGACCTGCTTCACATGTTCCCGATCTTCGCCGGGGCAGGCGGGGTTCGCGGGACAGGCGGGGCGGATGTGAGCCCGATGCAAACCGCCAGCAGTCAGTGCCGACTGAGAGGAGCGAGGAGCGGTGAACGCTTATGCGCCCATCCTCGTACTGGGAGCCCTCGGGGCAGGCTTTGCGATCTTCTCCGTGGTCATGGCCACGTTGATCGGGCCCAAGCGGTACAACCGGGCCAAGCTCGAGGCCTACGAATGCGGGATCGAGCCGACCCCCACGCCGGCCGGCGGCGGGCGCTTCCCCATCAAGTACTACCTGACGGCGATGCTCTTCATCGTCTTCGACATCGAGATCGTCTTCCTCTACCCCTGGGCCGTCACCTTCGACGCCCTGGGGATTTTCGGGCTCGTGGAGATGCTGCTCTTCGTGCTCACCGTCTTCGTCGCGTACGCGTACGTATGGCGGCGCGGCGGCCTGGAATGGGACTGAGGGGCCACAAGTCATGGGACTCGAAGAAAAGCTGCCGAGCGGCTTCCTGCTGACCACCGTCGAGCAGGCCGCGGGCTGGGTGCGCAAGTCGTCCGTCTTCCCCGCCACGTTCGGCCTCGCCTGCTGCGCCATCGAGATGATGACCACCGGCGCCGGGCGCTACGACCTGGCGCGCTTCGGCATGGAGGTCTTCCGGGGCTCGCCGCGCCAGGCGGACCTGATGATCGTCGCCGGCCGGGTCAGCCAGAAGATGGCGCCGGTGCTGCGGCAGGTCTACGACCAGATGCCGAACCCGAAGTGGGTGATCTCCATGGGGGTCTGCGCCTCCTCGGGCGGCATGTTCAACAACTACGCCATCGTCCAGGGCGTCGACCACATCGTGCCGGTCGACATCTACCTCCCCGGCTGCCCGCCCCGGCCGGAGATGCTGATGGACGCGATCCTCAAGCTCCACCAGAAGATCCAGACCTCCAAGCTCGGCGTGAACGCCGAGGAGGCGGCCCGCGAGGCGGAGGAGGCGGCGCTCAAGGCCCTGCCCACGATCGAGATGAAGGGGCTGCTGCGGTGAGCGACGCGAACGGCGCCAACGGCGCGAACCCCGAGAAGGACCTCAGCGCGTCGAACCTCCCGGGCCAGCGCGGCCAGGGCGGTGAGGAGATCCGCGTCCAGCGCGGCATGTTCGGCGCGAACAACGGCGGCGACACCTCCGGCTACGGCGGCCTGGTCCGCTCGGTCCGGCTCCCGGGACCGGCGACCCGCCCGTACGGCGGCTGGTTCGACGAGGTCGCCGACGAGCTGGAGGGCGCCCTGGAGGAGCAGGGACTCCTCCCCGAGAACGCCATCGAGAGGACGGTCGTCGACCGCGACGAGCTGACCTTCCACATCGAGCGCGAGCACCTGGTGCGGGTCGCCAGGACCCTGCGCGACGACCCCGCCCTGCGCTTCGAGCTGTGCACCGGCGTCAGCGGCGTCCACTACCCGGACGACAAGGGCCGCGAGCTGCACGCCGTCTACCACCTGCGCTCGATCACCCACAACCGGCTGATCCGCCTGGAGGTCAGCTGCCCCGACAGCGACCCGCACATCCCGTCGCTGTACTCGGTCTATCCGACGAACGACTGGCACGAGCGCGAGACGTACGACTTCTTCGGCATCGTCTTCGACGGCCACCCCGCCCTGACGCGGATCATGATGCCGGACGACTGGCAGGGCTTTCCGCAGCGCAAGGACTATCCCCTCGGCGGCATCCCCGTCGAGTACAAGGGCGCCCAGATCCCGGCTCCGGACCAGCGGAGGTCGTACTCATGAGCACGTCGCACGCATCCGACGCCGCCGCCGCGGCCGCCGCGGCGCGCGAGACCACCGAGGGCACCGTCTACACGGTCACCGGTGGCGACTGGGACGAGGTCGTCCAGTCCGCGGCCCGCGCCGACGACGAGCGCATCGTCGTCAACATGGGCCCGCAGCACCCGTCCACGCACGGCGTGCTCCGCCTGATCCTGGAGATCGACGGCGAGACCGTCACCGAGGCCCGCTGCGGCATCGGCTACCTCCACACCGGCATCGAGAAGAACCTCGAGTACCGGACGTGGACGCAGGGCACCACGTTCGTGACGCGCATGGACTATCTGACGCCGTTCTTCAACGAGACGGCGTACTGCCTCGGCGTGGAGAAGCTCCTCGGCATCGAGGACCAGATCCCGGACCGGGCCTCGATCATCCGCGTACTCCTGATGGAGCTGAACCGGCTCTCCTCGCACCTGGTGTGCATCGCCACCGGCGGCATGGAGCTCGGCGCCACCACGATCATGATCTACGGATTCCGTGATCGTGAACTCATTCTCGATATCTACGAGCTGATCACCGGCCTGCGGATGAACCACGCGTACATCCGCCCCGGCGGACTCGCCCAGGACCTGCCGCCCGGCGCGGTGGACCAGATCCGCGAGTTCGTGAAGAAGATGAAGAAGAACCTCCCGGAGTACGACAAGCTCGCCACCGGGAACCCCATCTTCAAGGCCCGCATGCAGGACATCGGCTACCTCGACCTGGCCGGCTGCATGGCCCTCGGCGCGACGGGCCCGATCCTGCGCTCCACCGGCCTGCCGCACGACCTGCGCAAGACGCAGCCCTACTGCGGCTACGAGACGTACGACTTCGACATCCCGACCGCCGACACCTGCGACGCCTACGGCCGCTTCCTCATCCGCCTGGAGGAGATGCGGCAGTCGCTCAGGATCGTCGAGCAGTGCCTGGACCGGCTCCAGCCCGGCCCGGTCATGGTCGCCGACAAGAAGATCGCCTGGCCGGCCCAGCTCGCCCTGGGTCCCGACGGCCTCGGCAACTCCCTCGACCACATCAAGAAGATCATGGGCACCTCCATGGAGGCCCTGATCCACCACTTCAAGCTGGTCACCGAGGGCTTCCGCGTCCCGCCGGGACAGGCGTACGCGGCGGTCGAGTCGCCCAAGGGCGAACTCGGGGTGCACGTCGTGTCCGACGGCGGCACCCGCCCCTACCGGGTCCACTTCCGCGACCCGTCCTTCACCAACCTGCAGGCCATGGCGGCGATGTGCGAGGGCGGCCAGGTCGCCGACGTCATCGTCGCCGTCGCGTCCATCGACCCCGTGATGGGAGGCGTCGACCGGTGACCACCTCTTCTTCCGAGCGGGGCGTCAGCCTGGGCATGCCCGAACTGCCCGCACCCGCCTACCCGGACGACGTCCGGGCCCGCCTGGAGACCGACGCGCGCGAGATCATCGCCCGCTACCCGGACTCCCGGTCCGCCCTCCTGCCGCTGCTGCACCTCGTGCAGTCCGAGGAAGGCCATGTCACGCGCACCGGCATGCAGTTCTGCGCGGACATGCTCGGCCTCACCACGGCCGAGGTCACCGCCGTCGCCACCTTCTACACCATGTACCGGCGCAAGCCGAGCGGTGACTACCAGGTCGGGGTGTGTACCAACACCCTGTGCGCCGTCATGGGCGGGGACGCGATCTTCGAGGAGCTCCAGCAGCACCTGGGCGTCGGCAACGGCGAGACCACCGACGACGGCAAGGTCACCCTGGAGCACATCGAGTGCAACGCCGCCTGCGACTTCGCGCCGGTCGTGATGGTCAACTGGGAGTTCTTCGACAACCAGACCCCGTCGAGCGCCAAACGCCTCGTCGACGACCTGCGCGAGGGGCGGCCGGTCACCCCCACGCGCGGGGCACCGATGTGCACCTTCAAGGAGACCGCCCGGGTCCTGGCCGGTTTCCCCGACGAGCGGGACGGGGCCGTCGAGTCCGGGGGAAGCGCGGGACCCGCCTCCCTGGTCGGCCTGAAGCTCGCCAAGGGCGAGTCCGCCCCCGCGCGCGTGGTGCATCCGCGCGGGGAGGCGCCCCGGGACGACACGCCGCACGAGCCGTCACCGACGGAGCACCTGAGCTCGCACGACGCGCCGCAGGACACGTCGGCCTCCGACCCCGCCCACCCGGCCGGGCCTGTCGCCGAGGAGGGGGAGTGATGACCTTGGCACCCGAGCTGAAAGACATGAGCCCCGAGAAGCTGCTCGCACCGGTGCTGTCGGCCTTCTGGGACGAGGACAGGTCCTGGACGCTGGACGTGTACCGGCGGCACGACGGGTACGAAGGGCTGCGCAAGGCGCTCGCCATGTCGCCGGACGACGTGATCGCGTACGTCAAGGAGTCCGGTCTGCGCGGACGCGGCGGCGCGGGCTTCCCCACGGGCATGAAGTGGCAGTTCATTCCCCAGGGGGATGGAAAGCCGCACTATCTAGTTGTCAACGCCGACGAGTCGGAGCCCGGGACGTGCAAGGACATCCCGCTCCTCTTCGCGAACCCGCACAGCCTCATCGAGGGCATGATCATCGCGTGTTACGCCATCAGGTCTTCGCATGCGTTCATCTATCTGCGTGGTGAAGTCGTCCCGGTGCTGCGGCGGTTGCACTCGGCCGTCCGCGAGGCCTATGAGGCGGGCTTCCTCGGCGAGAACATCCTGGACAGCGGACTCGACCTCGACATCACCGTGCACGCGGGCGCGGGCGCGTACATCTGCGGTGAGGAGACCGCACTGCTGGACTCGCTCGAAGGCCGCCGGGGTCAACCGCGGCTTCGTCCCCCCTTCCCTGCCGTCGCGGGCCTCTACGCGTGCCCGACTGTGGTGAACAACGTCGAGTCGATCGCGTCGGTTCCCGCGATCATGAACCGGGGCAAGGAATGGTTCCGGTCGATGGGGAGTGAGAAGTCGCCCGGCTTCACGCTCTACTCCCTGTCCGGCCATGTCGCCGGCCCCGGCCAGTACGAGGCGCCGCTCGGGATCACGCTCCGCCAGCTCCTCGACATGAGCGGCGGAATGCGCCCCGGGCACCGCCTCAAGTTCTGGACGCCGGGCGGCTCCTCGACCCCGATGTTCACCGACGAGCATCTCGACGTCCCTCTTGATTACGAAGGAGTGGGCGCCGCGGGTTCCATGCTCGGCACAAAAGCTCTCCAGTGCTTCGACGAGACGACCTGCGTGGTGCGGGCCGTGACGCGCTGGACCGAGTTCTACGCCCACGAGTCCTGCGGCAAGTGCACGCCCTGCCGCGAAGGGACCTACTGGCTCGTGCAGTTGCTGCGCGACATCGAGGCCGGCAAGGGACGGATGTCCGACCTCGACAAGCTGAACGACATCGCCGACAACATCAACGGCAAGTCCTTCTGCGCCCTCGGCGACGGCGCCGCCTCGCCGATCTTCTCCTCGCTCAAGTACTTCCGCGAGGAGTACGAGCAGCACATCACGGGCCGGGGCTGCCCCTTCGACCCGGCCAAGTCGACGGCCTGGGCCGACCGCACGGAGGTGAACGCATGACCGTGACCACCAGCTCTCCCGCGGGTGGGGGAGAGGCGGCGGTCCCGCCGGAGGACCTCGTGACGCTGACGATCGACGGCATCGAGATCAGCGTGCCCAAGGGCACCCTGGTCATCCGGGCCGCCGAACAGCTCGGCATCGAGATCCCCCGGTTCTGCGACCACCCCCTCCTCGACCCGGCCGGCGCCTGCCGGCAGTGCATCGTCGACGTCGAGGGCCAGCGCAAGCCCATGGCGTCCTGCACCATCACCTGCACCGACGGGATGGTCGTCAAGACCCACCTCACCTCCCCGGTCGCCGAGAAGGCCCAGAAGGGTGTGATGGAGCTCCTGCTCATCAACCACCCGCTGGACTGCCCGGTCTGCGACAAGGGCGGCGAGTGCCCGCTGCAGAACCAGGCGATGTCGCACGGCGATGCCGAGTCCCGCTTCGAGGGCCGCAAGCGGACCTACGAGAAGCCCGTCCCGATCTCCACGCAGGTGCTGCTCGACCGTGAGCGGTGCGTGCTGTGCGCCCGCTGCACCCGGTTCTCCAACCAGGTCGCGGGCGACCCGATGATCGAGCTGATCGAGCGGGGCGCGCTCCAGCAGGTCGGCACCGGCGAGGGCGACCCGTTCGAGTCGTACTTCTCCGGCAACACCATCCAGATCTGCCCCGTGGGAGCGCTGACCTCGGCGGCGTACCGATTCCGCTCCCGCCCCTTCGACCTGGTCTCCTCCCCGTCGGTGTGCGAGCACTGCTCCGGCGGCTGCGCCACGCGCACCGACCACCGGCGCGGCAAGGTCATGCGGCGGCTGGCCGCCGACGACCCCGAGGTCAACGAGGAGTGGATCTGCGACAAGGGGCGGTTCGGGTTCCGGTACGCGCAGCAGCGGGACCGGCTTCAGACGCCGCTGGTGCGCAACGCCGAGGGCGAACTGGAACCGGCCTCCTGGCCGGAGGCGCTCCAGATCGCGGCCCAGGGGCTGCTGGCCTCCCGGGGCCGCACCGGTGTGCTGACCGGCGGCCGGCTCACCATCGAGGACGCCTACGCGTACAGCAAGTTCGCGCGCGTGGCGCTCGACACCAACGACATCGACTTCCGCGCGCGCGTGCACAGCAGTGAGGAGGCCGACTTCCTCGCCGCCCAGGTCGCCGGGCGCGGCCGGGACCTCGACGGTACGGGCGTCACGTACACCGCACTGGAGAAGGCACCGGCCGTCCTGCTGGTCGGGTTCGAGGCGGAGGAGGAGGCGCCCGGCGTCTTCCTGCGGCTGCGCAAGGCCTGGCGCAAGCACGGGCAGAAGGTCTTCTCGCTGGCCACGCACGCCACGCGCGGTCTGGAGAAGGCCGGCGGGACGCTGCTGCCGGCCGCCCCCGGCACCGAGACCGAGTGGCTGGACGCGCTCGCGGGCAACGTCGGCCTGGAGGGTGACGGCGCCGCGGCCGCCGAGGCGCTGCGCGCCGAGGGCGCCGTGATCGTCGTCGGTGAGCGGCTGGCCGCGGTGGCCGGCGGTCTGACCGCCGCCGTACGCATCTCCTCCGCGACCGGTGCCCGGCTGGCGTGGATCCCGCGCCGGGCCGGGGAACGCGGCGCCGTCGAGGCGGGCGCGCTGCCGTCGCTGCTGCCGGGCGGACGTCCGGCCACCGACCCACGCGCGCGTGACGAGGTCGCCACCGTCTGGGGCGTGGCAGGTCTCCCGCACCGCTACGGCCGTGACACAGGCCAGATCGTGGAGGCCGCCGCGACCGGCGAGCTCCAGGCCCTGCTGGTGGCGGGCGTCGAGATCGCCGACCTGCCCGACCCGGCACGCGCGCGTGCGGCACTCGACGAGGTCGGCTTCCTGGTCTCGCTCGAACTGCGGCCCGGCGAGATCACCCGCAAGGCCGATGTCGTCCTGCCCGTCGCCGCGGTCGCCGAGAAGGCCGGCACCTTCCTCAACTGGGAAGGCCGGGTCCGCTTCTTCGAGGCCGCGCTCAAGCCCGACCACATGACCCGCCGCCTCGCGCCCACCGACGCGCGCGTGCTGCAGATGGTGGCCGACGCCATGGACGTCCACCTCGGACTGCCCGATCTGCGCACCGTACGGGCGGAGATCGACCGGCTCGGCGCCTGGGACGGCCCGCGGGCCACCGAACCCCTGGAGACGGCCGGCGCCCTGCCCCGTCCGGCCGCCGGTGAGGCCGTGCTCGCCGGACACCGGCTGCTGCTCGACCAGGGCGTCCTCCAGCAGGGCGACGAGGCGCTCGCCGGCACCCGGCACGCCGCACACGCGCGTGTGTCGGCCGCGACGGCCGCCGAGGCGGGCGTCAAGGACGGCGACCTCCTCGCGGTGACCGGCCCCCAGGGCGTCGTCGAACTCCCGCTCCAGATCAGTGAGATGCCCGACCGGGTGGTGTGGCTCCCGCTGAACTCCACGGGCGGCGGCGTCGCCTCCGACGCCGGGGCGCGGCCCGGCTCCCTCGTCCGCATCGGACCGGCGACCCTCGCCGGCGAGGCCCCCAAGGAGGTGGAGGCATGAGCCCGTCGTCCCTCGCTGCTGCAGACCTCTCGATGTTCGGCACCGACCCCTGGTGGCTGGTCGTCATCAAGGCGGTGTTCTGCTTCGCCTTCCTGATGGTGACCGTGCTGATCTCCATCGTCATGGAGCGCAAGGTCGTCGCCTGGATGCAGCTGCGCATCGGCCCCAACCGGCACGGCCCCTGGGGGATGCTCCAGTCGCTCGCCGACGGCATCAAGCTGATGCTCAAGGAAGACGTCGTCGTCAAGCGCGCGGACAAGGCGGTGTACGTCCTCGCGCCGATCGTCGCGGCCATCCCGGCCTTCATGGCGATCGCGGTGATCCCCTTCGGCCCGGCCGGCAACGAGATCTCGATCTTCGGCCAGCGCACCACGATGCAGCTCACCGACCTGCCGATCGCGATGCTCTACATCCTCGCGGTCGCCTCCGTCGGCATCTACGGCATCGTGCTGGCGGGCTGGAGCTCGGGATCGACGTATCCGCTGCTGGGCGGTCTGCGGTCCTGCGCGCAGATGATCTCGTACGAGATCGCGATGGGCGCCGCCTTCGCCTCCGTGTTCCTCTACTCGGGGTCGATGTCGACGTCGACGATCGTCGAGCAGCAGACCGACCGCTGGTACATCCTGCTGCTGCCGCTCTCCTTCGTCATCTACATCGTGACGATGGTCGGCGAGACCAACCGAGCCCCGTTCGACATGCCGGAGTCCGAGGGCGACCTGGTCGGCGGCTTCAACACCGAGTACTCGTCGATCAAGTTCGCGATGTTCATGCTCGCCGAGTACGTCAACATGGTGACCGTCTCGGCCGTCGCCACGACGCTGTTCCTCGGCGGCTGGCGGGCCCCCTGGCCGATCAGCACCTTCTGGGAGGGCGCGAACCACGGCTGGTGGCCGATGCTCTGGTTCACGGTCAAGGTCCAGTTGCTGTTGTTCATGTTCATCTGGATCCGCGGCACGCTCCCCCGCGTGCGCTACGACCAGCTGATGAAGCTCGGCTGGAAGGTCCTCATCCCGGTCTCGCTGGTCTGGCTGATGCTCGTCGCCAGCGTGCGCGCCCTGCGGAACGAGGGCTACGACTTCGCCGACATCGCCCTCTACGTCGGCGGCGGCGTGCTGGCCCTGCTGGTGCTCTCCTTCGTCGTCGACATGTTCCGCGAGAAGGCGAAGGAGGACGGGCAGCCGGGCGAGACCCCGGTCGCCTTCGACCCGATGGCGGGCGGATTCCCCGTACCGCCCCTGCCGGGACAGGAGCTTCCAGCAGTCCCGCGGCGCCGCTCGCGCCGTGAGCGGGAGCTGATTGTCAGTGGTGGGCCCGATACTCAGAGTGACGGATCTCTGGGCGGAACTACGGATGGAAAGGAGGCGTCCGATGGCTGAGGAACCGAAGGACACCAAGCCCGGTTTCCAGAACCCGGTGGCCGGCTTCGGCGTGACCTTCAAGGCCATGTTCAAGAAGCGGCTGACCGAGCAGTACCCGGAGCAGCAGAAGACCACGGCTCCGCGCTTCCACGGACGGCACCAGCTCAACCGCCATCCCGACGGCCTGGAGAAGTGCGTCGGCTGCGAACTGTGCGCGTGGGCCTGCCCCGCCGACGCGATCTACGTGGAGGGCGCGGACAACACCGACGAGGAGCGCTACTCGCCGGGCGAGCGGTACGGCCGCGTCTACCAGATCAACTACGCCCGCTGCATCCTGTGCGGCCTGTGCATCGAGGCGTGCCCCACGCGCGCGCTGACGATGACGAACGAGTTCGAGCTCGCCGACTCCAGCCGGGCCAACCTCATCTACACCAAGGAGCAGCTGCTCGCCGGCCTGGAGGAGGGCATGGTCGACACGCCCCACGCCATCTACCCGGGCACGGACGAGCAGGACTACTACCGGGGCCTGGTCACCGAGGCCGCGCCCGGTACGGAGCGGCAGGTCGCCCACTCCAAGGGCGAGGTCGTCCAGGAGGCCGACTCGACCTTCGGCGGGACGGAACCGGCGTCGGAGAAGGTGATCGGCCGATGACCACCCAGCTCGCCGCCTACTCCACCTCCACCGGAGAGGCCGTCCAGTTCTGGATCCTCGGGACGGTCGCGGTGATCGGCGCCCTGTGCACCATCCTCATGAAGAGGGCCGTGCACAGTGCCCTCTGCCTCGCCGGGACCATGATCATCCTGGCGGTGTTCTACCTCGCCAACGGCGCCTACTTCCTGGGCGTCGTGCAGATCATCGTCTACACCGGCGCGATCATGATGCTGTTCCTGTTCGTGGTGATGCTCGTCGGCGTCACCGCGGCGGACTCCCTGAAGGAGACCATCAAGGGCCAGCGCTGGCTGGCCCTGCTGTGCGGCCTCGGCTTCGGCGTCCTGCTGATCGCCGGCATCGGCAACGCCTCCCTGAAGGAGTTCAACGGCATCGGCCAGGCGAACGCCGGCGGCAACGTGCAGGGCATCGCCACCCTCCTCTTCACCCGTTACGTCTTCGCGTTCGAGATCACCGGCGCCCTGCTCATCACGGCCGCCGTCGGCGCCATGGTGCTCACGCACCGCGAGCGCACCGAGCGCGCCAAGACGCAGCGGGAGCTCTCCGAGGAGCGGGTCCGCGAAGGAAAGCAGCTGCCGCCCCTGCCGGCGCCCGGTGTGTACGCCCGGCACAACGCGGTCGACATCGCGGGCCTGCTGCCCGACGGCACACCGTCCGACCTCACCGTCAGCAAGACGCTGCGGGAGCGGGGCCAGATCCGGGACGTGTCGCAGGAGGCGCTCAACGACCTGCGGGCCCTGGAGCAGCGTGCCGAGGAGCGCCTGGAGCGGAAGGCCATCGAGCCGACCACGTTCAAGCGGCCCGAGGAGGCGTCGAAATGAACCCGGTCAACTATCTGTATCTCGCGGCCCTGTTGTTCACGATCGGCGCCACCGGCGTACTGATCCGGCGCAACGCGATCGTCGTGTTCATGTGCATCGAGCTCATGCTCAACGCCTGCAACCTCGCGTTCGTCGCCTTCTCCCGGATGCACGGCAACCTCGACGGCCAGATCATCGCCTTCTTCACGATGGTCGTCGCCGCCGCGGAGGTCGTGGTCGGGCTCGCGATCATCGTGTCCCTGTTCCGCGCCCGCCACTCGGCCTCGGTCGACGACGCCAGCCTGATGAAGCTGTAAGGGGTCGGAAGAATCGTGGAGAACCTGATTGCGCTGCTGGTGGCGGCGCCTCTGCTCGGAGCGGCGGTCCTGCTGTGCGGCGGACGCCGGCTGGACGCCGTCGGCCACTGGATCGGCACGCTGCTCGCGGCCGCCTCCTTCGTGCTCGGCCTGGTGCTGTTCAGCGACATGCTCGCCCAGGCGCCCGAGAACCGCGTCATGAGCCAGCACCTGTTCAGCTGGATCCCGGTCGAGGGCTTCCAGGCGGACGTCGCCTTCCAGCTCGACCAGCTGTCCATGACGTTCGTCCTGCTCATCACGGGCGTCGGATCGCTGATCCACCTCTACTCCGTCGGGTACATGGAGCACGACGAGCGGCGCCGCCGCTTCTTCGGCTACCTGAACCTGTTCCTCGCGGCGATGCTGCTGCTCGTCCTCGCCGACAACTACCTGCTGCTGTACGTCGGCTGGGAGGGCGTCGGTCTCGCCTCCTACCTGCTGATCGGCTTCTGGCAGCACAAGCCCAGCGCCGCGACGGCCGCGAAGAAGGCCTTCCTGGTCAACCGCGTCGGCGACATGGGCCTGTCCATCGCGATCATGCTGATGTTCCTGTGGTTCGGCACCTTCGCCTTCGGGCCGGTGCTCGGCAGCCACACGGAGGCCGGGCTCGCCGGTGCCGCCGGTGAGGACAAGCTGACCGCGATCGCGCTGATGCTGCTGCTCGCCGCCTGCGGCAAGTCCGCCCAGGTGCCGCTGCAGTCCTGGCTCGGGGACGCGATGGAGGGCCCGACCCCGGTCTCGGCCCTGATCCACGCCGCGACCATGGTGACGGCGGGCGTGTACCTGATCGTCCGTTCCGCGGCCGTCTTCAACGGCGCCCCGGACGCGCAGCTGGTCGTGACGATCGTCGGCGCGGTCACGCTCCTCTTCGGTGCGATCGTCGGTTGCGCGAAGGACGACATCAAGAAGGCCCTGGCCGGTTCGACCATGTCGCAGATCGGCTACATGATCCTCGCCGCGGGCCTCGGCCCCATCGGCTACGTCTTCGCCATCATGCACCTGGTGACGCACGGCTTCTTCAAGGCCGGGCTCTTCCTCGGCGCCGGTTCGGTCATGCACGGCATGAACGACGAGGTGGACATGAGGAGGTACGGCGGTCTGAGGAAGTACATGCCGATCACCTTCGTCACCTTCGGCCTCGGTTACCTCGCGATCATCGGCTTCCCGGGTCTGTCCGGCTTCTTCTCCAAGGACAAGATCATCGAGGCGGCGTTCGCCAAGGGCGGCACCGAGGGCTGGATCCTCGGCGCCTGCGCCCTGCTCGGCGCGGCCATCACCGCGTTCTACATGACGCGCGTGATGCTGATGACGTTCTTCGGTGAGGAGCGCTGGCGCAACGCCCCGACGCCGTCCCCGGCCGAACCGGACGTGGAGCCCGCCGCCGAGACGCGCGGCGAGTACACCCCGCCCCACCCGCACGAGTCGCCCAAGATCATGACGATCCCGATGATCGTGCTGGCCGTCGGATCGGTGGCCGGCGGTGCGTTCTTCAGCATCGGCGACCGCTTCCTGCACTGGCTGGAGCCGATCACCGGGCACAGCCACGGCAACCCGCCGATCAGCGCGGGTGTCGTCACCGGTGCGACCGTCGCGTGCATGATCATCGGCGTCGCCGTCGCCTGGGCGCAGTACGGACGCCGCCCGGTCCCGGCCGTCGCCCCGCGCGGCTCGCTGCTCACCCGGGCCGCCCGGCGTGACCTGCTCCAGGACGACTTCAACCACGTCGTCCTGGTCCGCGGCGGCGAGCACCTCACGCGGTCCCTGGTCTACGTCGACCACACCCTGGTCGACGGCGTCGTCAACGGCACGGCGGCCTCGGTCGGCGGCCTCTCCGGGCGGATGCGCAGGCTGCAGAACGGCTTCGCCCGCTCCTACGCGGTCTCGATGTTCGGCGGCGCGGCGGTCATCGTCGCCGCGACCCTGCTGATGAGGGCGGTCTGATACCGATGTCCTTTCCTCTGCTGACAGCGACAGCGGCGCTCCCGGCCGTCGGGGCGATCGCCACGGCCGCCGTACCGGCCGCCAAACGCACCGCCGCCAAGTGGCTGGCGCTGCTCGTCTCGCTCGCCACGCTCGTCCTGGCGATCGTCGTCCTGGTCCGCTTCGACCCGGACGGCGGCCGCTACCAGCTCACCGAGTCCCACGCCTGGATCGCCGACTTCGGTGTCCGCTACGAACTGGGCGTGGACGGCATCGCGGTGGCGCTGATCGCGCTCACGGCCCTGCTGATCCCGTTCATCATCCTCGCGGGCTGGCACGACGCCGACCCGCTGGAGACCGGCAGCAGCCGGTGGCGGCCGACACAGGGCTTCTTCGCCCTGATCCTCGCCGTCGAGGCGATGGTGATCCTCTCCTTCGAGGCCACCGACGTCTTCCTCTTCTACATCTTCTTCGAAGCCATGCTGATCCCGATGTACTTCCTCATCGGCGGCTTCGGGGACCGTGCCCACGAGCACGGCGAGAAGGCGGCGGCGACGCAACGGTCGTACGCGGCCGTGAAGTTCCTCCTCTACAACCTGGTCGGCGGCCTGATCATGCTGGCCGCGGTGATCGGTCTCTACGTGGTCGCCGGGAACTTCTCCCTCCAGGAGATCGCCGCGGCCCGGGCCAACGGCACGCTCGACATGGCGACCGGCACCGAACGCTGGCTGTTCCTGGGCTTCTTCTTCGCCTTCGCGGTGAAGGCGCCGCTGTGGCCGCTGCACACCTGGCTGCCCAACGCCATGCAGGAGTCCACCGCCCCGGTCGCCGTACTGATCACGGCGGTCGTCGACAAGGTCGGCACCTTCGCGATGCTCCGCTTCTGCCTCCAGCTGTTCCCGGAGGCCAGCAAGTGGGCCACGCCCGTGATCCTCGTCCTGGCCCTGATCAGCATCATCTACGGGGCGCTGCTCGCGGTCGGCCAGCGGGACATCAAGCGCCTGGTGGCCTACGCGTCGATCTCGCACTTCGGCTTCATCATCATGGGCATCTTCGCGATGACCAGCCAGGGCCAGTCCGGCGCGACGCTCTACATGGTCAACCACGGCATCTCGACCGCCGCGCTGATGCTGGTGGCGGGCTTCCTGATCTCCCGGCGCGGCTCGCGGCTCATCGCCGACTACGGCGGTGTGCAGAAGGTCGCTCCGGTGCTGGCCGGCACGTTCCTGATCGGCAGCCTCGCGACCCTGTCGCTGCCGGGTCTGGCGCCGTTCGTGAGCGAGTTCCTGGTCCTGGTCGGCACGTTCACGCGCTACCCGGTGATCGGCATCATCGCCACCTTCGGCATCGTCCTCGCCGCGCTCTACACCCTCGTCCTCTACCAGCGGACGATGACGGGCCCGGTGAAACCGGCAGTCAGTGCTATGCCGGACCTCAGAGTGCGGGAACTCGTGGTGGTCGCCCCGCTGGTCGTACTGCTGATCTTCCTGGGCGTCTACCCGAAGCCCGTCACGGACATCGTCAACCCCGCGGTGAAACAGACCATGTCCGACGTACAGAAGAAGGACCCCCAGCCCGAGGTGGAGGCGGCCAAGTGAGCGCAACAGCCGTCCACAGCCTGTGGACAACCGCGGCCGAGCCGATCACCAAGATCGACGCGCCGAAGTTCGAGTACGGACAGTTGGCGCCCACCCTGATCGTCGTCGGTGCGGCGATCCTCGGGATCCTCGTCGAGGCGTTCGTACCGCGCAAATCCCGTTACTACGTCCAGATGTTCGTGTCCGTCGTCGCGCTCGCCGCCGCCTTCGCCGCGGTCGTCGCCCTCGCGGCCGACGGATACGGCACGACCAAGGCGCGCATCGCGGCGATGGGCGCGATCGCCGTCGACGGACCGGCCCTGTTCCTCCAGGGCACCATCCTGCTGGCGGCGCTGGTCGGCCTGTTCACCTTCGCCGAGCGGCGGCTCGACCCGGTGGTGCACGGCAACCGGGTCGACTCCTTCGCCGCGCAGGCCGCGTCCGTGCCGGGCAGCGAGAGTGAGAAGGCCGCGGTCAAGGCCGGGTTCACCACCACCGAGGTGTTCCCGCTGCTGCTGTTCGCCGTCGCCGGCATGCTGATCTTCCCGGCGGCCAACGACCTGCTGACGCTCTTCGTGGCGCTGGAGGTCTTCTCGCTCCCGCTGTACCTGCTGTGCGCCCTGGCCCGGCGCAAGCGGCTCATGTCGCAGGAGGCGGCGGTCAAGTACTTCCTGCTCGGCGCGTTCGCCTCCGCGTTCACCCTGTTCGGCATCGCCCTGCTGTACGGCTACGCGGGCTCGATGTCGTACGCGACGATCGCACAGGTCGTCGACGGCACGGTCGCGGACGTCAACCCGGCGCTCGCGGGCACCATGGGCAACGACGTGCTGCTGCTGATCGGTGCCGCGCTGGTGGTGATGGGCCTGCTGTTCAAGGTGGGCGCGGTGCCGTTCCACATGTGGACGCCGGACGTGTACCAGGGCGCGCCCACGCCGGTGACCGGTTTCATGGCGGCGGCGACGAAGGTGGCGGCGTTCGGCGCGCTGCTGCGGTTGCTGTACGTCGTCCTGCCGGGCCTGCGCTGGGACTGGCGGCCGGTGATGTGGGCCGTGGCGATCGTCACCATGCTGGGCGGTGCCATCGTCGCGATCACACAGACCGACATCAAGCGGCTGCTGGCCTACTCGTCGATCGCGCACGCCGGGTTCATCCTCGCGGGTGTCATCGCGACCACGCCGGACGGTGTGTCGTCCGTCCTCTTCTACCTGGCCGCGTACTCGTTCGTGACGATCGGTGCCTTCGCGGTGGTCACGCTCGTGCGCGACGCCGGCGGCGAGGCGACGCACCTGTCCAAGTGGGCGGGGCTCGGCCGGCGCTCGCCGCTGGTGGCGGCCGTGTTCGCGGTGTTCCTGCTGGCCTTCGCCGGCATTCCGCTGACCTCCGGCTTCGCCGGGAAGTTCGCCGTGTTCAAGGCGGCGGCGGAGGGCGGGGCCGCCCCGCTCGTCGTGATCGGTGTGATCTCGTCGGCGATCGCGGCGTTCTTCTACATCCGCGTCATCGTGCTGATGTTCTTCAGCGATCCGCGGCCGGAGGGCCCGACGGTGGCCGTGCCGTCGCCGCTGACGATGACGGCGATCGGGGTCGGTGTGGCGGTCACGCTGGTGCTCGGAGTGGCGCCGCAGTACTTCCTGGATCTGGCGGGGCAGGCGGGGGTGTTCGTGCGCTGACGCTCCGCTCGGTGCGAGACAGCGGCCCGGTTCCCCTCGGGGGGTGCCGGGCCGCTGCCTTGTGCGTCGTGGCGGTTACTCGCCGCTCTTGCGGCGCGGTTTGATGCCGGTGAGATCCAGATCCACGGGAAACGGGGAGCTGACCTTCATCCGCTCACGGAAGATCCCCGTGCTGGTGTACGCACGGGTGGTGGGCTCCAGCTCGAAGACGTGCACGGCGGCGAGGCCCTTCTCGTTCTCCACGCGCCAGTAGTGGGGGATACCGGCCCTGGCGTACTTCAGCGGCTTGGTCTCGCGGTCCCGGGAGACGGAGTCCGCCGAGACGACCTCGATGGCGAGCAGGACGGACTCCACCGGATAGCGGGTCTGCTCGGGATCCTCCACCACATCGCCGCGTACCACGATCACATCCGGCTCGGGCCGGTTCTGACGGTCGATGTCGATGGTGAATCCCAGAATGACCTCGAATTCCGAGGGGGCCAGAGACTGGAGCTGCCCATTGAAGAAGTCGACAGCGCGTGAGTGGAAAACAGTCTGCGGACTGACGAAGACCAGGCTCCCGTCGATCAGCTCCGTGTGCGGAGGCAGATTCGGAAGGTGGTCAAGGTCGTCGGCGGTCCAGCCGCCTTCCGGCGGGGTCGGCCAGGTCGGCGTGGACGCGTTCGGTGCGCCGCTCATCCGTGCTCCCATGGGACGGAGTCTCGCCGGGTCTTTCAGACCATCGGGCGGAAAGGGCGGGGTCTCCCGCGAACGTGTGAACGACTGTCGTGTCCTTGACGCAGGCGTTCGGGGCGGCCTGTGGATAACTCCGGGGCTGTCGGTGCGGGCGCCTATGGTGGACGCAGTGGTCGAGGGGCGACGTACGGGGGACGGAACGATGGGCGCTACCGGCGGGACGGGTGTGATGACGGAACTGGACGCGGTGACGGAGACCGGGGCCGGGGTCGGTGCGGGCGGCGGCCCCGCCGGGCCCCTCGGCGCCGAGGCGAGCGAGGCGGTGGCCGCGCTGCGCCGGGTCTTCGGCTACGAGGCCTTCCGGGGAGAGCAGGAAGCCGTCATCGACCACGTCGTGGCGGGCGGCGATGCTGTCGTGCTCATGCCGACCGGCGGCGGCAAGTCGTTGTGCTACCAGATCCCGTCCCTGGTCAGGCCGGGTACGGGTGTGGTCGTCTCCCCGCTCATCGCCCTCATGCAGGACCAGGTGGACGCGCTGCGGGCCCTGGGCGTGCGGGCCGGGTTCATGAACTCCACGCAGGACTTCGACGAGCGGCGGATGGTCGAGGCCGAGTTCCTCGCCGGCGAGCTTGACCTGCTGTACCTGGCGCCGGAGCGGCTGCGGCTGGAGAACACGCTCGACCTGCTCTCCCGCGGGAAGATCTCCGTCTTCGCGATCGACGAGGCGCACTGCGTGTCGCAGTGGGGCCACGACTTCCGGCCGGACTACCTCGCGCTGTCGCTGCTCGGCGAGCGCTGGCCGGACGTACCGCGGATCGCGCTCACGGCGACGGCCACGCGGGCGACGCACCAGGAGATCACCGAGCGGCTGAACATGCCGGCGGCCCGGCACTTCGTGGCGAGTTTCGACCGGCCCAACATCCAGTACCGGATCGTGCCGAAGGCGGACCCGAAGAAGCAGCTGCTGAGCTTCCTGCGCGAGGAGCACGCGGGCGACGCGGGCATCGTCTACTGCCTCTCGCGCAACTCGGTCGACAAGACGGCGGAGTTCCTCAGCCGCAACGGCATCGAGGCTGTGCCGTACCACGCGGGCCTGGACGCGGGCACGCGCGCGGCCCACCAGTCCCGCTTCCTGCGGGAGGACGGCCTGGTCGTGGTGGCGACCATCGCCTTCGGGATGGGCATCGACAAGCCGGACGTACGCTTCGTCGCCCACCTCGACCTGCCCAAGTCGGTCGAGGGCTACTACCAGGAGACGGGCCGGGCCGGACGGGACGGGCTGCCGTCGACGGCCTGGATGGCGTACGGGCTGAACGACGTCATACAGCAGCGCAAGCTGATCCAGTCGGGCGAGGGCGACGAGGCGTTCCGGCGGCGGGCCCAGGCGCACCTGGACTCGATGCTGGCGCTGTGCGAGACGGCCCAGTGCCGCCGGGGCCAGCTCCTCGCCTACTTCGGCCAGGACCCGGACCCGGCCGGCTGCGGCAACTGCGACACCTGCCTGACCCCGCCGGAGACCTGGGACGGCACGGTCGCGGCGCAGAAGGTGCTGTCGACGGTGGTGCGGCTCCAGCGGGAGCGGGGGCAGAAGTTCGGCGCGGTGCAGATCGTCGACATCCTGCTGGGCAAGCGGACCGGCAAGGTCATCCAGTTCGACCACGACCAGCTGTCGGTGTTCGGCATCGGTGACGATCTGACCGAGGGCGAATGGCGGGGCGTCATCCGGCAGTTGCTGGCCCAGGGGCTGCTGGCGGTGGAGGGCGAGTACGGCACGCTGGTGCTGACCGAGGCGAGCGGGGCGGTGCTGCGGCGGGAGCGTGAGGTGCCGCTGCGGAAGGAGCCGAAGAAGCCGGTGACCTCCCGGTCGGGGTCCTCGTCGTCCTCGGGCTCGGGGCGGGGCGAGCGCAAGGGCAGGACGGCCGCCGCCGAGCTGCCCGAGGAACTGCTGCCGGCCTTCGAGGCACTGCGCGCCTGGCGGGCCGAGCAGGCTCGCGAGCAGGGCGTCCCGGCGTACGTCATCTTCCACGACGCCACGCTGAGGGAGATCGCCACGGTGTGGCCGGGCTCGGTGGCCGAACTCGGCGGGATCAGCGGGGTGGGGGAGAAGAAGCTCGCGACGTACGGGGAGGGCGTGCTGGAGGTGCTCGCGTCGCTGGGCGGGCCGGCAGGCTCCGCTCCTGCGGGCGACTCGCCCTCGGCCCAGGCGCCCGGCCGGGCTCCGGCCCACGCCGCCGCCGGTCAGGACGCCGGGGAGCCGTACCACTGGCCGGAGACGGACGCGGAGCCGGAGCCCGACGACTGGATATAGGGCCAGGCTCCGGCCGGGGTCACAGGGGCTGGGGAGCCGGGCCCGTCACAGCGCCCGTCCCGCGTACGCCCTGACATCCGCGTCGGAGTCCGTCGTCGCCGTGGCCAGGGCCGCCCGGGCCTCCTCGGTGGCGCGGTGCCGGGTCAGGGCCAGGACGGCGGCCTTGCGGACATCGGCGTTGGCATCCGAGAGGACCTTGGCGAGCGCCGGGACGGCCACGTCGGGGTCGGCGACGGACAGGGCCGTGGCGGCTCCGGCCCGGACCTGCCAGGCCGACTCGGACAGGGCGGCCACCGCGCGTGCGGTGAGGGGCTCGGGGCAGCCGGTGGTGCCCAGTGCTCCGTAGGCCGCTGCGCGGACCAGGGCGTCGGGGTCGTCGAGGAGGCCGGTGAGGGCCGCTTCGATGGCGTCGGCGGCGGGATGGGCGGCGGCCGTGGTGTCCTGCGCCGGCCGCTCGGCACCCACCGTGGCGAGGCCCTTGGCGATCGCCACCCGGACCTCGCGGGACGGGTCGCCGGTCGCCGCCCGGGCCAGTTCGCCGGCGGCGTCGACCGACACGAGGGCGCGCACGGCCTCGATGCGGACGGCGATCTCGGAGTCGGCCAGACAGACCGCGAACAAGGCGGCGTCTCCCAGGCGCAGGGCACGCAGGACGTCCAGCGCCGCGGCGCGGACCACCGGGTCCGGCTCGGCCAGGGCGGCGGCGAGGCCGTCGCGCAGATCGGGCTCGGCCGGGAGCGTCTCGACGAGCTCGCGCAGTGACGCTGCGGCGGCGGCACGCACCTCGGCGGCGTTGTCGCGCAGAGCGGCGGCGAGGGCGGTCCCCGTCCCCGCCGGCAGCGTCTCGGTGAGCACGGCGACGGCCTCACGGCGGACAGCGGGCACCGGGTCGGTCAGGTAGGGCAGAAGGGCGTCGAGTTCGGGCTCCTCGTCGGCGAGGGCGACGAGTTCGAGGAGGCGGGCGGCGGACCGCTCGCCGGACGGCGCGGTGGGCGAGACATGCGGAGCCGAAGCCGCCTCCGGCTCCGCCGTCCCCGCCCGGCCCGCCACCGGCGCCACGTCCTGCGACCCCGCCGTCGCCACGTCCTCGGCGTGGACCTCGCCGAGAAAGCGGGACAGGCCGCCGACGGGGGCGAAGCCGTCGACCGGAACGAGATAGGGAGCCACGGGACGGGCCGTGAACTCCATCGCACCAGAGGGGGACTTGTGCAGATCGAGATGGTGGAACCAGGACGCGTCGTCGCGAGCGGGGTGGTCGAGGCGGTCGTGGTAGAGGCCCCAGCGGGACTCCGTGCGCGCGAGGGAGGACCGCGCGGCCATCTCCGCGCAGTCGCGGATGAAGGTGACCTCCGCGCAGCGCATCAGCTCGTGCGCGGTGCGGGCGCCCATCGCGGCGATGTCGGCGCGCATCCGCTCGAACGCCTCCAGGGCCAGCGACAGCCGGGCACCGGACTTCGGCGGGGCCACGTAGTCGTTCACGAAACGGCGCAGCTTGTACTCGACCTGGGGCTGCGGCGGGCCGTCGGGGTTGCGCAGCGGGCGGTAGATCAGCTCGTGCGCCTCCCGGAGCTGCTCACCGGGCAGCTCCCCTTCGTACGCCGAGTACTGGGACGCGTCCGCGCCGGCCAGGTCGCCGAAGACGAACGCTCCGATCATGTAGTTGTGCGGGACGCAGGCCAGGTCGCCGGCCGCGTACAGGCGGGGGACGGTCGTGCGGGCGTGGTCGTCCACGCGGACGCCGGAGGCGGAGTGGCCGCCGCACAGGCCGATCTCGGAGATGTGCATCTCGACGTCGTGGGTGCGGTAGTCGTGGCCGCGGCCGGAGTGGAAGGTGCCGCGGGTCGGGCGTTCGGTCGAGTGGAGGATCGTCTCCAGGGCGGAGACGGACTCCTCGGGGAGATGGCTCAGCTTCAGGTAGACCGGGCCCCGGTCGGACGCCACCTCCGCGGCGAACTCGGCCATCATCTGGCCGGACCAGTAGTCGGAGTCGACGAAGCGCTCGCCGTGCCGGTTGACCTGGTAGCCCCCGAAGGGGTTGGCGACATAGGCGCAGGCGGGGCCGTTGTAGTCCTTGATCAGCGGGTTGATCTGGAAGCACTCGATGCCGGTGAGTTCGGCGCCCGCGTGGTAGGCCATGGCGTAGCCGTCGCCCGCGTTGGTGGGGTTCTCGTAGGTGCCGTAGAGGTAGCCGGAGGCGGGCAGGCCGAGGCGGCCGCAGGCGCCCGTCGCGAGGATTACCGCACCGGCGCGGACCTGGACGAACCGCCCCGTGCGGGTGTTGAAGCCGGCCGCCCCGACAGCTCGCCCGTCCGCCGTGAGGACCCGAACCGGCATCACCCGGTTCTCGATGCGGATCCTCTCCCGCATCTCGCGCCGCCGCAGCTGCCGGTACAGGACCTTCTTGACGTCCTTGCCCTCCGGCATCGGCAGGACGTAGGAGCCGGAGCGGTGGACCTGGCGGACCGCGTAGTCGCCGTGCTCGTCCTTCTCGAACTTCACGCCGTACGACTCCAGCCGCTGCACCATGGCGAAGCCGCGGGTGGCGGTCTGGCGGACGGTGGACTGGTCGACGATGCCGTCGTTGGCGCGGGTGATCTCGGCGACGTAGTCGTCGGGTTCGGCGCGGCCCGGGATGACCGCGTTGTTGACGCCGTCCATGCCCATGGCGAGCGCGCCGGAGTGCCGGACGTGGGCCTTCTCCAGGAGCAGCACGTTCGCGCCGTGCTCGGCGGCGGTCAGGGCCGCCATGGTGCCGGCGGTGCCGCCGCCGATGACGAGGACGTCGCAGGTCAGTTCCTCGGCGTCGGTGAGGGACGGGACGGCCAGGGGAGTGTCCGCAGGGGGGTTCACGGAGGTGGTCACCGGGGTGCCTTTCACGTACCGAGCGAGGTGAGGACGTCGCGCCGCAGGGCCAGGCGCGCCGGGTCGTCGTGCGCGCCGCGCTCGCGCGGGCGGGGCACGTCCCGTACGGCGACGAGGCCGCCCGCGCCGAGCAGGGCCACGCGGTCGCCGAGGAAGAGCGCCTCGTCCACGTCGTGGGTGACGAAGACGACGGTCGCGCCGGTGCCGTGCAGCACCTCGACGAGCAGGTCCTGCATGCCCGCGCGGGTCTGGGCGTCGAGCGCGCCGAACGGCTCGTCCATCAGGACGGCGCGGGGGCGCGCGGCCAGGGCGCGGGCCAGTTGGACCCGCTGGCGCTGGCCGCCGGAGACGCGGTGCGGCAACTGCCGTGCCTGCGTGCCGAGCCCGACCCGCTCCAGCCAGGCCTGGGCCTGCTCCCGGCGTTGGGCGCGGGGCACACCGCGGATGGCGAGGGGGAGTTCGATGTTGGCGCGCAGGGTGCGCCAGGGGAGCAGGGCGTCCTCCTGGAAGACCAGGGCGCGGTCGGCCGAGGGGCCGTTCAGCGGGTGCCCGTCCTGCGTGATCTCCCCGGCGAGCGGCGGCAGCAGGCCGGCCAGGGTGCGCAGGAGGGTCGACTTGCCGCAGCCGGAGGGGCCGACGACGGTGAGGATCTCGCCGGGGGCGATGTCCAGGTCGACGCCGTCCAGGGCGGGCGCGCCGGGGCGTCCGAGGCGGGCGCCGGACAGCGTGAGCCGGGTGCCGCGGACCGGAGCGCCGGTGGCGACGGCCGCGGGCGAGGCGCTCAGGACGGACTCAGACGAGGTGCTCATCGCGTGCCTCCTCGGATGCGGGCCCGCCGGGTACCGCGCCGGGTGCGGCCGGCGCGGGTTTCGCGGACCGGACGGACCGGACGGACCGGGCGGGCCTGGGCGGCCGGGCGTCCGGGGCGTACGCGGTGCGGGGCAGCCAGCGGGTGAGGCGGCGGCCGAGCAGCTCCACGGCCGTGGAGGTGACCCAGCCGAGCACGCCGATGGTGACCATGCCGACGAAGACGCCCGGGTAGTCGACGACGGTGTAGTCCTGCCAGGTGCGGTAGCCGACGCCGTACTGGCCGGAGATCATCTCGGCGGAGATCACACAGATCCAGGACACGCCGATGCCGACGGACAGGCCGCCGAACACCCCGGGCAGCGCGCCCGGCAGGACGACGGAGCCGAGGATCCGCCACCGGCCGCCGCCCATGGTGCGCACGGCCTCCTCCCACGTGGGGGCCAGGTCGCGCACCGCGTGCCGGGTGGAGACCAGGACCGGGAAGAAGGCCGCGGCGCAGGTGATGAAGACGATGCCCTGTTCGTTGGAGGGGAACAGCAGGATCGCGACGGGGACGAGCGCGATGGCCGGGATCGGGCGGATGACCTCCAGCAGGGGGCCGAGCAGGTCCTCGGCGAGGCGCGAGCGGGCAACGAGCACGCCCGTGGCCACGCCCAGGACGGCGGCCAGCAGGAAGCCGGTGAGGATCCGGGTGAGGCTGTCGGTGAGGTCCGTCCAGTAGTCCGGCCCGGACAGCCGGGCGGCGAAGGCCCGGGCCACGTCGGTGACCGTCGGGAACTGCGAGAAGCGCAGCCACAGGTCGACATTCAGGCTGGTCAGCGTCTGCCACAGGCCGAGCGCGGCGGCCAGCGAGAGCACGCGGAGCACATAGCGCCTCACGACGCCCGCTCCAGGGCGTCGGCGTACGGGACGACCCGCGCCCCGCCGTGCCCGGCGACGTACGCCTGCGCGGTGTCGGGGGCGACGAAGGGCAGCAGCTTGTCGCCGTCGGACACCCACACGGCCTTGTCGGCGAACCACAGGGTGCCGGTGGTGGTGTCGGGGACGTAGGCGGCGCGCAGGGTGTCGCGGTGCCCGGCCACGTAGCGCAGCAGCTGAGAGGGGGAGTTGAAGGTGACGGTCTTCGAGGCGCCCTTGGGCCAGGCCTCGCTCGCGGCCGGTGCGGGCTTCGCGGCGAGACGCTCGGCGTACGCCTTCGATCCGAGGGCCTTCTTCACGTACTGGTCGTCGACGAAGGAGTCGACGTCCACGTCGCCGGTGAGTTTCGCCGACTTGAGGACCGAGACGTCCTGCTTCAGCGCGGAGACGAGCCGGGGCTTGATCGCCGGGTCGAAGGTGGCGATGCCGTGAGCGCCGTTGTAGAGGTAGACGACCTCGGCGGGCAGGCCGGTCGCCTTCGCGACCTTCTCGGCGGCGTCCACCGGGTGGTCGTTCAGGTAGTCCGTCGCCTCCGCCTGGGCCTTCAGGAACGCCTCCAGCACGGCCGGCCGCTCTTTCGCGAAGTCCTCGCGGGCGGTGACGCCGTGGAAGGTGGGCAGGTTCAGCCGGGCGCCGTCGTAGATGGCCTTCGCCTTGCCCTGGTAGGCGAGCAGGCCCGGCCAGGCGACGAACTGCGACAGCGCGTCCGTGCTGCCCGCCGCGAGGGCGGAGGCGCCGACGGAGGGCTGCTGGTTGAGCTTCTCGATGCCGCTCTCGGGGTCGATGCCGGCGCGCTGGAGGGCCCGCACGAGGGTGCCGTCGGCGGCCGAGCCGACGCTCGTGGAGACCTTCTTGCCCTTCAAATCCTTCAGCGAGTTCAGCTTCGAACCGGGCGCGGTGACGATGGTGTTGAGGCCGCCGCGCAGGTTGTAGCCGGTGACCGAGACCAGCCGGGTCGGGCTGTTCAGCTGCTTGCCGCGGGCCGCGTTGATGAGCAGCGGGAAGTCGCCCATCGAGCCGATGTCGATCTTCCCGGCGGTCATCTGGGCGGTGATGGGCGCGCCGGTGGCGTAGTCCTGCCAGTCGACCTTGTAGTGGACTCCGTCGTGCAGCGAGTTCAGCTGCTTCTCGAAGGAGCCGAGGGAGCGCAGCAGGGTGCCCGCCGTGACGGTGTTGATCGTCCTGGACTGGTAGCCGACGGTGACGGTGACCGTGGAGCCGCTGCCGGCCTCGGCGTCACCGCCGCAGGCGCTGAGCGGGAGCAGGAGGACGACGGCAAAGACGGCGACTGCTGTGCGTTTCACGGAGGTTCGGGACATGGGTGTTCGGGCCTCTCACCGGAGCAGATAGGGCATGTTGACCGTGACGGCTCCGGTGGGGCAGCGGGCCGCGCACGGGCCGCAGTACCAGCACTCGTCGACATGCATGTACGCCTTGCCGTTGCGCTCGTCGATGGCGAGGGAGTCCAGCGGGCACATGTCCACGCAGAGCGTGCAGCCGTCGATGCACTTCGACTCGTCGATGGTCACGGGCACGTCGGCCCGCTGGGGCGCCAAGGTCATGGCTGTCTCCAGGAATCTGCGCGAGCGGGTGGGTTACTGGGACCGGTGCAGCAGGCCGCTCATGGTGATGCGGTCGCCGCGGAAGCGGATGAACTCCAGGTCGACCGGGCGGCCGTCCGCGAGGTGGGTGAGGCGTTCCAGCATGAGGACGGCGGCGCCGCGCGGGGCCTCGAGCACGGCGGCCGAGTGGGTGTCCGCGCTGACCGCTTCCAGGGTGATCTCGGCGTGGCCGAGGTGTTGGCCGGTGACGGCTTCCAGGAGTCGGAAGACGTCGGTGTTCTCCAGGTCGGCGCCGAGCAGTTCGGTGCCGATGTCGAGGGGGATGTAGGTGAGGTCGAGGGACAGAGGGAGGCCGTTCAGGCGGCGCAGGCGTTCGATGTAGAGGACATCGGTGCCGGGCGCCAGGTGGAAGCGTTCGGCGACCGGCGCGGGTGCCGGGGCGGGTCCCATGGTGCGGACCTCGTTGGTGACCCGGCCGTGTTCACGGAGGGTTTCCGCGAGGCCCATCAGACGGTCGAGACCGTGGGTGTACTTGTGGGCCACGACCACGGTTCCGACGCCGGGCTGGCGCTCCACGAGACCCTCGGCCCGCAGCAGGTCGAGGGCCTCGCGGACCGTGTTGCGGCTGGCGCCGTAGTCGGTGGCGAGGGTCGACTCGTGGGGGAGGGTGCCGTCGGGGAAGGCGTCGGCGAGCAGCTGCCGGCGGAGCAGGTCGGCCAGTTGCCGGGCCCGGTCGGCGCGCAGCCGACGCCGCGCGCGGTGGGCGGCGACGGTGGTCGCGGCTCCCTGGCCGGCGTGGTCTCGGATGCGGTCGCTGGGCATGGCTCGGACCATACCTATCCGATAGGAAAAGTAGTGTTGCGGGAATGTTGCGCCACCGGGATTGTGACCGGTTCGACTGTTGAGCTGCGGCTTCGGCGGGCCTGCGGGGAGATCCGCCACCGGCCGCCACTCCGGTACGGCTACGACAGGGCGGTCAGACCCGGCGCGAACACGATCAGCAGGGGCAGCAGCGGTACCAGCGCGGCCGTGGTGGTCGTCAGGGCCCGGTGCCGGCGGCCCAGCCGGGGCGGCGGTTCCAGCAGCCGGTCGACCCGCTCGCCCAGCAGACGGTGGCTGGAGGCGCAGGACAGGACGCCGCGGTGCTGGTTCAGCTCGATCAGCGCCAGGGCCGTGGTCAGGTGGCCGCAGCGGCGGGAGGCCGTGTCGTCGGCGGCCAGTTCGACCAGGCGGTGCGTCTGGTCGCAGAAGTGGGCGAACAGCGGGATGCGGGGAAAGCCCGTGGCCAGGGCGGTGGACAGGTGCAGCAGCCAGTCGTGGCGGGCCCGGGCGTGGCCGCGCTCATGGGTGAGGACGGCGTCGAGCTGGTGGTCCGTGAGGCGGTGCAGGGCGCCCGTGGTGACGATCAGCTGGGGTGGGCTGCCGGGCATCCACCAGGCGTCGGGGTATTCGTCCTCCAGGACCAGGAGGGGGCCGCGGGCGGCGGGCAGTCCGGCCGGCAGGTCGGGGGCGCGTTCGCGCAGGTGCGCGCGGGCCTGCGTGCGGCGCCGGCGCGCCTCGACGAGTTCGCGCGCGAGCATCGCGGTCGTCCAGGCGGCGCCGCAGGCCAGCAGCAGGGTGAGGGCGGCGGCCCACGGCGGGGCGGTGGACAGGTCGTACGCCGCCGTCACCGCGGCCGGAGCCGGGGCGAAGAGCTGGGCGCGGACCGTGCCGAACACGGCGGCGGCGCCCAGGGCGAGTGCCGTCACGCAGCACAGCAGGACGGTGGCGACCAGGCACTGCCACACCCACAGCCCGACCACCGGTTCCCGCTCGGGCCAGGCGGCCCGGGTCAGCGCGCGGGGAACGGGGACGGCGGCCGTCACGGCGACAACGCTCAGCAGGAGCAGGCAGACGGTCATTGCCACGGGCTCCGGTTCCTGGTCGGAAGAGGGGCGGCTACGGGTCGTGCGGGGAAGGGCGGCTGCTGTGCGCAGCGGTGACGCGGTCGACGTACCCGACGCGCCCGCTGACGAGTGCGCCGGACGTGCCGTGCACCGCGTGCCTGCGGGCACACCGCCCGAACCCAGTATGACGGTGCCGGGCGGTGTGAGTCAGGGGTCGAGCGGCATCGGAAGAGCGGCAAGGGGCGACTGTCGGCCAGATCCGGGCCCCGGGGGGTGTCCGCACGGTCCCGCCCGCCCCGCGCCGTCAGGCCGGCACCACCCGTCCCGTCACCTCGCCCAGCCCCACCCGTACACCGTCCGGCCCCGGGGCCCAGGCGGACAGGGTCACCACGTCGCCGTCCTCCAGGAACGTCCGCTTGCCGTCGGGGAGTTCGAGCGGGTCGCGGCCGTTCCAGGTCAGTTCGAGGAGGGAGCCGCGCTCGCGGTCCGCCGGGCCGCTGACCGTGCCCGAGCCGTACAGGTCTCCGGTGCGCAGGGAAGCACCGTTGACGGTCATGTGGGCCAGTTGCTGGGCGGCCGTCCAGTACATGGTGGAGAAGGGCGGCTCGGAGACGACGTGGCCGTTGACGGCGACGCTGATCCGCAGGTCGTAGCCGCCGGGTTCCTCGTTGCTGTCGTCCAGGTAGGGCAGCAGCGCGTGCGTCCGGGCCGGCGGGGCCACCCGGGCCTCCTCCAGGGCGTCCAGCGGGGTGATCCACGCCGACACCGACGTGGCGAAGGACTTGCCGAGGAACGGGCCGAGCGGGACGTACTCCCAGGCCTGGATGTCGCGCGCGGACCAGTCGTTGAGAAGACAGAGGCCGAAGACGTGCTCGCGGAAGCCGTCGAGGGACACCGGCGCGCCCATCCGGGACGGCACGCCGACCACGAAGCCGACCTCCGCCTCGATGTCCAGGCGGACGGACGGGCCGAAGACCGGAGCCGGATCCGCGGGCGCCTTGCGCTGGCCCGCGGGGCGTACGACGTCCGTGCCCGAGACGACGACCGTGCCGGAGCGGCCGTGGTAGCCGATCGGCAGGTGCTTCCAGTTGGGGGTCAGGGAGTCCTCGGCGTCGGGGCGGAAGATCCGGCCGACGTTCCGGGCGTGGTTCTCGGACGCGTAGAAGTCGACGTAGTCCGCGACCTCGAAGGGGAGGTGCAGCGTCACCGAGGACAGGGGGTGGAACATCGGTGCGAGGGTCTCGCGGTGGGACGGCACGGTCACCCACGCCGTCAGCGCCCGGCGGACGTCCGACCAGGCCGTGCGGCCCGCGGCCAGCAGCGGGTTGAGGGTCGGCCGCGCGAGCAGGGAGGCGTACGGGGAGCCGAGCGCGTGGGCCGCCGCGCCGGCGTCCAGGACGTGGTCGCCGAGCCGGACGCCCACGGTCCGGTGGGAGGAGCCGGGGAGGGAGAACACGCCGTACGGCAGGTTGTGCGGGCCGAAGGGGTCGCCCTCGGGGACATCGAAGGGGGGCATCGGGTGCTGCCTCGCTTTCGGGTGTGCCGTGTCGTCGCCACGTGTTCGTGGTCGTGCCACACGTTACGGGTGGCACACCGGTCCTGGGCAGTGTCCGAGGAGGCCGATACGGGCGAACGGAGCAGGTGGGGCCGGGTGGGGCCGGACGGTGCGACTCGGGCGCGGCGGACGGGACGTCACATCCGTACGAGCCGGAAGTTATCCACAGGACGCGACGCAATCTTGACGGAGCGGTGCGAACGGGGCGACTCTGGGCGGGTGCCGGAAGGCCTCGGGGAGGGGGCGTTCCGATGGCACACCAGGGGGGCGGATGGCCATTGGGGAGGCCGGCGCGGGCTCGGTGCGGCGTGGTGTGCAGCCGAAGCGGCTGGAAGAGACCATGCGCATGCGGCTCGGCCGGGAATGCGTGTATGTACCGTCGTGCCGTTTCGGGTTGTACGTGGCGCTGCGCCACTGGTGCCCGCCCGGCGGACGCGTGCTGATGTCGCCGGTCAACGACGACGTCATCCTCTTCGTCGTGCTCGCGGCCGGACTGCGCCCGGTGCAGGCGCCGTTGAAGCCGCTCGACGCGTCCATCGACATGGATGCCGTGCCGGACGAGACGTGGAGATCGGTGTCCGCCGTGCTCACGACGAACCTGTACGGGAATCCGGACCCGGCACCGAGTCTCAGGCGGAAGTGCGACGCGCTGGGGATCCCGCTGTTCGAGGACGCGGCGCACGCCATCGGCAGCCGGGTGGGGGACCGGCCGGTCGGGGCGTGGGGCGAGGCCTCCGTGTTCAGCCTGTCCAAGCACGTCGGGGCCAAGGCCGGGGGCATGCTCTCCCTCGCCGACCCGGGGCTGCGGGACGCGGTGGAGAAGACCTGCGCGGGGCTGCTCACGCCGCGCCGGCCGGGCTCCGAACTGGCCTATGCGATCCGGCCGTACGCGGAGGCGGCGGTGCGCGGGTTGCGGCTGCGGCGCGCCGCCTGGGCCGCGATCCGGCTGCTGGGGCTGGCGGACCGCGAGGAGATCCGGATGCCGCTGCGCCCGGACGACCTCGCGCGGGCCGCCCGCCACGCGCCCGGGCTCGACGCCCACCACCCCTGGGTACGCGTCGACATGCACGACTACCGCCAGGAGTCCGGCCGGCTGCGGCTGCGGCGCGTCGGGCGCAGGCTCGACCGGCTGGACGAGCTGCTGGACGCCTGCCGGGCGGGCACGGAGCTGCTGCTGTCCACACCCTGGGCCAAGCCCCGTGACGCGCACGGCACCCAGCCGCTGTTCCGCGTCCCGCTGTTCGTGGCGGACCGGGACGCGGCGATCGCGGCCCTGGCACGGCGGGGCATCGTCGTCGGCTACCTCTACGACCCGCCCCTGGACGACTACGCCGGCGAGCGGTTCACCGACCTCTCACCGGCCCCCGAGGCGGCCCGCTGGTTCGCGCGGCACGCGCTGCCCGTGGACCCGCTGCGGGCCCGGACGGTCGTGGAGGTGCTGGAGCGGTCCGGGGCACGGCCGGCCGAGGCACCGGGAGAACCGCCCCGCGGCAGGCCGGCACCGGGAGGGCCGGTTCAGTCCCGTGGCTGAGATCCAGGTGCACGAGCCCGCCACCACGCGCGCCGACGGCGGCGGACCGACGCCCGCCGCCGACGAGCACACACACGACTCGCTGTTCAAGAACGCCTACTTCCTCATGCTCAGCACCGGCGTGTCCGCCGTCCTGGGCCTGGGCTTCTGGCTGGTGGCCGCCCGCTACTACTCCGAGGAGGCCGTCGGCCAGGGCTCCGCCGCCATCGCCGCGATGCGGCTGCTCGCCAGCATCACGGCGACGACGATGATCGGCGCCGTCGTGCGTTTCGTCCCGCGCGCGGGCCGGGAGACCGGGCGCCTGGTGTGGGGCATGTACGCGGCCAGTTCGCTGGTCGTGGCGCTCGCCGCCGCCGTCTTCCTGCTCACGCTCGACGCCTGGGGGGCGTCGTACGCCCCGCTGGGCACGCCCATGGCGGGCGCGGTGTTCGTCGCGGCGTGCGTGGCCTGGGCGCTGCTCACGCTCCAGGACGGGGTGCTCACCGGACTGCGCAAGGCGGAGTGGGTGCCGGCCGGGAACGCGGTGTTCTCGGTCGGGAAACTGGGCCTGCTGGCCGTCTTCGCCGGCACGCTGCCCGTCCTCGGCATCTTCGTCTCCTGGGCCGTGGCGATCGCCTTCTCCACGCTGCCGCTGGGCTGGCTGATCTTCCGCCGGCTCATCCCGCGCCAGGCCGAACTCGACCGGGAGAAAGAGCCCCCGAAACTGCGCGACATGGGCCGCTTCCTGGCCGGGGACTCGCTGGGCGCGCTCTTCAGCCTGGCGATGATCAACCTGCTGCCGGTGATGGTCGCGGTCCGCTTCAGCGCCGCGGAGAACGGCTACTTCTACGTGGCGTACACGGTCGGCGGCACGATGGAGTTCATGGCCATCAACATGGCCTCGTCCCTCACCGCGCACGCCTCCCACGACCCCCGGCAACTCGCCGACGGCGTCCGGGGAGCCCTGCGGCGCATGACGCTGCTGCTGGTCCCGGTCGTGCTGGTGCTGGTCCTCTTCGCCCCGTACATCCTCACGCCCTTCAGCCCCGACTACGCCGAGCACGGCTCGACCGTGCTGCGGCTGCTCGCCCTCGGCGCGCTGCCCCGGGTCGTGGTGGAGCTGTACATCGGCGTACTGCGCGTGCAGGGGCGCACGGGTGTGCTCGCCGCGCTCCAAGGCGCCATGTGCGCCCTGGTGCTGGGCAGCGCGGCCGTGTTGTTCACCCCGGCCGGTATCGCGGGCGCCGGCTGGGCGGTGCTGCTGAGCATGACGCTGATCGCCGTCGTCTCCACGGCCGGGCTGCGCGCGGCACTGCGGCACAACGACAGCGCGCCCGCGGCCCGCACGCCCACCGATACCTCCCTCTCCTCCTACGGCACCCGCTGGGCGAAGCTGAACGCCACCGCCGGGTACGGCACGACCTGGGCCCGCCGGGCCGCCTACCAGCCCAAGGACGGCGACGAGGACACGGTCACGCTGTTCATCGGGCGCCCCGGATACGAACGGGAGGCGCTCCAGGGAGACACACTGGCGCTGATCGTGCGGCCGGAAGGGCCGACCGGGGAGCCACCGCGCCACGAGCTCGCGGAACCGGACCAGGAGCCGCAGGAGCGGCGGCTGAGAGGCGCCCTCTGGAGCCTGCTCGGCGTCGCCACCGTCTTCTTCTGGGCGCCGTTGCGCGACCTGCCCTGGCTCGACCACGCCACCGAAGCGGCACTGACCGGGCGCCAGTTGCTGGACGGCCTGCCGCTGCCGTCGCTCACCGCGGGAGGCCTGCTGCTCGTGGTGTTCGTCGCCGCTGTCACGCTGTGCACCCGGCGCGACCCGTGGCTGCCCGGCGCGGCGCTGTACGCCGCCCTGCTCGCCCTGTACGCCGCACCGGCCGCCCTCGGGCGGGAACCGCGGCCGGTGGGCGGGGCGTTGTATGAGAAGACGGCCGGCTTCCTCGCGGACACGGTCGGGCTCGACGGGCCCGAGCCGCTGTTCCGCTGGGCGCCGCCGGTCTGCCAGTTGCTGTGTCTCGTACCGCTGTGGCTGCTGCTCGCGAGCGCGGGCGGACGGCTGCCGTGGCCGGGGCGCTGGGGGGTTCTGTATCTCGTCGCGGTCGGCGGCTGGGTGTGGCGTGAGGCGCTCGCACCGGTCGCGCCGCCCCTGCTCGCCGTCCTCGTCGTACTCGTCCTGCTCCTGCCGCTGTGCCGCCGTGCCGCGTCGGTCCTGGGGCGACCGCACCGCAGAAGTCCGACCGGCCGACCCAGCGCCTGACCAAGCTCCGGAGCCGAACAGAGCGAACAGAGCCGAACAGAGCGAACAGAGCCGAACAGGGCCCCAAGAGAGCCGAAGAGAGCCGAAGAGAGCCGAACCGCCAGGGGGGAACCACCGTGCGTCCGCCAGTAACTCCGAGGGGGAGATCCACGCCGGAACCCACACCGGCACGGGACGGCGCGAGCACCCCCGGCAGCAGCCCCGAGACCGCCGGCCAGTCCTCCGGCTCCTCGTCCTCGGAGTCGTCGAGCCCCGCCCATGAGCCCGTGACGGATCTGTCCGACCTGCCCCCCGCCTTGCCCGGTCGGCGGGCCCTGGCCTGGCCCGGCGTTCCGCTGCTCGTCGCGCTCGCCCTGTGGGTGTACGCCGTGCGGCACACCGACGTCTCGCGGCTCGACGACTACGGGCTGGTCACCGCGCTGCACCCGGCCTTCTGGGCCGGCCTCGTGGTGCTCACCACCGGCTTCTGGTTCACGGTCCGCGATCCGCGCAGGGCGGGCGCCTGGGCGGCGGCCTACGTCCTCGGGCTGCTGGTGATGGAGCGGGCCACGCAGGCCCTGGTGTACCCGACCCCGCTGTACGCCTGGGCGTGGAAGCACGAGGCGGTCATCGACCATCTGCTGACGGCAGGCGGTCTGCAGACGGCCGACCAGGTCGGCGACATGGCGGTGTACGACCAGTGGCCCGGCTTCTTCGCCGCGCAGGCCGCCCTGATGCGGCTGCTGGGCGTGGACTCGGCGGCCATGTTCATGGCCTGGTGGCCCCTGGTCTCCAGCCTGATGCTGCTGCTCCCGCTGCTGCTGATCTACCGCACCTTCACGGAGGACCGGCGGCTGATCTGGACCGCGGTCTGGCTCTTCTACGTCGCCAACTGGGTCGGCCAGGACTACTTCTCCCCCCAGTCCGTGGCGTACGCGCTGCATGTCGGCGTCCTGGCCCTGGTCCTGCGCCGCTTCGGCCGGTCCGCCGTGCGGGGCGGGCGGCCCCGGCAGGCCGTGTGGACGGTGATGCTCATCGTCATGGTCGTGGCGATCGTCATCTCCCACCAGCTCACCCCGGGCATGCTGGTCGTCTGCCTGCTCGCCCTGTGCCTGAGCCGCCGCTATCGCGACTGGGTCCCGGTGGCCACGACCGTGGTGATCTTCCTGGCCTGGTGTCTGACCGCCGCGCTGCCCTTCCTGTCCGCGGCGATGCCGGACATGATCCGCTCGGTCGGTGACGTCGGCGCCAACGTGGAGACGGGGTACGGCGCCACCCCGACCGGCACCGGAGCGATCGCCACCTCCTGGGCGGCCCGGCTGCTGTCCGCCTCCGTCCTGCTGCTCGCGGCCGTCGGCGTCCTGCGCCAACGCGTGCTGCGGCACCGGGCCCGGCCCCTGCTGCTGATCGCGGCGGCCCCGCTGCCGATGTTCGCGGCGAGCAGCTACGGCAGCGAGATGATCTTCAGAGTGCTGCTGTTCATGCTGCCCGGCGCGGCGTTCTTCGCCGCCGCCGCGCTGCTGCCCGAGGTCCGCACGCTGGCCGCCGACGCCGCCGCGAAGGAGGCCGGCAGCCGGCAGGCCGCCCCCGTGCAGGCCCGCAGACGTGGGCTCGGCACCTGGGCGGGGCTGGCCGCACTGCTCGGCGGAACCCTGGCGTTCGTGCCGGCCTACTCGGGCAAGGACCGGATCAACTACTTCCCGCCCCAGGAAGTGGCCCTTGTACGGCAGCTCTTCGACCAGGCGCCCGACGGCTCGCTCGTCGTGGCCGCCAACCGCAACTACCCGCTCGCGCATGCCTCCTACTGGAGCGTCGACCACTACTGGTTCCTGGACGACGCCCGCAGCCACGTCGACCGGATCGTCCGGAACCCGGCGGGCACGCTCGCCGGTGACATGGCGGGGGTGGAGCGGCCGGCCCGGGCCTACTTCCTGCTCACCCAGGGGCAGTCGGCCAACTCCGAGATGAACGGACAGCTCGACAAGGCGCAGCTGGACCGTATCCAGAAGTCCGTCGCCGCCTCACCACGCTTCCGGCTCGTGGCGGAGAACAGCGCCGGATGGCTCTACGTACTGAAACAGGGCGGGGGAGCGGAGCGATGACACCGCAGGAACTCGTGGTCCGGATGCTGCCGCCGTTCAGTGGCTGGCTCGCGCTCGCCGCCCTCGCCCTGCCCGGCGGATCGCCGCTGCGGGGCGCCGCCGTCGCCCTCTTCCTGGCGGCGGGCCCGGGCGCGGCCATGGTCAGAGTCTGCGCCCCCGCGCTCGGGGAGCGGCCCGCCGAAGGTCCCGTCGAGCGCCGGGACCCGGGCTTCGCCCGCCACTCCGACCTGCTGGAGCGCCTGATGCTGGTGCTGTTCCTCAGCATCGGCGCCGTGATGCTCGTCGCGACCGTACTGATCGCCACGCATGCCTTCAGCGCACAGCGGGTGCTGCTGACACTGACGCTGCTGACCACACTCGCCGCGTTCTGTCCGCCGCTGCGCGCCTCCCCGCCGCCGAGGACGACACCGAGGACACCGAAGGGTTCTGCTCAGTGAGGTTCAACCGTCCCCACCGTCCCTTTCGCCGCAAGCCGACCACGACCGGGCAGCACCGCAGGAGGCCGCAGTCACACCAGGAGCAGCCGTCCGCCGGCCCGTTCACGTCGAGCCGGCGCCGTCTGCTGATCATGTCCGCCACGATCGTCAGCGCGGTCCTGGTCGGCGTACTCGCCCTCCGGAACGCCTCCGGGCCGGACGACCAGGGAGCCGCCGGTTCCCGGGCGGACTGCCGCCCCACGGCGCTCCTGGAACCGCCCTGCGGCGCCTGGTTCGGGGCGTTCGTGCCGCACGAGCGGGACGACCTGCCGGAGAAGGTGCGCGCCTATGAGAAGCGCGTCGGCCGCGAGCTCGACATCGTGTACACGTACCACGACATGTCCCTGCCCCAGGGCACCCGCCGCGAGGGCCAGTTGCTCACCCCCGAGGAACGGCGCGTCGGCGAGGACCACCTCCTGCTGCTGTCCTGGGAGAGCAAGTGGTGGGGCGGCACGAAGGAGCAGCAGCCGACCTGGCAGCAGATCGCCTCCGGTGAGCTGGACAGGACCGTCATCGACGTCCAGGCCGAGCGCGTCAAGGACTACGGCAAGAAGGTGTTCCTCTCCTTCGACCTGGAGATGGACACCCGCACCCCGGCCAACGGCACCCCCGCCGAGTACGTGAAGGCGTACCGGCACATCCACGACCGGTTCCGCGCACTGGGCGTCGACAACGTGGTGTGGACGTGGATCACCACCGGCTACCTCGACCACGCCGACGAGATGAAGCGGATGTATCCCGGCGACGCGTACGTCGACTGGATCGGCTACAACCAGTACAACTACTACCGCTGCCACAACACCGGCTGGCGCACCTTCGCGCAGACGCAGCACTCCGTGCACGACTGGATCCGCGAGCACATCTCCGACGACAAGCCGCTGATGCTCTCGGAGTTCGGCACCGCCGCGGACCCGTCCCGCCCGCAGCGGCAGGCCGAGTGGTACGCGCAGGTGCCCGGCGTGCTGAAGGGCCTGGACGGCGTGAAGGCGGCCCTCCAGTGGAACTACCGCGACCCCGGACCGCACTGCAACCTGGCCCTGGCGAACGACGCCGCCTGGGACAGCCTGCGCAAGGCGGTCGCCGACCCGTACGTCAACCAGCCGCTCACGTGACTCGGGCAGGGATCAGCCCGCGAACTCGGGCCCGTGCAGCACCGCGCGGGCCCGCCGGTACCACCGCCACGCGATCGTCTTCGGCCCGTCCCGGTAGGGCGCGACCCGGGCGCCCGCGCCCGCCAGCCAGGCCTCGACGTCGGCGACGGTGTGGGTACGCCGGACGATGAGCCGGGCGATGCGGTAGCGCTCGTCGCGGTCGGAGCTGAGCGCGTGCCGTACGGCGGTCGCCGTCTCGTAGCCGGCCCGGGCCGACATCGCCCGCACGCGCGGGCTGTTGTAGCCGTGCGGATAGGCGAGATGGCGGACCTCGTGCCCGAGGGCGTCCTCCAGCACGGCCTTCGACGCGCGCAGTTCGTACGCCAGGTCCTTGCCGGACAGGGTGTCGAGCTGCGCGTGCGTGACCGTGTGGCTGCCGATCTCCATGCCGTGACGTTCCAGCTCCGCCGCCCGGTCCAGGGTCATCATCGGCGCGGGTGGCAGCAGGCTGCGGCCGCCCGGGGCGATGGCTCCGGTGGTGAGATAGGCGGTGGCGGGCAGCGCCCGCTCCGCCAGCGCCTCGGCGGTGGGGCCGGGCAGGTCGGCGAAGCCGTCGTCGAAGGTGAGCAGCACGGGCCGGGGCGGCAGGGGCGCGCGCCCGGCCAGATGGTCGGCGATCGCGCTGATCGTGACGGGCGTACGGCCGCTGCGGACCACGGCGTCGAGATGTGCGGCGAACTGCTCCGGCGTGACAGTGAACTCGGCGATCCAGCCGGGCGGATCGTCCATCACGGAGTGGTACAGGAAGACCGGGATGGCCGGTGAGCCGACCGCACCCGGTGGGGATATCGGCCCCTCACCTTCCTGAGCACCCCGCTCCGCCCGGCCTCTGCCGTCCCCCTGCCCCTCGTCCCGCGCACGTGGCGACGTCCTCATCCCGCCCCCTCACCCCGCGTGCGCAGCGCCCGCCGCGCGCGCAGATAGCCGACAGGTCCGTACACCATCCCCCGGCGCTGCAACCGCGACAGGCGCCGCGGCCAGGGATGCGTCCGCGTGTCGTGGTCGCCCGGCGCCCCGCCGCCCTCCGTCGCGCGTACGGCGGTCAGCGCGTGGGCGCGGGCGAGGCCGCGGGGCAGTTTCGCGAGGAACGCCGGCAGCAGCGCGGGCCGGTTCACCAGCACCGCGGTGAGATACGCGGTGAGGCCGGCGCCGTAGCCGTACGCCTGCGTCTGAAGGTCCTGCCAGGTCTCCCGGTGGTGGTGCCAGACCAGTGCGGACGGGGTGTAGCGCAGCCGGTGGCCCTCGGCGAGGACGCGGACGAAGCCGTAGAGGTCGTCACCGCCCCGGGCGGCCGTGCCGGCACCGGTGGCCGGGTCGAAACCGCCGACGGAACGCAGGACGGCCGTCCGGAAGGCCATGTTGGCGCCGGAGCCGAACCGCCCCGCCGTGAACGGGAACAGCGGCTCGTCGCCCGGCGGCCGCGCCGGGTCGTACGTCCTTGGAGTGAAGCCTTTCGCGAAGCCGCCGTGGCTCTCCAGCAGCACCTGGGCCGGGGTGGTCAGCCGCGCGGGCAGGATCAGCCCGGTGCTGCACCCGAGTCCGGGGTCGGCGGCGAAGGGCGCGGTCAGCTCGGTCAGCCAGCGCGGGTCGGCGACCACGTCGTCGTCCGTGAAGGCGACGACCTCGCCGCGCGCGGCCGCGAGGCCCGTGTTGTGCGCGACCGCGAGGCCGGGCACCGGCTCGTGGACGTACCGCACGCGCTCGGCGTACTTCCGCTCGACGAGCTCCCGCGTCCCGCTCGTCACCGGAGCGTTGTCCACGACGACGATCTCGAACCGCGGATGGTCCTGCGCCAGCAGCGAGTCCAGCGCCCGGGCCAGCTGCCCGGCACGCTCCCGGGTGGCGACCACGACACTCGCGTACGGAGGCTCACAGACCTCAGAACCCTGCCGCGCCTTGGCCTGCTCCCCGAGCACGGCCTTCGCCCGCTCCGCGAGCACCGCCTTCGCGTCCGCCCCCTCCGGCACCCGCCCGAGCAGCGTCCCCACGGGCCGCCCGCCTTGTCTGACCAGCACGAACACCTCGCCGTGCGTCACCGGCGGACTCCCCGGGCCCGGTCTGAGCACCGCCTCGTCACCGTCGAGGTCGAGCTCGGCGACCTGTACCGCCTCGATGTCCAGGAATCGCCGTATCTCCTCCTGCGCCCGTGCCGAACGGGCCATGGGGCCCTCCCCCTCGTCGTCAGGATCGTCGTCAGGTACGGCGCAGCCGGGCCGCGCCCTTCAGGGTCCGTGCGGCCAGCGCCGCCAGCCGCGGCCTGCCCCGGACGAAGCTGTGCGCGCGGCGCGCCGGCTCGCGGCTCAGCCAGTGCAGCGCCGCGCCCGCCCCCGGACGCGTCACCGCACCCTCGTACACGGGCAGTTCGCCCGTCTTCAGCGCGTCCTTGTACTCGGCCGCCCCCCGCCCCAGATCGAGCATGCCGATGCCCTCGGCGGCCGCCGCCTCGGCCATGCGCAGGTGCAGCACCAGACCCGGCGAGTACTTCGCGAACTCCGGGTCGTAGGCCGGGAACCAGCAGGCCAGGACCGATGCCGAGCGCAGTCCGAAGTGCGCGGCCAGCGGCCGTCGGCCGGCGTACAGCACGGACAGCGTGCCGGTGCACTCCGGTGCCCGGGTCTCGGCCAGCCGCCCCACGAGCCGGGTGATCCACTCCTGGGCGAACCGGTCCCGGCGGCCCGTCCTGCGGTACTGCGCCGACTTCCACTCCATGAGCGTGCGCAGCGCCGCCGGCTCGCGTTCGTCGAAGACGAACCGCAGCTCGCCGACCTGCCGGCCCAGCCTGCGCTCCTTGGCCAGGGTGGTCTTCAGGAACTTCGGCGACTGGGCGCGCAGCACCGACTCGTACGTCTCGTAGCCCTTCTCCACGTCGATGACGTAGGTGGCGTGCTCCTCGGCCGCGTACCGGACGAACAGCCGCTGCTCGGCCTCCAGATTGTCGAAGGCGAAGCTCGACAGGGCGCAGCCCCGCAGCAGTTCGCCCGTGTCCAGACGCAGGCCGGGCCGCAGGATCGCGCCCTGCGCGTCCGAGACGCCCAGCCCGATCGCCCGGCCCTGCCCCAACGGGCCCCGCTCATGGGGCAGGAAGCCGACCGGATCCGGCCCCTCGTACACCACCGCGACCCGCGCCTGCGGCCTCACCAGCCCGACGGCTGCCGTGAACTCCGGTTCCATGAAGGGGTTGCGCGGTGTCTTTGACGCCGCGCGCAGCGCGCGCCAGCGCTCCTTCTCCCCCTCGCCGAGCTCCCCGGGCACAGCCACACGAACACGCCCACTGCTCAACTCGACCCCCCGATCAAGTCCCCCCTGGACACTTGGAAGGTACCGCCCGAGACGCCCCCGGCGGTAGGTAGCGGACCATGTTGTTGCCAACTGGTGCAGACGCCTTCAACCGGGCAATCGGCGTGCGCCGCGCGATGAAACGGAGGGGCGCGCTGTCCGTATTCTCTGATCATGGCCGCACCCATCGCATATTCACTCATCGCCACCGACCTGGACGGGACGCTGCTGCGCGGCGACGACACCCTGTCCGACCGGTCCCTCGCCGCGCTCACGCGGGCGAGGGACGCCGGTGCCCAGCACCTCGTGGTGACGGGCCGGCCGGCGCCGAGAGTGCGGCCGCTCCTGGACGACCTCCGCTGTACGGGGCTCGCGGTGTGCGGGCAGGGTGCGCAGGTGTACGACGCCGGCGCGGACCGGCTGCTGTGGTCCATCACCCTGGACCGGGAGCTGGCGGAGACCGCCCTCGGCAAGATCGAGGCCGAGGTGGGGCAGGTGTACGCCGCGGTCGACCAGGACGGGGTCGAGGGCCTCACGCTCATCGAGCCCGGCTATCTCATGCCGCACCCGACCCTGCCGGCGGTACGGGTCGACCGGCGCGACGACCTGTGGGGCGAGCCCATCAGCAAGGTGCTGCTGCGCCACCCCAGCCTGACGGATGACGAGTTGGCGGCGACGGCCCGCTCGGTGGTCGGTTCACTGGCGACGGTGACGATGTCGGGGCCCGGCACGGTCGAGCTCCAGCCGTGCGGCGTCACCAAGGCCACCGGCCTGGCGCTGGCCGCCGAGCACCTGGGGCTGCGGCCGGCGGACACCATCGCCTTCGGGGACATGCCCAACGACATCCCGATGTTCGACTGGGCCGCCCACGGCGTCGCCATGGCCAACGCGCATCCCGAACTCAAGGCCGTGGCCGACGAGGTCACCCTGTCGAACGAGGACGACGGCATCGCCGTCGTCCTCGAACGACTGCTGGGCGGGACGGCTCAGTACGGGCCGTTGACGTTGTCGATCGAGCCGTAGCGGGCCGCCGCGTAGTTGCAGGCCGCGGTGATGTTGGCGACCGGGTCGTACGGGTCCCACGACGTGCCGTCCACGTGGTAGGCCTGGAACGTCGGGTCGATGGTCTGGAGCAGGCCCTTGGACGGGGTGCCCTGGGCGGCGTTCGAGTCCCAGTTGTTGATCGCCAGGGGGTTGCCGGACGACTCGCGCATGATGTTGCGGTAGATGCCGTCGTACGAGCCCGGAATCCCCTTCTGCGCCATGATGTCCAGCGCCTCGCGGATCCAGCCGTCCAGGTTGTTCGGGTAGGACTTCGCGGCGGCCTGGGTGGCCTGGGCGACACCGCCGGCCGGCTTGGCGGGGGCGGAGGACTTGGTCGCCGTCTTCTTCGCGGCGTCCGCCTTGGCCGTCTTCACCTTGAGCTTCAGACCCGGGTGGATCAGCTGCGGGTCGTCGCCGACGGCGGCGCGGTTGTCCTTGTAGAGCTGCTTCCAGCCGCCCGACACGTCGTATTTCTTCGCGATGCGGGCGAGCGAGTCGCCCTTGGCGACGGTGTATGTGAGGGACGTGGCGGGCTGGGCCGCCTGCGGCACGGACTGCGCGACGGTGGGTGCGCTCTGGGCCGGCTGGGCGGCGCTGGCCTGCGTCGCGCCGATCAGCGGCAGGGCGAGGGCCGCTCCGCCGGTGCCGGCGGCCACGACACGACGGGTGAGCTGACTGGTTCTGGTGCGACGGTGCTTGCCTCGGGGCATGGGGATGTTCCTCTCCGGCGCCTGCGAGGTGAGCTGTCGGGTTCGGGCCGGGAGGTGCCCGGCCGCGCACGGCACTGTGTGCCGTACGCGGCTTCACCCCGAGCCGTTCCGCTGCGCGGACCGGCGACTTACCTGGGTCCCCCGCTCCTGCCCTGCGTGAGTGTGTGGGTTCGTGTGGGGAGTCCTGGCGGTGGCAGGATTCGGCGTCCGCCGGACAGGCCCGGAACGTATGCGAGAGCACATGTCGGGAACAAGCACCGGAGTCACATATCGAGCGGTTGACCTTGGTCAGGGGCTTATGAGGCACTTGATCCTTTGCTGAAGCCAAGGCTCAACTCGCATACGGCGGAAGGAGGTACGCGCCGGTGCCGGAGTGGGGCGTCACAGGGGATAACGTGATTCAACTCACTGATCACGAGTCCGTGGGGCAATGTGCACCTAGAGGAATTTGCTTATCCAATGCGGCAAATCGTGCATAGCTCGCTATCGCCTGGTAAGTCGATAAATGTCTGTTCTTATGAGCTGATCGAAAACATTGCGGTCGTGATCGGATACCACCCGGCCTGTAACCCTGGGCGCTGGTGGTGATCGAAACGTGACCGGATACGCTGACTCGAGTGATGGCAGCGACCTATCGACAAACCGCGTAATCACCGGCAGACACCAGCAGACAGGAGACCCCTCGTGACCGACGTCGGGCCGTTCGGGCTGAGCGTGCGGGACCAGGCTCTGGAAGCCGATGTCCAGGCCGGATTGACGGCTGTCGAGGAAGGCTTGCTCGAGGCCACCAAGAGTGAGGTGCCCTTCATCACGGAGGCCGCCCAGCACCTGGTCCGGGCCGGCGGCAAGCGGTTCCGTCCGCTGCTCGTGATGCTCGCCGCCCAGTTCGGCGACCGGTACGCGCCCGGGATCGTGCCGTCGGCCGTCGTCGTGGAGCTGACCCACCTCGCCACGCTGTACCACGACGACGTGATGGACGAGGCCACCGTGCGGCGCGGGGTGGCGAGCGCGAACGCCCGCTGGGGCAACTCCGTCGCGGTCCTCACCGGTGACTTCCTGTTCGCCCGCGCCTCGCACATCCTGGCCGACCTCGGCCCGGAGGCGGTGCGGGTGCAGGCCGAGGCGTTCGAGCGGCTGGTGACCGGGCAGATCCTGGAGACGGCCGGACCGCAGGACGGCCGCGACCCGGTCGAGCACTACCTGGATGTGCTGGGCGGCAAGACCGGCTCGCTGGTGGCGGTGTCGTGCCGGTTCGGCGCGATGATGTCCGGCGCCGACGACACGGTCGTGGACGTGCTGACCCAGTACGGCGAACGGCTCGGCGTCGCCTTCCAGCTCGCGGACGACGTCCTGGACATCGCCTCCGACTCCCACGAGTCCGGCAAGACGCCCGGCACCGACCTGCGCGAGGGCATCCCCACGCTGCCGGTGCTGCGGCTGCGCGAGCGCGCGGCCCGGCTCGGGCTCGCGGACGACATCGCCCTGTGCGAGCTGCTGGACTCCGACCTCACCGACGACGACCGGCACGCCGAGGCCCTGCGCCTGCTGCGGGCCCACCCGGCCCTGGAACAGGCCCGGCAGGACACCGTCCGCTACGCCCAGGACGCCCGCTCGGCGCTGGCCCCGCTGCCCGAGTGCGCCGCGAAGACGGCGCTGGTGGAGCTGTCCGACGCGGTGGTGCACCGGGCCGGTTAGCGCGTTTTCCCCCACGACCCCTACGGGTCGGGGGGAGAAGCCGCCCTGTCGTGTCATACCGCAGCAGTACGTGGAGTTGAGCCCGGGGTCTGACGTATCTCGCCGGCCGATTTGGTCAGATAGTCACCACGGAAAAACACCACTCCTCACCAGTTCGGGTGAGAATGGCGGCTCAGGGACGAGTGCGTGCACGACACGGACAGCCGCCGCCGATCACGGAGGTAGGGCACACATGGCACCGTACGCATCCGACGACAGCACGACCGCCGGGGAGGTCGACGAGCAGCGCTCCGGGCGGCGCAAAGCCGCGCGGTACGTCGTCCCGGTCACGGTGATCGGGGTGGCGGCCGCGACGATCGGGCTGGTCCCCGCACTCGCCGACTCCGGTGACCCCGACCTCCCGAAGATCACCGCCCAGCAGCTCATCGAGAAGATCGCCAAGTCGGACGTGGAGCAGCTGTCCGGCACGGTGAAGATCAGCACGGACCTCGGCCTGCCGGACCTCGGCGGGCTGGAGAGCAGCCTGATGTCCGGTGCGGCCGGCCCGGACCAGGGCGGCTCCTCCGCCGACCCGACGGCCAAGCTCACGGAACTGGCCTCCGGCACGCACACCCTGCGCGTCGCGGCCGACGGCCCGGACAAGCAGAAGCTGTCGCTGCTGGAGAACGCCGCCGAATACAGCATCGTCCACAACGGCAAGGACGTCTGGGGCTACGACAGCAAGTCGAACGAGGTCTACCACGGCACCGCCTCCGACAGCCCGGAGCGCGGGAAGGACCAGCAGCCGCCGGTCACGCCGAAGGACTTCGCCGAGGAGGCCCTGAAGGCCACCGACGACACGACGTCCGTGACCGTGGACGGCACCGCCCAGGTCGCCGGCCGGGACGCCTACAAGCTGGTCATCAAGCCCAAGCAGTCCGGCTCGACCGTCGGCGCGGTCACCGTGGCCGTGGACGCGAAGACCGGCATGCCGCTGAAGTTCACGCTGACCCCGGCGAGCGGCGGCGCCGCCGTCGTCGACGCGGGCTTCACCCAGGTCAGCTTCGGCAAACCGGCCGCGTCGACCTTCGACTTCACCCCGCCCAAGGGCGCGAAGGTCACCGAGGAGAAGGACGCCGGCAAGGACTTCCGCAAGGGCTCTGGCAAGGACTTCGGCAAGGGCTTCGAGAAGGGCGCGCCGCGCGAGCACGCCCCCAAGGCCGGTGAGGACCTCGGCAAGGGCCTCGACGGCATGAAGACCATCGGCGAGGGCTGGAGCTCCATAGCCACCTTCGACACCGGTGGCGAGGGCGTGCCCTCGGGCGAGGCCGGCGGCGACCTCGGCGGCTTCGTGAACTCGCTCGGCGACAAGGTCACCGGCAAGTTCGGCTCCGCCACGGTCTTCTCCACCCGCCTCGTCAACGCCCTGATCACGGACGACGGCAAGGTCTACGTGGGCATGGTCACCAAGGACGCGCTCGTGAAGGCGGCCGACGCCGGGAAGTAAGTCCTTTCGAGAGAACGAGGAGCCGATGGGCGAACTGTCCGCCGGGGAACCGGTCATCGCCACCCGTGCGCTCACCAAGCGCTACCGCGGCGGACAGCTCGCCGTCGACGGCCTCGACCTGACCGTCCCGGCGGGCAGCGTCTTCGGCTTCCTCGGCCCCAACGGCTCCGGCAAGACCACCACCATCCGCATGCTGATGGGCCTCATCGAGTCCACCTCCGGCACGGCGACGGTGCTCGGGCAACCCATGCCCCGGGCCACCCGCGCCGTGCTGCCGCACGTCGGCGCCCTCATCGAGGGCCCGGCCCTCTACGGCTTCCTCTCCGGCCGCGACAACCTCATCCGGTACGACTCCGCCGACCCGGCCGCCGATCCGCGCACCCGGAAGGCCCGGGTCGCCGCCGCGCTGGACCGGGTGGGCCTGACGGCCGCCGCGGGCAAGAAGGCCAAGGCGTACTCCCTGGGCATGAAACAGCGCCTGGGCCTCGCGGCCGCGCTGCTCCAGCCGCGCCGGCTGCTCGTGCTCGACGAGCCGACCAACGGCCTCGACCCGCAGGGCATGCGCGAGATCCGCACCCTGATACGGGAGCTGGCCTCGGACGGCACGACCGTCTTCCTCTCCTCCCACCTGCTCGACGAGATCGAGCAGGTCTGCACGCACGCGGCCGTGATGACGCAGGGCCGTCTGATCACCCAGGGCGCGGTCGCCGAGCTGTCCGCCGGGGCGCGCGGCCGGCTGGTGGTGACGACGCCGGACCCGTCGGAGGCGGCCCGGGTGCTGAAGGAGCAGGGCGTCGGCGACGTCGTCGTCACGGACGACCGGGTGACCGGCGAACCGCCGGACCGCGACCTCGCCGACGTGAACGCCGCGCTGGTCACGGCCGGTGTACGGGTCCGCGGCTTCACTGTCGAACGGGCCTCGCTGGAGGACGCGTTCGTGGCGCTGACCGGGGAGGGTTTCGATGTCGCTGGCTGAAAACGCAGGGGCCGTACGGCCGGTGAGCCCGCTGTGGACCTTCGGGCTGCTGCGCAGCGAGCTCACCACCACCTTCCGGCGCTGGCGCACCCTCGCGCTGCTGGCCGTGCTGGCGGGCGTGCCCGTCCTGGTCGGCATCGCCGTCAAGATGGAGACGAGCGACGGTTCGTCGCCCGGCGGCGGTGGCGGCGGGGGACCGGCGTTCATCTCGCAGATCACGAACAACGGCCTGTTCCTCGTCTTCACCGCGCTGGCCGCCACCCTCCCGTTCTTCCTGCCGATGGCGATCGGTGTCGTCGCGGGCGACGCGATCGCCGGCGAGTCGAACGCCGGCACGCTGCGCTACCTGCTCGTCGCCCCGGCCGGCCGCAGCCGCCTGCTGCTCACCAAGTACGCGACCGTCGTCATCTTCTGTCTGGCCGCCACCCTCGTGGTGGCTGTCTCGGCGCTGACCGTCGGCGCGCTGCTGTTCCCGCTCGGCGATCTGACGACCATCTCCGGCACGCAGATCAGCTTCGCCGAAGGTCTGGGCAGAGCCCTGCTGATCGCCCTGGCCGTCGCGGCGTCACTGATCGGCGTGGCCGCGCTCGGGCTGTTCGTCTCGACGCTCACGGGCAGCGGCATCGCGGCGATGGCGACCACCGTCGGCCTGCTCATCACGGTCCAGATCCTCGACCAGATCCCGCAACTGCACGCCCTCCAGCCGTACTTCTTCTCGCACTACTGGCTGTCCTTCGCCGACCTCATGCGCGAACCCGTCTACTGGGACGACCTGGCGAAGAACCTCGGCCTCCAGGCCCTGTACGCGGCGGTGTTCGGCTCGGCGGCCTGGGCGCGCTTCACCACGAAGGACATCACCGCGTAAGCCTCAGTGCTCGTACACGAACCGGGCCAGGGGCGCCTCCTGCGCGAAGAACGTCTTGGCGCGGGTCAGTGCCTCGGTGTCGTGCAGCACGTCACCGGGCTTGCTGCCGTTGCCGAGCAGCACTCCGCCGAACCGCATCCCCAGGTACGCGGCCGAGTTGTTGAGCGTCCCGACCAGCGGGTCGGCCACCTCCGGCTCCGTGTGCGCGAGCGCGGTGACGCCCCACAGGGTGCGTCCGGCCAGGGTCGTCTTGAAGTCGAGGCCGGGCGTGCGCAGCCAGCCCGACCAGTGGTCCAGGTAGCGCTTGGTGTGCGCGGAGACCGAGTACCAGTACAGGGGCGAGGCGATCACGATGTCCGTGGCCGCGAGGGTGGCGTCGAGCAGCAGCGCCACGTTGCCCTCGGTCGGGCGGACGTGGTCGCTGTCGTGCCGCAGGTCCTCGAAGTCGGGCACCGGATGCTCGGCGAGGTCGATCCACTGCTGTTCGGCGTCCGGGGGCAGTTGCTCGGCGGCCCGGCGGGCCAGCAGCTCGGTGTTCCCGTCGGCACGGGCGCTGCCCAGGACGAAGAGGAAGCGACGGGTCATGGATGTCCCCCAGAAATTAGGCGCACGTCAATTACACGCGCTTGCATCATATGCGTACGCATCTAAATTCGCCAGGGGTGTCCTCAGCTCCCGGTGCGCAGCTCCGCCTCCCGTGCCACGGCCAGCAGCAGCGCCTCCCGCCCGTGCTGTGCCACCAGTTGCAGTCCGGCCGGGCAGCCGTCTTCGCCGAAGCCCGCCGTAAGGCTCAGCGCAGGATGCCCGCTGAGGTTGAACGCCCAGGTGAGAGAGGTGGAGTAGCGGTCGCCCGGACCGTCGTGACCGTGCGGTGGGGTGGGCGTGGTCGGCGTCAGCAGCAGCTCCGCTTCGGCGAACAGTGCGGCCAGCCGCCGGTCGTTCTCCGCCCGGACACGGTGGGCTTCGCCCGGATCGGCACCCGGGGTGCGCAGGGCGAGCCAGGCAGGCCCCGGATCCGTGAGCCGCAACGGCATCCGCGGCCGTACGAGCCGTACGACACCGGCCGCCGCCAGCCGTTCCGCCGCCACCCGGGCGAGCGCGAGGGGCTCCGGGTCGGGCCCGGCGAAGCCCAGGTCGGACGACCAGACGGCGGTGACGGGAAGCGGTGTGCCGACCGGCACCGGCTCCTGGGACACCACCCGCCACCAGGCCGCCGCGTCCGACGCCGAGCGGGCGAGCACCCCGGGGACGGCGAGCCCCGTACGGTCGGCGGAGGGCAGCCGTCCGGCCGTGGTCTTCAGACCGGTCACCCCGCACCACGCCGCCGGGATCCGCACCGACCCGGCCCCGTCGCCGCCCGTCGCCAGCGGCACCAGCCCGGCCGCCACCGCCACCGCGGCCCCGGCCGACGAGCCGCCCGGCGTACGGTCCGCCCGCCACGGGTTGACGGTCCGGCCGCGGGCGCCGAGCCCCCAGGTCTGCCAGGGCGTTCCCGGCCCGGGTACGGAGGTCGCGCCCACGGGGACACAACCGGCCGCGAGCAGCGGCTCCGCCGCGCGCAGCCCGTGTCGCCCCTTCACGGCGATCGGCACCCCGGCCAGCGGCAGCGCTTCCCCCTTTCGGGGGACATCCCCCGCCCGTCGGCCGAGCAGCGCGTCCACTTCGCCCGCCCGCCGCAACGCCCCCTCGCGCCACACCTCGACGAACGCGCACAGCTCCGGATCGGCCCGCTCGATCCGCTCCAGCGCCGCCTCGGCCACGTCGACCGCGCGCAGCTCCCGGGCCCGTACGCCCGCCGCGATCTCCGCGGCCGACGGGGACACCGCCGTCAGTGCGCCGCTCCCGTCAGCCGGACCAGGGCCGAGGTCTCGCGCGGCGGGCGCCCCAGCTCGCCCAGCCGCCAGGCCGGCACCCACGGCACCCGGTACACGTCGATGACCGACTCCAGGGACTTGACCCGCTGGGCGAGCGGACGCGGCAGCCGACCCGGGGCGTCCGCCACGAGGACGACGGCGTCGAGGTCCAGTCCGGGCGGGGCCTGACCGCGTCGGAAGATCTCCACGGCACCGGCGGCCGTGTCCAGCCCGGCCGCGTGCGTCCGCGCGACCAGCAGTACCGACGACGGATCGCCCGGGCCGGGCCAGGCGCGGCCGCTGTCATGGCCGCCGTAGACCGCGGCGAGGGTGGAGACACCCGCGCCGCCGTGGGTGCCGACCCAGGAGAAACGCCGCGCCGCGGCATGGGCGTGAGCGGGCTCCGGCGGCCCCGGCTCCTGGTCGGTCACCGGGCCGCGGATCCAGATCTCCGGCCCCTGTCGCATGCCTGTCTGCATGCCCCTCTCCTCCCTCGTACTGCCGATCCTCATGCCAAGCGGAACGATCCATGCCGGGACCTGGAACCCTTGGGACGAGCCTGTGACACCGCGGTGACGTGAGAAACGGGAGCGAGCGGACACACTCGACTGTAGGACGACGCCGAATGAGGGGACGATGGCCCGACTCAGCCGCGAGAAGAAGCGGGAACAGAAGCAGGCCGCGCGTGCGGCGACCCCGGCGGCGCCGCTCGACGTCCGCGTCCCCGCGGCAGGAGCGGACCCGGCAGGAGCGGGGCCGGGAGCCGGCGCGGGAGGTGCCGGCGACGGTGCGTCGGTCGGCGGCGTCCCCGTCTTCGCGGCCCCCGGCGAGGAGATCCAGCAGGCCGTCCTGAACCGCCTTCACCACATCGCCCTGGCCACCGGCCATCCCGTCCTCGCCACGATCCACGACGAGCGCATCGGCTACGTCGTGCCGCTCCAGGTCGACCCGGACGGCTCCAGCCGCTTCACCGCGGAGCCGGTCCGCACGGCCCCGCCGGAGGACGCCGTCGCCGCGAACACGCCGGTGACGGAGCCGCCCGTGCCGCCACCGCCCGG
>NZ_MUKA01000217.1 GCF_002150735.1 Streptomyces africanus
TGGACGCCCGCACCGGCGACGAACGCTGGTCGTACCCCATCGGCGACACGGCCTCCTGCGGCGGCGTCCCGGTCCGGGTCGCCCAGGCGTCCGACGGCTACGTCTACGTCTGCGCCGGCACCCGCGTCCTCGCTCTCGACGTGGCCGCTGGGCACGTGAAGTGGCACTTCGAGGCCCCGGCCGTCTTCCTGTCCCCGCCCACCTTCGTCCCCGGGCCGGCCGTCACCGGCGGCGGCATCTACCTCGCCGACTACCTCGGCACGGTCTACGCCCTCGACGCCACCGACGGCCGGGACCGCTGGCGCATCGCCACCGAGTCCCGGGCGTCCGTCGACCCCGTCCTGGTCGCCGCCGGCCATGTCCACGTGGGCAGCGGCAAGGGCCTCTACACCCTCGACGCGGTCACCGGCACACCCAAGTGGCGCTTCCAGGCGGGCGGCGACATCGTGGGCGCCCCCTCGGTGGCCGAGGGCCGTATCCACTTCGGCTCCACCGACCACCTGCTCTACACCCTGAAGGCCGACGACGGCCGGCTCCGCTGGAAACTCGCCACCGGCGGCGAGATCACCGGCTCCCCGGTCGTCCGGGACGGAGTGGTGTACGCGTGCAGCAAGGACCGCTGCGTGTACGCGCTGGACGCGGAGAAGGGCACGGGCACGGCGCGCACCGCGTGACGCGCCCGGGGACGGCCGCGCGCGACCGGGTCGGGCACGCGCCGGTCGCCCCACGGTGACATGACCGTGACAGGCGATCACTAGGCTGTCCGCCATGCAGATACGGGGGCGCAGGCTCAAGTTCACAGCGGTGTCGGTCCTGGTGGTACTGGCACTGACCGGCTTCTCCACGGGCCGGGGCCGCGGCGGCAGTCACAGCCACAGCGGCAGCCACGGCAGCGGGGGCGGGTGCAGCAGTTCCAGCCAGGACCACGACAGTTCGAGGTCGTCGTCGACATCGGGCGGCGGCTCGTACAGCTCCGGCGGCTCGGGCGGCTCTTACGGTTCCGACGACGATGACGACGACTACTACGGGACCAGCGGCGGCTCCTACAACCGCAGGCCGAACTACGGATCCAGGCCGACGTCCACGACCGGCTCCGGATCCGGCAAGGCCCTGCGGGACGGCACGGCGAGGCTGGTGACCTGTGCGACCCCCGCCTCTCCCCACGCGACCGTCGAAGTCAGCAACCCCAACGGCCGCAAGGCCACGTTCTCCGTCTCGGTGACCTTCGAGGACGCCCGGAGCATCACCGTCATCGACCGGAACGCGGACATCACGGTCCCCGCCCAGGGCAAGGCGACCGTCGAGGTCGAGGTGGGCGGCGGCTCGGGCCTGGTCGACTCGGTCGACCACTGCAAGGTCGACGGCCAGGCCCTCGTCGACGACTGAACGGGGCCGGAGCCCACAGGGCTTCAGTCCCGCAGCTCCGTCAGGAAGTCCAGCAGCGCCTCGTTCACCTCGGCGGGCCGCTCCTGCTGCGTCCAGTGGCCGCAGCCCGGCAGCACGAGCGGCTTCCGGCGCAGGCTGGGCATCAACTCGGGCAGCCTCTCGATCAGTTCGGGCGTGCCCGGGAAGGCCGGGACCAGGTCCCGGTCGCCGTACACGTACAGCGCGGGCGGGGACACGACCGCTCCCTGCCAGGGGGCGGTTAGCTCCCAGTTGCGGTCCAGGTTGCGGTACCAGTTGAGCGCGCCGGTGAAGCCCCGCGCGTAGCTGTCCGTGAGGGTGTCGAGGTCCTCCTCGGTCAGCCACCCGGGCAGCACCTCCGGCTCGGGCGCGTCCGCCAGCCAGCCGCGGTCGAGGTCCACCAGGGCCTGCTCGGGGCGTCCGGCGCCCGGGGCGTCACCGGAGGCGGAGTACAGCAGCTTGCGCAGGGTGGCGCGGGTGTCGGCGGTGCACTCGGCCTCGGCGACCCCGGGCTCCTCGAAGTAGTTCCAGTAGAAGCGCCCGCCGAACCGCTCCCGCATGGTCCTGAGCGGCGGCTGCGCGCCACGGAACGGCGGCGGCACGCTCAGCCCCGCCACCCCGCGCACCACGTCCGGCCGCAGCAGCGCGGTGTGCCAGGCCACCGGCGCTCCCCAGTCGTGCCCGACGACGAACGCCCGCTCCTCACCCAGCGCGTGGACCAGCCCGACCACGTCGCCCACCAGGTGCAGGATGCTGTACGCCGCCACGTCCTCGGGCTGATCGCTGCGCCCGTATCCGCGCTGGTCGGGCGCGACCACCCGGAAACCGGCCTCGGCCAGCGGCCCGAACTGGTGCCGCCAGGAGTGCCAGGACTCCGGGAACCCGTGCAGCAGCACCACGAGCGGGCCCTCGCCCTGCTCCGCGATGTGCAGCCGTATGCCGTTCACGTCGATCATCCGATGCTCAACCACCCGTCGAGCATACGCGTGTATGGGTCAACGATTCCCTGGCGCGACCGGCAAGCAGCTACCGCGACCTGTACTCACGCCGCCGCCCCGCGAACAGCCGGGCCTGCTCCTCACCCGTCGCGTTCCCGAGCGCGATGAGATGCGGCGCCTGCGCGAACCCCTGGGCCCGCCCCGCCTCACGCGCGGCCCACAGCGCCCGCACGGTCCCCTGCACGGCCTCGGTCGGATATCCGGCGAGGACGGCGGCGCACGCCCGCGCCGCCCCCAGCGCCTCGCCCTCCGCCACGAGTTCCGACACCAGCCCGACCTCGTAGGCCCGCCGCGCGGAGATCCGCTCCGCCGTCCCCATCAACGCCATCCGCGCGACCTCCCCGTACGGCATGCGCTGCGCCATCAGGACGGACTCGTAGGCGCTGACCATGCCGTACGTGGTGTGCGGATCGAAGAAGGCGGCGGTGCAGTCGGCGACCAGGAACTCCGCCTCCCCGAGGAGGTAGAAGGCACCTCCGCAGGCCATCCCGCGCACGGCGGCGACGACCGGCTTCCACAGGTCGTTGGCCTTCGGCCCGATGCCGAGCAGCGGATCGTCCTGGGAGTAGGGCGAGTTCGGCTGCGGCACGACGGCGTCCCGGTCGATGCCCGTGCAGAAGGCGCTTTCACCGGCACCCGTGAGGACGACGGCCCGTACAGAGTCGTCGCGCCGCAACTCCCGCCAGACCCCGGCGAGATCCCCGGCCATCTCCAGGTCGACGGCGTTGAGCCGGTCGGGCCGGTTCAGGGTGACGACGGCGACCCCGCTGTCCTCGTCGGCACTGACCAGTACCCCGCTCATGACCGCTCCGGGACCCACCGGGGGAGCCCGTCGTCGAAGACCACCCGCACCCGGGCGCCGATCCTCAGGCGGTCCGCCGCGAGGGAGCCGAGCGGCTCGCCGGGCCCGGCGACGAGGTTGCCGACGAGCCGGATGCGCGGGGCCTCGTCGAGTTCGACCACGACCACGTTGTACGGCGCCAGTTCGGCGTAGCCGGGCAGCAGCGGCGGATGCGGAACGACGTACGACCAGACGCGGCCCCGGCCGGACATCCGGCGCCAGTCGGTCTGGAAGGACTGGCAGTGCGGGCAGCAGGGCCGGGGCGGGAAGCGGAGCTCGCCGCAGCCGGCGCAGGCCTGGACCCGCAGCTCGCCCCGGGCGGCGTACTGCCAGAAGGGGGCGCCGTCGGTGTCGGTGACGGGACGCAGCATGTCAACTCCTCAGCAGCAGAGCGGAGGTCGGGACGCCCTCGCCCGCGGTGACCAGGCAGGCCGACGCGCCCGGCACCTGTGCGGTACTGGTCCCGCGCAGCTGCTTCACCCCTTCGTTGATCAGGTTGAAGCCGTGCACGTAGGCCTCGGACAGGCCGCCCCCGCCGGTGTTCACGGGCAGCAGCCCGCCGGTCTCCAGTGCCCCGCCCTCGGTGAACGCCCCGCCCTCGCCCCGCCCGCAGAAGCCGTACCCCTCCAGCGACAACAGGACCAGGGGCGTGAAGGCGTCGTAGATCTGCGCGACGTCCACGTCCTGCGGCGTCAGGTCGGAGTGTTTCCACAGATGCCGGGCGGCGGCCCAGGCCGGGCCCGTGAGGGGGTCGTCGTTCCAGTAGTTGACCATGCCGTGGTGCTGGGCGGGGAGCGACTGGGCGGCGGAGTGGACGTAGACGGGCGTGCGGCGGCAGTCCCGGGCGCGTTCGGCGGAGACGACGACACAGGCCAGCGCCCCGTCCGTCTCCAGGCAGTTGTCGAAGAGGCACAGGGGTTCGCTGATCCACCGGGACGTCATGTACATCTCGCGGGTCAGGGGCCGGTCGTACATGATCGCGGCCGGGTTCTGGTTGGCGCGGTTGCGGCAGGCCAGGGCGACGTTGAACAGGTGGTCCCGGGTGACCCCGTACTCGTGCATGTGGCGACGGGCCAGCATGGCGATCTCGTCGACCGGCCTGAGCAGCCCGAACGGGCGGGTCCACTGGGCCGGGGTGGGCAGCTGGACGGCGGTGTTCGTCCAGGGGCGGGGCCCGCTGCCCCGCTTGCGCGACCGCCAGGCGACCCCGACGCTCGCCTGCCCGGTGGCGACGGCGGAGGCGAGATGGGCGACGGTCGCACACGAACCGCCCCCTCCGTAGCCGACCTTGCTGAAAAAGGTGAGGTCGCCGAAGCCGCAGGCCTTCGCCAGCTCCACCTCGTCCGTCTCCTCCATGGTGTAGGAGGCGAGGGCGTCGACCTCGCCGGGCGCGATCCCGGCGTCGTCGAGGGCGGCCAGCACGGCACGGCAGGCGAGGGTGCGCTCGTCCTCGGGGAGCCGCTTGGCGAAGGGCGTCTGGCCTATGCCGACGATGGCGGTGGCGTCCTTGAGGCCGCCCGATCCTGCTGCCATGTGCGCGCACCTCCGGGCCGAACGGTTCGCTGACAGGTCGTCAGATTACAGCTAATCTGACGGACAGTCAGCTCCTGTGCCGGCGACTGCTGGGGAGGCTTGCGGTGCGAGCGGATACGGAGTGGGGAAGCATCCCGGGCCTGGTGCGCACGGCGGCCGAGCGGTACGCGCACGTCGAGGCGGTCGTCGAGGGCCGCACCCGGATCACCTACGCGGAGCTGGGCGCCCGTGTGGAGCGCGCGGCGGCGGCCTGTCTGGCGCACGGCATCCGACCCGGCGACCGGGTCGGCGTCTGGGCACCGAACACGCTCGACTGGATCGTCAGCGCCCTGGGCGCGGTCTCGGCGGGCGCGGTGCTCGTGCCGCTGAACACCCGCTTCAAGGGCACGGAGGCGGCGGACGTGCTGCGCCGCAGCGGGGCGCGGCTGCTGTTCGTGACGGGCACGTTCCTCGGCACGTCGTACGTGGCGTCGCTGCGCCGGGCGGCGGGCCGGGGACCGGGCGCCGGCCCGCTGCCCGGACTGCCGGACCTGGAGCACGTGGTGGTCCTCTCGGAGGACGCCCCGGCCGACTTCCGCACCTGGAAGGACTTCCTGGCGAGCGGGGAGGCGGTCGGGCCGGCACAGGTACGGGCGAGGGCGGAGGCGCTCGACGGCTCCCGGCCCTCGGACATCGTCTTCACCTCGGGCACGACGGGCCGCCCGAAGGGCGCCGTCATCACCCACGCCCAGACGTTGCGGGCGTACGAGATCTGGAGCGACCTCGCGGGCCTGACCCGGGGCGACCGGTACCTCATCGTCAACCCGTTCTTCCACACCTTCGGCTACAAGGCCGGGGTGCTCGCCTGCCTGATGCGGGGCGCGACGATGATCCCCCAGCCGGTGTTCAACGTGAACACGGTCCTGGCCAACATCGCCGCCGAACGGGTCTCCGTCCTCCCCGGCCCCCCGACCCTCCTCCAGTCCCTCCTCGACCACCCGGCACGGGACGCGCACGACCTGTCCGCACTGCGCCTCGTGGTGACGGGAGCGGCGGTGGTGCCGCTCAGACTCGTCGAGCGGCTGCGCGGGGAACTCGGCGTCGACACGGTCCTGACGGCCTACGGCCTCTCCGAGGCAAGCGGCGTCGTCACGATGTGCCGGCGCGGCGACGACCCGACGGTGATCGCGTCGACGTCGGGCCGCGCGATCCCCGGCACGGAGGTCCGGGTCGCGGACTCCCGGGGCGAGCCCCTGGGACCCGGCACCCGGGGCGAGGTCCTGGTCCGCGGCTTCAACGTCATGACCGGCTACCACGAGGACCCGGAGGCCACCGCCGAGGTGCTGTCGGAGGACGGCTGGCTGCGCACGGGCGACGTGGGCGTCCTGGACGCCGCGGGCAACCTGCGCATCACCGACCGCCTCAAGGACATGTTCATCGTCGGCGGCTTCAACGCCTACCCCGCCGAGATAGAGCGACTCCTCGGCCTCCACCCGGACGTGGCGGACGTGGCCGTGATCGGCGTCCCCGACGCCCGGCTGGGCGAGGTCGGCAAGGCGTACGTCGTACGGCGGCCGGGCGCCCCGCTGACGGCGGACGACCTGATCGCCTGGTCCCGCAGGGAGATGGCGAACTACAAGGTCCCGAGGACGGTGGAGTTCGTGACGGAGCTGCCCCGCAACGCGAGCGGAAAGGTCGTGAAGGGGGCGCTGCGGGACGGCCTGCTCAGCGGCCGGCCGGCGGCAGCGCCGGGGTCCCGGTGACCGACATGACGAGGGAGTACAGGGTGGTGTCGGCGGCGATGAACAGCCGGTTGCGCCGGGCGCCGCCGAACCGGATGTTGGCCACCGTGCCGGGCACCAGGACGCGGCCGAGGAGCGTGCCGTCGGGGTCGTAGCAGTGCACACCGCCGTGCAGGGCGGCGGCCCACAGGCGCCCCTCGTCGTCGAACCGGATGTTGTCGAAGGTGCCGTCGCGGCACTCGGCGAAGACGTCGCCGCCGCTCAGGGTGCCGTTCGGCCGGACGTCGAAGACCCGGATGTGGTTGGCCAGGCTGTCCGACACGAACAGCTTGCGCTCGTCGGGGGAGAACACCAGCCCGTTGGGCCCCTGGAAGCCCTCGGCGGCCACGCGCACGTCGCCGCTGATCGGGTCCACGCGGTAGACGTTCCGGGCGCCGATCTCGCTCTCCCCGCGGTGCCCCTCGTAGTCGGTAGCGATCCCGAACTCGGGGTCGGAGAACCACACCGACCCGTCGGACCGCACCACGGCGTCGTTCGGGCTGTTGAGCCGCTTCCCCCGGAACCGCTCGGCGATCACCGTGACCGACCCGTCGTGCTCGGTCCGGGTCACGCGCCGGTTGCCCTGCTCGCAGGTGATGAGCCGCCCCTGGCCGTCGAGGGTGTTGCCGTTCGGATACCCGGCGGGCGAGCGGAAGACGCCGACGGACCCGGTGGTCTCGTCCCAGCGCAGCAGCCGGTCGTTCGGGATGTCGCTCCACAGCAGATACCGCCCGGCCGGCACGTACACCGGCCCCTCGGCCCACCGGCACCCGTCGAAGAGCGTCTCCAGCCGCGAGTCCCCGGCCTGACACCGCCCGGTCCGGAACCGCTCGTCGAGCGTCTCGTACATCTGCGGCTGCTCCCCGGGCATCCCCCGCCACCTCCACCCTCGCTCCGACTCCCGCGCTACGGCACCACTATGC
>NZ_MUKA01000218.1 GCF_002150735.1 Streptomyces africanus
CACCAGGGCCGGCCCTGGTGCGGGGGCTCCGGTGCGGCATGGGGCCCGGTGTGGCCGCCGCCCTTGCCCATGTCGGACAGGCCCTCCAGCATCCAGGCGCGCAGGCGACTGGGTGGAGCGGGCTCCGTACGGCTCGGTGACGGGTGCTCAGTGGTGGCCATCGACGTGCTCCCGGTGTGCGGTTCAGCGTGGTTCCGGCCATCACTCGACGGCCCGATCAGCGTAAGCGGAGCGTGATGCCATGGCCTGTGGATGAGGTCACTGCGGGCGTCAAGCTTCCGTTAAGACTGGCGGTGGGGCCGGTGGTACGGGGGCGTGGGGCGTCAAAACACGTGCTGAGGGGCCGTTGGGGCACCGATCGAGTGGCGCAGCCTGGCCTGCGGGCTAGGGGCGTGCGCCCGCCGAGGGGTGAACACCCTCCGTGATCGCGCTCGCGCGGGTCGCAGTGCGTCGGCCTTCTTGTTGCCGGAGGCGGTGACCTCTACAGTGCACCTTCGTAACGTTCGCCGAACCAGCCGAAACATTCGTACTCTTCCCCGACTCTCGTCGAAGGGGCTTGTGCTGCTGGAGAGGCGGTTGCCAGTCAAGACCCGTACGCCGTCGGGAGATTGACCGTGCACAAGGGGTTGCCAGTGTTTGGCGCCTGTCTCTAGGGTGCGGCATCAACGAAGCTTTCTGGATCTCTTCCGAAACTTTCGATCCAGTGGACGGACGCGGGAGCGCCGTCCCGTACCCAAGGAGCGCATGATGGGCGACCCGGCACTGTCCCGCCGCGGCTTCCTGGCGGCCTCCGCCGCAGCCGGTCTCGGAATGACGACACTGAGCGCATGCGGCGGGGACTCGGACGGAGGGTCGTCGGGGACGACCACGATCGAGTGGTGGAACATCTCCACCACCGAGCCGGCCAAGACCGTCTGGGCCGCCCTCGCCCGGAAGTTCGAGGCGCAGAACCCCAAGGTCAAGGTAAAGATCGTCCAGCTGGAGAACGACGCCTACAAATCGAAGATGACGGCCCTGACCTCCTCCGGGAAGCTGCCCGACATCTTCCACACCTGGGGCGGCGGCGTGCTCAAGCAGCAGGTCGACGCCGGACTCGTCGAGGACCTCACGGACCGGACCAAGCCCTGGGGTGACGCCCTGCTGCCGGTGGCCAAGGAGCCCTACCTGCTCGACGACAGGGTCTACGGCATCCCGTTCGACATCGGCATGATCGGCTTCTGGTACAACAAGGCGCTCTTCGCGAAGGCAGGCATCAGCGCGCCCCCCACCACCTGGAGCGGCTTCCTCGACGCCGTACGCAAGCTGAAGTCCGCCGGCGTCACGCCCCTGGCGCTGGCCGGCAAGGAGAAGTGGCCCGGCATGTACTACTGGGCCTACCTGGCGATGCGCGCCGCCGGCGCCGAGGCGCTGGAGAAGGCCTACGCCGACAAGGACTTCACCGGCGCCCCCTTCGTCGAGGCGGGAGAGCACCTCAAGGAGCTCGTCGCCCTCCAGCCGTTCCAGAAGGGCTTCCTCGGTGCCGCCTACTCCAGCCCCACCGGCCAGGCCGCCGCCGTCGGCAACGGCAAGGCGGCCATGGAACTCATGGGCCAGTGGGCGCCCGTGGTGCAGGCCGACGCGGGCAAGGGCCTCGGCAAGGACCTCGGGTTCTTCCCGTTCCCCGCGGTCGAGGGCGGCAAGGGCGCCATCACCGAGGTGTTCGGCGGAGGCGGCGGGCACGCCCTGCGCCGGGGTGCCCCACAGGCGGCCGTCGACTTCCTGAAGTTCTTCGCGTCCGAGGCCACCGACCTGGAACTGGTCAAGAAGACCGGCACCCTGCCCGTGGTACCGGCGGCCGAGAGCGCCATCGCCGACCCCAACATCAAGGCCGTACAGGAGCAGTTGAAGAAGGCCACCGGCTTCCAGCTCTACCTCGACCAGGCGTACGCGCCCGCCGTCGGCCAGGAGGTCAACGACAGCGTCGCCGCGCTCATCGCCGGTTCCCGGTCGCCGGAGCAGGTCGCCCAGTCGATCACGAAGACCACGAAGGAAGAGCAGTAACCGGCGATGACCTCCACGTTCCTGCCGGACAAACGGACCGGCCGCGACGCCGGACTCCCGCCCCCGGCCACGGACCGGTCCCGGAGCCGGGCCCGGCGACGGGCACTGAACTGGCTGACCGCGGTCGGCTTCCAACTGCCAGCCCTCGTGCTGTTCATGGGGCTCGTCCTGCTGCCGATGCTGTTCGCGCTGTACGCCGCGTTCTTCCGCTGGGGCGGCTTCGGCATGCCCTCCGAGTACATCGGCGGCGAGAACTTCACCCGGCTCCTCCAGGACGACGTCTTCCTGGGCGACCTGTGGCGCTGCCTGGTACTGGTGGTGCTGTCGCTCCTCGTCCAGCTGCCGTTCGCGCTCGCCATGGCCGTCCTGCTCAACCAGCGGATGCGCGGCCGGGCGGTGTACCGGATGCTGTTCTTCGCCCCGTACGTCCTGTCCGAGGCCATCACCGGAATCCTCTTCGGCATGATCTTCGCCCCGGACGACGGCTTCGCCGACCAGGTCCTCGGCAAGGTCGGACTGGACGGGCTGGGCGGGGAGTGGTTCGCCGATCCGTCCACCGTCATGGCGACCCTGTTCCTGGTCATGACCTGGAAGTACTTCGGCTTCCACATGATGCTGTACCTGGCCGGGCTGCAGGCCGTCCCCAGGGAGCTGACCGAGGCGGCGCTCATCGACGGGGCCGGCCCCTGGCAGCGCTTCCGCAACGTGACGCTGCCGCTGCTCGCGCCCACCCTGCGCATCAGCGTCTTCCTGTCGGTCATCGGGGCCATCCAGCTCTTCGACCTGGTCTGGGTGACCACCGCGGGCGGACCGGACCACCACTCCGAGACCATGGCCGTGACCATGTTCCAGTACGGGTTCAAGCGCTACCAGGTCGGCTACGCCAGCGCGGTCAGCGTGGTCATGTTCGGCATCAGTCTCGTCTTCGCCCTCGCCTACCAGCGGTTCGTGCTCCGGCGCGACCTGGAAGGGGCCACGACCACCATGCGGGGAGACGGAAAGTGACGCACAGTCGGACATCCCGCAGGGGCAGGAACCTCCCCCTGCACCTCGTCCTGGTCCTCGTCGGCGCGGTCATGGCCGTCCCGCTGCTCTACGCCGCGCTCTCCGGCTTCAAGACCACCGACGAGCTCTCCCGCAACCCGGTCGGCCTGCCCGAGTCGTGGGTGACCTCCAACTACACCCAGATCCTCGGCTCGGGGGACTTCTGGCGGCTCATCGGCAACAGCACGCTGATCGCGGTGGGCACGACCGTCCTGGTCGTCGCGGTCTCCGCGCTGTCGGCCTTCTCCTTCGCGCGGTTCGCCTTCCGGGGCCGGGAGGCGCTGTTCACGCTGTTCACGATGGGGCTGATGTTCCCCTTCGCGGTGGCGGCCCTGCCGCTGTTCCTGCTGCTGCGCTCCCTGGACCTGCTGGACAACCCGCTCGGCGTGATCCTCCCGCAGGCGGCCTTCGGGCTGCCGATGACCATCATCATCCTGCGCGGCTTCTTCCGGCAGATCCCGGGTGAGCTGGAGGAGGCGGCGACGCTCGACGGATGCAGCTCGTTCGGTTTCTTCTGGCGGGTGCTGCTGCCCATGGCGCGGCCCGCGCTCGGCACCGTGTCCGTGCTGGCCGTCGTGACCAGCTGGAACAACTTCTTCCTGCCGCTGCTGGTGTTCACCGACGCGCAGTGGTGGACCCTGCCGATCGGCGTGCAGCAGTTCCAGGGGCAGTACTCCGCGCAGTACGCCAAGGTCTTCGCCTATCTGGTGCTGGCCATGGTCCCCGCCCTCGCCTTCTACTCGGTCGCCGAGCGTCAGCTCGTCGGCGGCCTCACCGCGGGCGCGACGAAGGGCTGACACGCGCCGCGGACGTACGGCTCACCCACCCATCGATCGTGAGGAGTCGCACCATGCGCAAGACCGCCACACGGCTCAGACTCGCCGGGGCGCTCGCCGCCGCGCTGATGCTCGGAGGCATCGCCACCGGCCCCGCGGCCCAGGCCGGCGAGGAGCACGGCAAGGAACCGACCCTCGCCGACCTCGCCCAGCGGCACGGCCGCTACTTCGGCAGCGCGACGGACAATCCCGAACTCGTCGACGCGCCCTACACGGCCCTGCTCGGCAGCGAGTTCGACCAGATCACCCCCGGCAACGGCATGAAGTGGTACGCGACCGAGCCCCAGCAGGGCGTGTTCGACTTCTCCCAGGGCGACGAGATCGTGAACCTCGCTCGCGCCAACCGGCAGAAGGTGCGCGGCCACACCCTCGTCTGGCACAGCCAGCTGCCCGAGTGGCTCACGGGGCGGGAGTGGACGGCCCCCGAGCTACGTGCCGTGCTCAAGAAGCACATCCAGACCGAGGTACGGCACTACCGGGGCAAGGTGTTCGCCTGGGACGTCGTCAACGAGGCGTTCAACGAGGACGGTACGTACCGCGAGTCGGTCTTCTACAAGACACTCGGGCCCGGTTACATCGCCGACGCGCTGCGGTGGGCGCACCAGGTCGATCCGCGCGTCAGGCTGTACCTCAACGACTACAACATCGAGGGGATCGGCCCGAAGAGCGATGCGTACTACAAGCTGGCCAAGGAACTGAAGGCCAAGGGCGTCCCGCTGCACGGCATCGGCCTCCAGACCCACCTCGCTCTCCAGTACGGCTATCCCAGCACCCTGGAGGACAACCTCCGCCGCTTCTCCCGGCTCGGCCTCGACACCGCGCTGACCGAGGTCGACATACGGATGCAGCTGCCCGCGACGGAGGAGAAGCTGACCCAGCAGGCCGAGTGGTACCGGGACCTGACCGAGGCCTGCCTGGCGGTGCGCCGCTGCGTCGGCATCACCCTCTGGGACTACACGGACAAGTACTCGTGGATCCCGGCGTTCTTCCCGGGCGAGGGCGCGGCCCTGCCGTGGGACGAACAACTGGCCCCGAAGCCGGCGTACTTCGCGATCCGTGAGGCGCTCGGGGGGAAGTAGAGGGGGTGGGTGGCGCCCCGGTGTACGGGTCGGGTCGGGGCGCCAGCCGGACCGTGCCGGGGGGCTTGTCGGCTTCCGCCCAGTCGGGCCGGTTCGTCACGTG
>NZ_MUKA01000024.1 GCF_002150735.1 Streptomyces africanus
GACCCCCTGCCCCTCGGCCGCGATGCCGCCCGCTGGGCGCTGCTGTACCCGGCCGTCCACGACCGGCCCCGGATCCCCGGCGATCATCTGGTCCAGCGGGAGGCCAACCCTCTCTTCCGCGTCCGGTACGCCCACGCCCGCACCCGGGCGCTCCTGCGCAACGCCTCCGACCTGGGCTTCCATCCCGAGCCCGGCCCCGTGAGCGACGCGGAGGCACTGCTCGCCGCACTCGGCGACCACCCCCGCGTCCTCGCCGTCACGGCCACCCACCGCGGTCCCGACCGCCTGGCCCGGCATCTCGTCACCGTCGCCGATGCCGTGCTGCCCCTGCTCCCCGCCGTGCTGCCCCTCGGCGACGAGAAACCCTCGGCCGCCCACCGTGCCCGGCTCGCCCTCGCCGAAGCCGCCGGGACGGTGCTGGCCGGTGGCCTGTCCCTGCTCGGCATCGACGCACCCGACCACCTCTGAGAGACGCATACCGATCATGAGCCGTTCCGCCCACCCCGCCGGGCCCCGTCACGCCGACGTCCTCCCCGAGGGCCACTACTCGGCCCCGCCCGCCGACCTCAACGTCCTGGACCCCAAGGTCTGGGCGCAGACCGTGACGCGTGACGAGGACGGTGTCGCCACCGTCGGGGGGATCCCCGTCACGCGGCTCGCCGAGGAGTTCGGCACCCCGGCCTACTTCCTCGACGAGGCCGACTTCCGGGCCCGCGCGCGTGCGTGGCGCACCGCGTTCGGGACCGGCGCCGACGTCTTCTACGCCGGCAAGGCGTTCCTGTCCCGTGCCGTCGTGCGCTGGCTGCACGAGGAGGGGCTGAACGTCGACGTGTGCTCCGGCGGCGAGCTGACCACCGCCCTGTCCGCCGGCATGCCCGCCGAGCGCATCGCCTTCCACGGCAACAACAAGTCCGTCGACGAGATCACCCGCGCGATCGAGGCCGGCGTGGGGCACATCGTGCTCGACTCCTTCCAGGAGATCGCCCGCGTCGCCCACATCGCGCAGAGCCTCGGCACGCGGCAGAAGGTCCTGATCCGGATCACGGTCGGCGTCGAGGCCCACACGCACGAGTTCATCGCCACGGCCCACGAGGACCAGAAGTTCGGCATCCCGCTGGCCGGCGGGCAGGCCGCCGAGGCCGTACGCCGTGCCCTCCAGCTCGACGGGCTCGAAGTCGTCGGCATCCACAGCCACATCGGCTCGCAGATCTTCGACATGTCCGGGTTCGAGGTCGCCGCCCACCGAGTGGTCGGGCTGCTGAAGGACATCCGCGACGAGCACGGCGTCGAGCTGCCCGAGATCGACCTCGGCGGCGGGCTCGGGATCGCGTACACGAGTGACGACGACCCGCGCGAGCCGCACGAGATCGCAAAGGCGCTCACCGAGATCGTCAGCCGGGAGTGCGAGGCCGCCCGGCTGCGCACGCCGCGCATCTCCGTCGAGCCGGGCCGCGCCATCGTCGGCCCGACCGCCTTCACGCTCTACGAGGTCGGCACCATCAAGCCGCTCGACGGGCTGCGGACGTACGTCTCCGTCGACGGCGGCATGTCGGACAACATCCGCACCGCGCTGTACGACGCCGAGTACAGCGTCGCGCTGGTCTCCCGCACCTCCGACGCCGAGCCGATGCTCGCCCGGGTGGTCGGCAAGCACTGCGAGAGCGGGGACATCGTGGTCAGGGACGCGTTCCTGCCGGCCGACCTGGCACCGGGTGACCTCATCGCCGTGCCGGCCACGGGCGCCTACTGCCGGTCCATGGCCAGCAACTACAACCACCTGCTGCGTCCGCCGGTCGTCAGCGTGCGGGACGGCGAGGCCCGGGTGATCGTCCGCCGCGAGACGGAGGAGGACCTGCTGCGTCTCGACGTCGGCTGAGCGAGAAGCCGAAGGGCACGGGGCGGAAGATCTCCTGTCTTCCGCCCCCGTACACATGAAATAGACATCTCACGATCCGGACCGGGGGCAGAAACTCCCGTCCGGTGAGTGAGACTGGTTCCACCGTAGAAGGTCATGAGGAGACGAGGTCGGATGATGCGTACGCGTCCGCTGAAAGTGGCGCTGCTGGGCTGTGGAGTGGTCGGCTCAGAGGTGGCGCGCATCATGACGACGCACGCCGACGACCTCACGGCCCGGATCGGGGCCCCGGTGGAACTGGCGGGCGTGGCCGTGCGGCGGCCCGACCGGGTCAGGGAGGGCATCGACCCGGCCCTCGTCACCACCGACGCCACCGCCCTCGTCAAACGCGGCGACATCGACGTCGTCGTGGAGGTGATCGGCGGCATCGAGCCCGCGCGGACCCTCATCACCACCGCCTTCGAGCACGGCGCCTCCGTCGTCTCCGCCAACAAGGCGCTGCTCGCCCAGGACGGGGCGGCCCTGCACGCCGCCGCCGAGGAGCACGACAAGGACCTCTACTACGAGGCCGCCGTCGCCGGTGCCATCCCGCTGATCCGGCCGCTGCGCGAGTCCCTCGCCGGCGACAAGATCAACCGGGTGATGGGCATCGTCAACGGCACCACCAACTTCATCCTCGACAAGATGGACTCGACGGGCGCCGGCTACCAGGAGGCCCTCGACGAGGCCACCGCCCTGGGGTACGCGGAGGCCGACCCGACCGCCGACGTCGAGGGCTTCGACGCCGCGGCCAAGGCCGCCATCCTCGCCGGTATCTCGTTCCACACGCGCGTGCGTCTCGACGACGTCTACCGCGAGGGCATGACCGAGGTGACGGCGGCCGACTTCGCCTCCGCGAAGGAGATGGGCTGCACCATCAAGCTGCTCGCCATCTGCGAGCGGGCCGCGGACGGGGCGTCCGTCACCGCGCGCGTGCATCCCGCGATGATCCCGCTGAATCACCCGCTGGCCTCCGTGCGCGGCGCCTACAACGCCGTGTTCGTCGAGTCCGACGCCGCCGGGCAGCTCATGTTCTACGGCCCCGGAGCGGGCGGTTCCCCCACGGCCTCGGCCGTGCTCGGCGACCTCGTCGCCGTCTGCCGCAACCGGATCGGCGGCGCGACCGGACCGGGTGAGTCCGCCTACGCCGCCCTGCCGGTGTCGCCGATGGGCGACGTGGTCACGCGCTACCACATCAGCCTCGATGTGGCCGACAAACCGGGCGTTCTCGCCCAGGTGGCGACCGTCTTCGCCGAGCACGGAGTCTCGATCGATACGGTTCGCCAATCGGGGAAGGACGGCGAGGCGTCCCTCGTCGTCGTCACGCACCGTGCGTCCGACGCCGCCCTCACCGGGACCGTCGAGGCGTTGCGCAAGCTCGACACCGTGCGTGGTGTCGCCAGCATCATGCGGGTTGAAGGAGAGTAACCAGCAATGACCCACCAGTGGCGCGGAATCATCGAGGAGTACCGGGACCGGCTTCCGGTCTCCGACACCACGCCGGTCGTGACGCTCCGTGAGGGCGGCACGCCGCTCGTGCCCGCGCAGGTGCTCTCCGAGCGCACGGGCTGCGAGGTCCACCTCAAGGTGGAGGGCGCGAATCCGACCGGGTCCTTCAAGGACCGCGGCATGACCATGGCCATCACGCGGGCCAAGGAGGAGGGCGCGCAGGCCGTCATCTGCGCCTCCACCGGCAACACGTCGGCCTCCGCCGCCGCGTACGCCGTGCGGGCCGGGATGGTCTGTGCCGTGCTCGTGCCGCAGGGCAAGATCGCGCTCGGCAAGATGGGCCAGGCCCTCGTGCACGGCGCGAAGATCCTCCAGGTCGACGGCAACTTCGACGACTGCCTCACGCTCGCGCGCGGCCTGAGCGACAACTACCCCGTGGCGCTGGTCAATTCGGTCAACCCGGTACGTATCGAGGGTCAGAAGACGGCCGCGTTCGAGATCGTGGACATGCTGGGCGACGCGCCCGACATCCACGTCCTGCCGGTGGGCAACGCGGGCAACATCACGGCCTATTGGAAGGGCTACCAGGAGTACGCCGCCGACGGCGTCGCCACCCGGGCCCCCCGCATGTGGGGCTTCCAGGCCTCCGGCAGCGCCCCGATCGTGCGCGGCGAGGTCGTCAAGGACCCGTCGACCATCGCCACCGCCATCCGCATCGGCAACCCGGCCTCCTGGCAGTACGCGCTCGCCGCGCGGGACGAGTCGGGCGGCTTCATCGACGAGGTGACGGACCGTGAGATCCTGCGCGCCTACCGGCTGTTGGCCTCGCAGGAGGGTGTCTTCGTCGAGCCGGCGTCCGCCGCGTCCGTCGCCGGTCTGCTGAAGGCCGCCGAGCAGGGCAAGGTCGACCCGGGGCAGCGGATCGTGTGCACCGTCACGGGCAACGGTCTGAAGGACCCCGACTGGGCCGTCGCCGGTGCCCCGCAGCCGGTCACCGTACCCGTCGACTCGGCGGCCGCCGCGGAGCGCCTCGGCCTGGTCTGACGTGCGCCGACGCGCCGGGCGCCGGTGTAACGCCCGACACGGTCCGGCGTAAGACGGCGCTTGCCCGGGGAGGTTCCCCACAGGGGGTGCACAGGGGGCTTACGACACGCATCGTGCGCCTCCTGTGCGCCCTATGTCGCCACAGAACCTTCCTTCGATAGGCTGTACTGAACCCGCCCGCCGCATATGCCGCGGAGCCGCGCCGTCTCCGCGGCCGCCAGGGTTCTCGTACACCATCGAATGTCCGTCCCACGTCATTCGACAATCACGCAGCTCAAGGAGAGTCATCGAGCGATGGCCGGTCCAGCGTTCCGCGCCGCCGCCGTCCGGGTGCGCGTCCCCGCCACCAGCGCCAACCTCGGCCCGGGCTTCGACGCCCTCGGCCTCGCGCTGGGGTTGTACGACGACGTGGTCGTCCGGGTGGCCGACTCCGGGCTGCACATCGACATCGCGGGTGAGGGCAGCGAGACACTCCCGCGCGACGAGCGGCACCTTCTCGTACGTTCCCTGCGCACCGCCTTCGATCTGCTGGGCGGACAGCCGCGCGGCCTGGAGATCGTCTGCGCCAACCGCATTCCGCACGGCCGGGGCCTGGGCTCCTCCTCGGCCGCCATCTGCGCTGGCATCGTCGCCGCCCGCGCCGTGACCATAGGCGCCGAGGCCAAGCTCGACGACACGGCGCTGCTGGAGCTCGCCACCGAGATCGAGGGCCACCCCGACAACGTCGCCGCGTGTCTGCTGGGCGGCTTCACGCTGTCCTGGCTGGAGGGCGGCGCGGCCCGGGCGATCAGGATGGAGCCCGCCGATTCCATCGTTCCGGTGGTTTTCGTACCCGGAAAGCCGGTACTCACCGAAACCGCGCGCGGCCTGCTCCCGCGCACCGTGCCGCATGTCGACGCGGCCACCAACGCGGGCCGGGCCGCTCTGCTCGTCGAGGCGATGACCCGGCGTCCCGAGCTGCTGCTGCCCGCCACCGAGGACCGCCTGCACCAGGAGTACCGCGCCCCGGCCATGCCCGAGAGTGCGGCGCTGGTGGAGCGGCTGCGGGGCGAGGGCGTCCCCGCGGTGATCTCCGGCGCCGGCCCGACGGTCATGGCGCTGGCCGACGCGGGCACCGCCGACAAGGTCGAGGCACTGGCGGGCGCGGACTGGGCCGCCAACCGGCTGAGCCTCGATCCGCAGGGCGCGGTCGTGCTGCCGCTCGCGACCTCCAGTGACATTTGACAGCGCACGGTTGCCGGATTTGGAGAGGGGGAATGTTTGTTGGATCCGGTAGTGTTAACCTCAAGTCTGCACCCGACCCCACCATGGCGAGGTGCCTCGTGTCCCCGTCCGGGACAGACATTCTTCCGGGAGCCCCCCACGCCGCACTGTGTTCCGTACGTCGGCTCGTACGCCGTACAAGGACACTGAGCGGGGCGCAGGGCACGCTCCGGAACCGGTGCGACCACGCCGCGTGACACTGACACTGGGTGCCACGGCATACGGAAGCGCCATCACCAGATTCCTCCGCCGCTGAGGCGGACCACCGCCCCGGCACGGTTCACACCACACGGACCGAAGCCGGACAGCACAACCGGTCGCCGAGCCAGACAGGCCGACGTCCGCTCCAGGGAAGGACCCTTCGTGAGCGACACCACCGATCTGATGGGCGCACGTGTCGAGGAGACCGCTGCCGCGCCCGCCACGGACGCCTCCGCGCCTGCCACCGGTGCCGGCTCCCGGCGGCGCCGCGGTACCGGCCTCGAGGGCATGGTGCTGGCCGAGCTGCAACAGGTCGCATCCGGCCTCGGTATCAGGGGCACCGCGCGTATGCGCAAGAGCCAGCTGATCGAGGTCATCAAGGAGGCGCAGGCGTCCGGCGGCGCCGCCCCGGCCGCGAAGGCCGAGGCCCCCGCCGAGACCAAGCCGAAGCGCCGCGCCACCTCCCGGAGCCGTACGGGGGACAACGCCGAGAAGGCGGAGAAGAAGGCGGACGCGAAGCAGGCCCCCGAGGCCCCCGCCGAGAAGGCCGTGGCCCAGCAGCAGATCGAGATTCCCGGCCAGCCCGCCAGTGACGATGCGCCCGCCGAGCGCCGCCGTCGCCGGGCCACCGCCGACGCCGGTTCCCCGGCCGGCGCTCCCGAGACGGTCGCCGCCGAAGCGAAGAACGAGGCGAAGAACGAGTCCAAGGGCGACTCGCAGCAGCAGCAGCCGCAGCAGCAGTCCCAGAACGACGCCAAGTCCGACGGGGGCGAGGGCGGCGAGGGCCGTCGCCGCGACCGCCGGGACCGCGGCCGGGACAGGGACCGCGACGGCGGCCGCGACCGCGATCGCCGTGGCAACAAGGGCGACGACCAGCAGGGCGGCCAGCGCGGCCAGCAGAACCAGCAGCAGGGCGGCGGCCGCCAGGACCGTGACCGTCAGCAGGATGACGACGACTTCGAGGGCGGCCGGCGCGGCCGTCGCGGGCGGTACCGCGACCGCCGTGGCCGCCGTGGCCGCGACGACATCGCCTCCGAGCCGCAGATCGCCGAGGACGACGTCCTGATCCCCGTCGCGGGCATCCTGGACATCCTCGACAACTACGCCTTCATCCGCACGTCCGGCTACCTGCCCGGCCCGAACGACGTGTACGTCTCCCTCGCCCAGGTCCGCAAGAACGGCCTGCGCAAGGGCGACCACATCACCGGTGCGGTCCGTCAGCCGAAGGAAGGCGAGCGCCGCGAGAAGTTCAACGCGCTGGTGCGCCTGGACTCGGTCAACGGCATGGCGCCCGAACACGGCCGTGGCCGCCCGGAGTTCAACAAGCTCACCCCGCTGTACCCGCAGGACCGCCTCCGTCTGGAGACGGACCCGGGCGTCCTCACCACCCGCATCATCGACCTGGTCTCGCCCATCGGCAAGGGCCAGCGCGGTCTGATCGTGGCCCCGCCGAAGACCGGCAAGACCATGATCATGCAGGCGATCGCCAACGCGATCACGCACAACAACCCCGAGTGCCACCTGATGGTCGTCCTCGTCGACGAGCGTCCGGAAGAGGTCACCGACATGCAGCGGTCGGTCAAGGGCGAGGTCATCTCCTCGACCTTCGACCGCCCCGCCGAGGACCACACGACGGTCGCGGAGCTCGCCATCGAGCGCGCCAAGCGGCTGGTCGAGCTGGGTCACGACGTGGTCGTCCTGCTGGACTCCATCACGCGTCTGGGCCGTGCGTACAACCTCGCCGCCCCGGCCTCCGGCCGCATCCTCTCCGGTGGTGTCGACTCGACGGCGCTGTACCCGCCGAAGCGCTTCTTCGGTGCCGCGCGCAACATCGAGGACGGTGGCTCGCTCACCATCCTGGCGACGGCTCTCGTCGACACCGGCTCCCGCATGGACGAGGTGATCTTCGAGGAGTTCAAGGGCACCGGCAACGCGGAGCTCAAGCTCGACCGGAAGCTCGCGGACAAGCGCATCTTCCCGGCGGTGGACGTCGACGCGTCCGGCACCCGTAAGGAAGAGATCCTGCTCGCCAGCGACGAGCTCTCCATCGTCTGGAAGCTGCGCCGGGTGCTGCACGCCCTCGACCAGCAGCAGGCCGTCGAACTGCTCCTCGACAAGATGAAGCAGACGAAGTCGAACGCCGAGTTCCTGATGCAGATCCAGAAGACCACTCCGACGCCGGGCAACGGCGACTGAGGTAAGCACTGCGTAAGAGGGCCGCTCCCGGAAACGGGGGCGGCCCTTCGTGCTGTTCGGGTGCGGGTAGGATCACGCTCTCTTCGAACATGTGATCCCGAGGGGGGACATTCGTGGGTAGAACCATGCCTGGGGGCGGTCGGCACAGACGCCGGATACGCATCGCCCTTCCCGTCGCCGCGGCCGGTGTGGCCGCCGCAGTGGCCGCCGCGCTGCTGACGACGTCCGCCGGAGCGGCCACCGCACTGCCGCAGCCGACGGTCAAGCCCGCCACCACCTCGCCGTCGCTCGCCGAGCTGGAGAAGCGCGTCGCGGGCGCCATGGCCGGCGACGACGTCGCGGGCAGGACGAACAAGGCGTCGCTGAGCGCGAGCACCGACACGAGCCCGTCCGCCATCGACCCGAAGATCATCGGTGGCAGCGAGACGACCATCACCTCGGCCCCGTGGATGGCGCAGCTCCACTACTACGACGACCGGGGCACCTCGACCACCAGCGACGACATCGGCTTCTTCTGCGGCGGCGCCGTCGTCGCGCCGACGAAGATCCTCACCGCCTCGCACTGCGTCAAGGGCTACGACTGGCACGCCAACGGCGCCATCGTCACCGGCACCTCCCAGCTGCCCTCGGCCGACGGCACCGACGTGCACGGCGGCACCGTCACGGGCGTCTGGCGACAGTGGAACCACCCGTCGTACAACGCGACGACCATCGACAACGACATCGCGGTGCTCACCCTGCCCGTCCCGGTGAAGGCCACGCCGATCCGCATGACGACGTCCGGCGACACCACGTCGTACCAGGCCGGCACCAGCGCCAAGGTCTACGGCTGGGGCCGCACCAGCTCCACCAGCGACGACATCTCCGAGACGCTGAAGACGGCCACACTGCCCGTCCAGTCCGACACCACCTGCGCCGGCGCGTACGGCAGCGATTTCATCAAGGGCCACATGGTCTGCGCGGGCCAGCCCGCCACCGGCAGCGACACCGGTACCACCACCGCCTGCAACGGCGACTCCGGCGGGCCGCTGGTCGTGAACAACCGGATCGTCGGTGTCGTCTCCTGGGGCGTGACGGACTGCGTCGCCAAGGGCGCCTACAGCGTCTTCAGCAAGGTCAGCGCCTACGCCGGCGCCGCCTACCCGCGCCTGGACGACACCAACATCAGCGGTGACCACAAGGCCGACCTGTGGGTGCGCAACGCCTCGACCAAGACGGGCTACTCCAAGGACTCCAAGGGCACGTCCTTCGCCGCCCGCGAGTCCTGGGGCAACTGGAACGGCTTCAACACCGTCCTCCAGACGGACTTCGACCGGGACGGCTACCAGGACCTGGTCTACCGGCGCAGCAGCGACGGCGACGTCTTCTGGACCCACTACGTGATCTCCACGGGCACCTGGTCCACCAAGCAGATCGCCGACAACTGGAAGACCCGCACCCGCATCATCACCCCCGGTGACGTCACCGGCGACTACCTGCCCGACCTGCTCTCCGTCGACTCGGCGGGCGTGCTGTGGATCTACCCGGGCAAGGGCAACGGCACCTTCTCGCCCCGCGTCAAGGTGAGCTCCGGCTGGAACCAGTACAACTCCGTGCGCGGCCACGGCGACTTCACCGGGGACGGCAAGACCGACCTGATCGCCCGCAGCGCGTCGGGCAGCTACATGTACCTGTACAAGGGCACCGGCAAGGCCGGCTCGGGCGCCTTCTCGGCCCGGGTCAAGGTGCGCACCTGGAGCGGCTACAACGCCTTCGACGCCACCGGCGACATCACCGGCGACGGCAAGGCCGACTTCCTGGCCCGCACCCCCGGCGGGACGCTCTACCTGTACCCGGGCACCGGCAAGGCGACCAGCGAGATCTTCGCCACAAGGATCTCTGTCGGTACCGATTTCAAGCAGTACGACATCTTCGGCTGAAACCGCAGGTGAGCGAGGTACCCCTCGCCGACACGAACACACACTGTGCCCACCGTCCCACGCGGTGGGCACAGTCCGTTGTGCAACCCTTTCCCGAGTTTCTCCGTCTGACCAGGCGGAGTGACGATGGTGCCAGGAGGAAGTCCCCGACCGAGCACGCCTGGCACTGACCGCAGGGGGTAACCGACCGTAGACGAGCTGAGGAGCACATGTCCGCCGAGAGCACGCCGGGTCCGGGTATACCGGGCGATACCGGCACCACCGGGCCGCGCCACCGCGCCAAGGGCCGACGCCGCAAGCCCCCCAAGCGCCACAAGGCCCTGATGGTGACGGCCTGGACCGCTGCGGGCATCGTCGCCGTGGGCGGCGCCGGGGCGGGGTACGTGTACTTCAAGCTCAACGGCAACCTCAAGAGCGTCGACATCGACCAGGCCCTCGGCACGGACCGGCCCAAGAAGGCCGACAACGGCTCGCAGAACATCCTCGTCCTCGGCTCCGACACCCGTGCCGGCGGCAACAAGAAGCTCGGCGGCGGCACCGACGACGGCAGCGCCCGCTCCGACACGGCGATGATCGTGCACGTCTACAAGGGGCACAAGAAGGCCAGCGTGGTCTCCATCCCGCGCGACACCCTCATCGACCGGCCCGCGTGCACGGACACCAAGGGCAAGGAGTATCCCGCCGCCAACGGCGTGATGTTCAACTCCGCGTACTCCACCGGCGGGGCCGCCTGCGCCGTGAAGACCGTCGAGTCGATCACCGACCTGCGCATGGACCACTACCTGGAGGTCGACTTCGCCGGCTTCCAGAAGCTCATCGACGACCTCGGCGGCGTCGAGATCACCACGACCAAGAACATCGACGACCCCGACAGCCACCTGAAGCTGAAGGCCGGCACCCACAGACTCGACGGCGAGCAGGCCCTCGGCCTGGTCCGCACCCGGCACGGTGTCGGCGACGGCTCCGACCTCGGCCGCATCCAGCTCCAGCAGGCCTTCATCAAGGCCCTGGTCAACCAGGTCAAGGACGTCGGCGTCTTCACGAACCCGAAGAAGCTGCTCGACCTCGCGGAGACCGCGACCAAGACGGTGACGGCCGACTCCGACCTCGGCTCGGTCAACAAGCTCGCGTCCTTCGCGGGCGGCCTCAAGGGCATCACCCCGTCCCACATGCACATGGTCACGATGCCGGTGGCCTACGACCCGGCCGACCCCAACCGGGTCCTGCTCCAGGAGAAGAAGGCCGACGAGATCTGGAAGGCCCTGAAGAACGACAAGCCGATCCCCGAGAGCGCGACGAAGGGCACGGCGACGGGTGAAGCCCAGGGTGTCGTGAGCGGCCGGTAAGGGACACGGGGAACAAACGACGGCAACCCCCGGTTTTGGGGGATGGCCCCAGTCCTGGCAGACTGGTACGTCGGCCCCGGTTCACGCTCCCGCACCCCGCGGCAGCGACCCGGCGCCCTCCCGAAACCTAGGAGACACCTTGAAGCGCGACATCCACCCCGCGTACGTCGAGACGCAGGTCAGCTGCACCTGCGGCGCGTCGTTCACCACTCGCAGCACCATCGAGTCCGGCGCGATCCGTGCCGATGTGTGCTCCGAGTGCCACCCGTTCTACACGGGCAAGCAGAAGATCCTCGACACCGGTGGCCGCGTGGCCCGCTTCGAGGCCCGCTTCGGCAAGGCCGCCGGCTCCAAGAAGTAGCGAGCCCCCTAGGGCCTGCCCGGCGGATCCTGTCGGAGACGCGGGGCCTGGCACGCACATCTGCGGCGTTGTCGTCAGTCGCCGACGCTCCGCGTCGACTCCTTCCTCCGCCTTGCAGCTGCACGCACCAGGCCCCGCTCACCGGCACTGACGGGTACGGCGGATTTCCTCCGACCTGATCCGCCGGGCAGGCCCTAGCGCCGGTCCACGGACGCGCCCCCTCACCGGGCGCTCCGGGACCGGCGTTTTTGGTCGCCCGCCCTTCACCCCCGTCCCTGCACAGGAGCCCAAGATGTTCGAGGCCGTCGAGGAACTCGTCGCCGAGCACGCCGACCTGGAGAAGAAGCTCGCCGACCCGTCGGTTCACAACGACCAGGCCAACGCGCGCAAGCTGAACAAGCGTTACGCCGAGCTCACCCCGATCGTCGCCACGTACCGCTCCTGGACGCAGACGGGCGACGACATCGAGACCGCGCGTGAATTCGCCGCCGACGACCCCGACTTCGTGGCCGAGGTCAAGGAGCTGGAGCAGCGGCGCGAGGAGCTGACCGAGAAGCTGCGCCTGCTCCTCGTCCCGCGCGATCCCAGCGACGACAAGGACGTCATCCTCGAGATCAAGGCGGGCGCGGGCGGCGACGAGTCGGCCCTGTTCGCCGGCGACCTGCTGCGCATGTACCTGCGGTACGCCGAGCGCGTGGGCTGGAAGACCGAGATCATCGACGCCACCGAGTCCGAGCTGGGCGGCTACAAGGACGTCCAGGTGGCCGTGAAGACCAAGGGCGGCCAGGGCGCGACGGAGCCCGGACAGGGTGTGTGGGCCCGCCTGAAGTACGAGGGCGGCGTGCACCGCGTGCAGCGCGTCCCCGCCACCGAGTCCCAGGGCCGTATCCACACCTCCGCCGCCGGTGTGCTGGTCACGCCCGAGGCCGAGGAGGTCGACGTCGAGATCAATCCGAACGACCTGCGCATCGACGTCTACCGCTCCTCCGGACCGGGCGGGCAGTCCGTCAACACCACCGACTCCGCCGTGCGCATCACGCACATCCCGACCGGAGTCGTCGCCTCCTGCCAGAACGAGAAGAGCCAGTTGCAGAACAAGGAGCAGGCACTGCGTATCCTGCGGTCCAGGCTCCTCGCAGCCGCGCAGGAGGAAGCGGAGAGGAACGCCGCCGACGCCCGCCGCAGCCAGGTCCGCACCGTCGACCGCTCCGAGAAGATCCGTACGTACAACTACCCGGAGAACCGCCTCTCGGACCACCGTGTCGGCTTCAAGGCGTACAACCTGGACCAGGTCCTGGACGGCGACCTCGACGCGGTGATCCAGGCCTGTGTCGACGCGGACTCGGCTGCCAAGCTGGCCGCCGCGTAAGGACACGTAGGAGTACCGAGTACCGGAGGAGTTGCGTGCAGCAGTCATTTGGGGGGCGACCCCCAAGCCCCCGCAGCGTGCTGCTCGCGGAGGTGGCCCAGGCCACCCAGCGGCTCGCCGACGCCGGCGTGCCCTCGCCCCGCACCGACGCGGAGGAGCTCGCCGCGTTCGTGCACGGCGTCAAGCGCGGCGAGCTGCACTCCGTCAAGGACTCCGACTTCGACGCCCGCTACTGGGAGGTCATCGCCCGCCGCGAGGCCCGCGAGCCGCTCCAGCACATCACCGGGCGCGCCTACTTCCGGTACCTGGAACTCCAGGTCGGGCCCGGGGTGTTCGTGCCCCGGCCGGAGACGGAGTCCGTGGTCGGCTGGGCCATAGACGCCGTACGGGCCATGGACGTCGTCGAGCCGTGCATCGTCGATCTGTGCACCGGCTCCGGCGCCATCGCGCTCGCCCTCGCCCAGGAGGTGCCGCGCTCGCGCGTGCACGCCGTGGAGCTGTCCGAGGACGCCCTGAAGTGGACCCGCAAGAACGTGGAGGGGTCCAGGGTCGAGCTGCGCCAGGGAGACGCCCTGACGGCCTTCCCGGACCTCGACGGCCAGGTCGACCTGGTCATCTCCAACCCGCCGTACATCCCGCTCACCGAGTGGGAGTACGTCGCCCCCGAGGCGCGGGACCACGACCCCGGCCTGGCCCTGTTCTCCGGCGAGGACGGCCTCGACCTCATCCGCGGCCTGGAGCGCACCGCGCACCGGCTGCTGCGCCCCGGCGGTGTCGTGGTCGTGGAGCACGCCGACACCCAGGGCGGCCAGGTGCCGTGGATCTTCGCCGAGGACCGGGGCTGGACCGACGCCGCCGACCACCCGGACCTGAACAACCGCCCGCGTTTCGCCACGGCCCGCAAGGCGCTGCCGTGAGCGCGCGTTCTTCGCAGTCTTCATCCCAGCAGCACGTGTACGAGGAGGCCAGCTAAAGATGGCACGGCGATACGACACCAACGACGCGACCGACCGTGTGACCGGTCTGCGTGAGGCAGCGTCCGCCGTCCGCCGTGGCGAGCTCGTGGTGCTGCCGACGGACACGGTGTACGGCATCGGCGCCGACGCGTTCTCCTCGGAGGCGGTCGCCGACCTGCTGGAGGCCAAGGGCCGGGGCCGCAACATGCCCACCCCCGTCCTCATCGGCTCCCCGAACACGCTGCACGGGCTCGTCACGGACTTCTCGGAGCTGGCCTGGGAGCTGGTCGACGCCTTCTGGCCGGGCGCGCTGACGCTCGTCGCCAAGCACCAGCCGTCCCTCCAGTGGGACCTGGGCGACACCCGGGGCACGGTCGCCGTGCGCATGCCGCTGCACCCCGTCGCCATCGAGCTGCTGACGGAGGTGGGCCCGATGGCCGTCTCCTCCGCCAACCTGACCGGTCACCCGGCGCCGGAGGACTGTGACGCCGCGCAGGAGATGCTCGGCGACTCCGTCTCCGTCTACCTCGACGGCGGCCCGACCCCCGGCAACGTCCCGTCGTCGATCGTGGACGTGACCCGTGAGGTGCCGCTGCTGCTGCGCGCCGGCGCGCTCTCGGCGGAAGAGCTGCGAAAGGTCGTACCCGACCTCGAGGTGGCGAATTGACGGCCCCTGGAGCGGGGCGTGGCATAGGCAACGGGGAAAGCGCGGCGGAGATCACGACGACGTTCGTGGGGCTTCCGCGTGACAGCTTCCGCATCCTCCACGTCAGTACCGGCAACGTGTGCCGCTCGCCCATCACCGAGCGGCTGACCCGCCATTTCGTGAAGGAGCGGCTGGGGATCCTCGGCGGCGGGCTGATCGTGGAGAGCGCGGGCACCTGGGGCCACGAGGGCGCCCCCATGGAGGCCAACGCGGAGGCCGTGCTGGCCGACTTCGGCGCGGACGCCTCCGGCTTCACCGGGCGCGAACTCCTCGACGAGCACGTGGTCCGCGCCGACCTGGTGCTGACCGCCACCCGCGACCACCGGGCGCAGGTCATCTCCATGGGGCACTCGGCGGGCCTGCGGACGTTCACCCTCAAGGAGTTCACCCGCCTGGTGAAGGCCATCGACCCGGCGACCCTGCCGCCCCTGGAGGAGGGCGTGGTCACGCGCGCGCGTGCCCTGGTGCGTGCCGCGGCGGCTCTACGCGGGTGGCTGCTGGCCCCGACCGCCGAGGCGGACGAGGTGTACGACCCGTACGGGGCGCCCCTGACGTTCTTCCGGTCCATCGGGGACGAGATACACCAGGCACTCGATCCGGTCGTCACGGCCCTCACGGGCGTCCCCGCAAAGACGTAACGACCGCGCGCCCCGGGGGCCCCGGGCCTACATTGGACGTACGTCACCGTCGACGCCGCCCGGAGCCCACCATGACGGTCACCCCTGCCATCGAGGCCGACCTCCTGCGCCGCCAGGACCCCGAACTCGCCGACATCCTGCTCGGCGAGCGGGAGCGGCAGGCGACCACGCTCCAGCTGATCGCCGCCGAGAACTTCAGCTCGCCGGCCGTCCTGGCCGCGCTCGGCTCGCCGCTCGCCAACAAGTACGCCGAGGGCTACCCGGGAGCGCGGCACCACGGCGGCTGTGAGATCGCCGACGTCGCCGAACGCGTCGCCGTGGACCGGGCCAGGGCGCTGTTCGGCGCTGAGCACGCCAACGTCCAGTCCCACTCCGGCTCTTCGGCCGTCCTGGCCGCCTACGCAGCCCTGCTGCGCCCCGGCGACACCGTGCTCGCCCTCGGCCTGCCCTACGGCGGCCATCTCACCCACGGGTCGCCCGCGAACTTCTCGGGGCGCTGGTTCGACTTCGTCGGATACGGCGTGGAGGCCGAGTCCGGGCTGATGGACCACGAGCAGGTGCGCACCCTGGCGCGCACGCGCCGGCCCAAGGCGATCGTGTGCGGCTCGATCGCCTACCCGCGGCACATCGACTACGCGTTCTTCCGCGAGGTCGCCGACGAGGTGGGCGCGTATCTCGTCGCGGACGCCGCGCATCCCATCGGGCTGGTGGCCGGGGGAGCGGCGCCGAACCCGGTGCCGTACGCGGACATCGTCTGTGCGACGACTCACAAGGTGCTGCGGGGTCCGCGCGGCGGGATGATCCTGTGCCGGGCGGAGCTGGCCGAGCGGGTCGACCGGGCCGTGTTCCCTTTCACACAGGGTGGTGCGCAGATGCACACCATCGCGGCCAAGGCGGTCGCGTTCGGGGAGGCGGCAACTGCGGCGTTCGCCGTGTACGCCCATCAGGTGGTCGCCAATGCGAGGGTTCTCGCGGCCCGGCTGGCCGCCGAGGGCCTGGTCGTCACCACGGGCGGCACGGACACCCATCTGATCACCGCCGACCCGGCGCCGCTCGGCGTCGACGGCCGCACCGCCCGGGGCCGTCTCGCCGCGGCCGGCCTGGTCCTCGACTGCTGCGCGCTGCCGCACGGCGACGCCCGGGGACTCAGGCTGGGCACGGCCGCCGTCACCACGCAGGGCATGGGCGAGGCGGAGATGGCGCGGATCGCCAAGCTGCTCGCCGGGGTGCTCAGGGGCGTGACCGGGACCGCGAGGGCCCGTGAAGAAGTGCGGGAGCTGGCCGGTGGATTTCCGCCGTATCCGGCTTGAGTCGGGGTAAGCGCACCAGGGTGCACAGCTACTCGTGCAACCATCGTCGCTACCCGGAAGTCCCCACACATATGCGCGCATCGCTAGGGTGTGGGGCTGAGATGGCCAGCGAAACCTGTGGGGAAGCCCGTGCGTGAATACCTGCTGACGCTCTGCGTCACGGCCGCGGTGACGTATCTGCTGACAGGGCCGGTACGGAAGTTCGCGATCGTGGCCGGAGCGATGCCGGAGATCCGGGCACGTGACGTGCACCGGGAGCCCACTCCGCGGCTCGGCGGGATCGCCATGTTCTTCGGCCTGTGCGCGGGCCTGCTGGTCGCCGACCACCTGACCAACCTCAACCAGGTCTTCCAGGCCTCGAACGAACCCCGGGCGCTGCTGTCCGGGGCGGCCCTGATCTGGCTGATCGGTGTACTGGACGACAAGTTCGAGATCGACGCCCTGATCAAGCTGGGCGGCCAGATGATCGCCGCGGGCGTGATGGTCGTGCAGGGTCTGACGATCCTGTGGCTGCCGATCCCGGGCATCGGCTCGGTGGCGCTCACCCAGTGGCAGGGCACCCTGCTGACGGTGGCGCTGGTCGTCATCACGATCAACGCGGTCAACTTCGTCGACGGCCTGGACGGTCTCGCGGCCGGCATGGTCTGCATCGCGGCCACCGCGTTCTTCCTGTACGCCTACCGGATCTGGTACTCGTACGGCGTCGAGGCCGCCGCCCCCGCCACGCTCTTCTCGGCGATCCTGATGGGCATGTGCCTGGGCTTCCTGCCGCACAACATGCACCCGGCGCGGATCTTCATGGGCGACTCGGGGTCGATGCTGATCGGCCTGGTCCTGGCCGCGGGCGCGATCTCCGTCACGGGGCAGGTCGACCCGGACGCGCTCAACCTGTACGTCGGGTCGGAGAAGGAGGCCGTGCACCAGACGGTCCCCGTCTACATCCCGCTGCTGCTGCCGCTGACGATCATCGCGGTTCCGGCCGCCGACCTGATCCTGGCCATCGTGCGCCGCACCTGGCGCGGCCAGTCGCCGTTCGCCGCCGACCGCGGCCACCTGCACCACCGTCTGCTGGAGATCGGCCACTCGCACAGCCGGGCCGTGCTGATCATGTACTTCTGGTCGGCGCTGATCGCCTTCGGCGCGCTTGGCTACTCGGTCAACTCGGCGTCCATGTGGATCGTGCTCGGCGTCGTGTTCCTCAGCGCGATCGGCCTGGCGCTGCTCCTGCTGCCGCGCTTCACGCCGCGCGCCCCGCGCTGGATGGAGCGGTTCGTGCCGCCGCGCTACCGGCGCCGCGGGGTCCCGGCCCTGGCGCCCGACGCCTCGACGCCGGCGTCCGCAGCCGAGCAGGCGGCCCCGGTCGCGCCCGAGGACCGCGCCCCGGTGGTGTCCGGCGTCTCAGGAGCCAACGGAGCCACAGCCCTCGGCGCACGCTCGCGTCTGGCGGACCGGCGCAAGGCCGGGACTCCGTAAGAACCGGGTCTCCGTAAGAACGTGGACAAGGTAAGAACCGGGGCAAGGTAAGAATCTGACTAGAGCATTGCCAAGTCGTGGGGTTGTGATGGGGGTGCGAAGCGCCCCAATACCAGACAAGTCGGCGCCGTTCCTGCACAGACGCGCGCCTTCACTCTCATGTGTGACAGCCCGCACACCTTCAGGTAAAGACTGCATCAAATAGTTTGTGATACGGTTCACGAGAACCTCCCGGATAGAGCCGAAGGACCGCAGTGCGACGGTCCATTGGTGTGAGGTCTCCACTCAGCCCGGGACTACGCTCGTCCATGACGACACCCCTGCCCCCTGCGAAAGCGGAGTTGCCGCCATGCCGTCCAATGACGCCCGGAACCTTCTGCAGTGCGCTGCGCCCACAGCGGCTGCCGGTGTGGTCGCCGTCGCCGTCAGCGGCGTGGTGGCCGGAGGCAAGGGAGCCCTCGGAGCCGCCGTCGGCGCGGCGTTGGCCATCCTCTTCATGGGGGTCGGTCTGTACGTCCTCCAGCGAACGGCGAAAACGCTCCCGCAGTTGTTCCAGGCCATGGGGCTGATGCTCTACACGGCCCAGTTGCTGCTGCTCCTGATTTTCGTCGCCCTCTTCAAGGACACCTCATTCTTCAACGCGAGGGCGTTCGCCGCCGGCCTCGTCGTCGCGACCGTCGTGTGGATGGCTGCGCAGGCTCGTGCGCACATGAAGGCCAAGATCTTCTACATCGACCCGGACTCCGAGAAGAGTGAGAAGCCCGAGAAGACCGGGTCCCCGTCGTGACGAGTAGGGGCGCGATAAAGAGCACTCGGAACTCCTGCTATCGTCCGGTGCCAACTGCGGCATCGCGGGCGCGGGCATCTGAGCTGACGCCTGCTCGAACGCGAGGCTCGATGCCCCTCAGCCGCCCCCACATCCGTAACACCAGTCCGGTGCCGACCCGCGGCTGCGCGCCGCGCCGACACAACGAGGTTGCCGTACCCATGCGTCACGCCGAAGGAGCCCGCGGTGAGTGCTGACCAGACCCAGCTCGCCTTTGACTGGAGCTGTCGGATCATGTCCGACAACGGGTGTGGTTTTCCGGCTCCGGGCCTGCACTCGTTCCTCTTCAAGCCGCTCGCCACGGTCGGGGGGTTCGAGTTCAACAAGGTGATGCTCCTTGCCATCATCACCACCATTCTCATCATCGGCTTCTTCTACGCGGCCTTCGGCAAGGCCAAGGTGGTGCCGGGCAAGCTGCAGATGGTCGGTGAAGCCGGATACGACTTCGTCCGCCGCGGCATCGTCTACGAGACCCTCGGAAAGAAGGAGGGCGAGAAGTACGTACCGTTCATGGTCTCGCTGTTCTTCTTCATCTGGATCATGAACATCTGGTCCGTGGTCCCGCTGGCGCAGTTCCCGGTCTCGTCGATCATCGCGTTCCCGGCGGTCCTGGCCGCGATCGTCTACGTGACCTGGGTGTCGCTGACCTTCAAGCGGCACGGTTTCGTCGGGTTCTTCAAGAACGTCACGGGCTACGACAAGTCGCTCGGCCCGGTGCTGCCGCTCGTGATGGTCATCGAGTTCTTCTCGAACCTGCTCGTCCGGCCGTTCACGCACGCGGTGCGACTGTTCGCCAACATGTTCGCCGGCCACCTGATGCTGGTCATGTTCACCGTCGCCTCCTGGTACCTCCTGAACAGCTGGATGGTCCCGGCGGCCGGTGTCTCCTTCGTGATGACCATCGCCATGATCGGCTTCGAGCTTTTCGTGCAGGCCGTCCAGGCGTACGTCTTCGTACTCCTCGCCTGCACGTACATCCAGGGCGCTCTCGCCGAGCACCACTGAGCCCCACCCCACCCCGGTCGTC
>NZ_MUKA01000219.1 GCF_002150735.1 Streptomyces africanus
AAGAAGCGCGTGGCGTTGGGGTGTCAGACGGTCTATTCGTCCCAGGCGTTCGGGCCGGACGGCGAGCTCACGGGCGACGACTGGCTCGCCGTCGAGCACCCTGAGCAGGTTGCCGGAGTGCTGTTGATCCCCAATGACCAGTCCTACGACGGACGAACCTGCGAGCAGGACATCAAGGACGGTGGCGGGCCGCATCCTCCGGAACCGGCCGGCAAGGGGGACCAACTGTAAGCCGTTGTTGCGTTGGTGAGCCCGGCGGTGACATATGAGGGTCGTGGCGATGGCGGTGAAGGCGAGGAAGTGTTCCGGCTTGCGCTCGTAGCGTCGGTGCGTTCCGGGTACTCCGGGACCTTGCTCCGACATGCTTCTCGTCGCCGGTGCGCACTGCGTGTGCGTCCAGCTCACCGACACGTTCTTCGGGCCGGGCGGCCCGCTACGAGCTCGCATCCCCGGCGCGTGTGTGGCCCGACGGGCCGCGGTTCACGGCTGCCGGAATCGGCCCTGCTCAGGCGCAGCAGCAGCAGTAGCAGTAACACATCAGCGCGCCGTAACGGCCGACCTCGAAGGAGTACTCCATGCCCGCCGGGATGTACATCCAGTCCCCGGCCGTGAGCTCATGGCCGTTGTAGACGATCGATCCGCCCGCGATGAACCGGATGCCGGCGCCGTCGTTGTGCGCGTGCGGGGACGCCTGGGCACCCGGCTCGGCAACCGTGATGAACAGCTGGGATTCACAGGCCATGTACACCGGAAGCTGCCACTTGCGGAAGCCCGGCGGGACATTGTCGACCTCGAGAATCTTGAGCGCCTTCTCGACCCCCGGGTCCCTCGACGTGACGATGCGGCTCTCGACGTCGAATCCGCTCTCGCGGACCGCGTTCTTGATGCGCTCCACCCCCTGCTCGAACGTGAGCCTGTTGGGATCGAAGGTCTGCTGCGCCATGGAACTCTCCTCCTGTGGGACCGTCCCGTCCGTCGGGTCGGAAGAGTGGATTCCCCGTCTTCTCCGAGCCCTACGGCAGCCGGCGATGTTTCACTGCGAAAGCGGCACGGAAATAACCGTGTGGCGCAAGCGCGGCCCTCGCCCAGACGCCCCAGAACCGCTGCCTGCAGCCCTCTCACCCTGCTTCACGTGACCGCCTGCCGGTCGAGGGTTCCCGCAGCGTCGGATGTCCCCCGCACTGGCCCACCAGAAGCCAGCACCGACGGCAAGCAGGATCGCACCGAAGAGGCCGACAAGACCACCGACGACGGCCAGGAACTCTCGTCGGTCGCTGTGGCCGGTGATACTCAAAGCCGCCACCACGAGCGGCACCACGCTCAGCAGGCCGAAGGTCACGCCGCGCCGCGCAATGTCCGCCGGCCGCAGCCGCGGCAGCATCACGCAGTCTTGGTCCAAAGCCATGGCCGGCACCCTAGCCCGCACGGCCCGAGCAGCCGCAGCGCCCCCTGGCCGTCCCCAAGCTGACAGCCCGCTGGACCCTACGAGCCCTGACGGGGTGTCGGCGACCGACGTGGCCTGGAGTCCGTCGCGTCCGCCCATCACCTACGGCGCCGCCCGCATCCCCGGAGACTGTCGCAGCGACACCCCCTGGGGGCTACCCAGCCCCCTCGATCACTGCACGCGCGGTCGGTACAGCCGCTTCGGGATCGTCCGGCACGGGCCCCGGCTCTGCCGTAGTCCGAGCGGTCGCAGTCCCGGAAGGCTCGCTTCCCCTCGCGCCCGGAGTCGCCGTGGCGTCCTGTCCCCGCTCGATCATGCCCAGCGCCACCCCGACGATGATGATCACGCCGCCCGTCACCTGGGCGAGCCGGATCGACTCCCCGTTGATCACGACGGCGCCGATGACGCCGAAGACCGGTACCAGGTTGAGGATGTTGACCGCGACGCTCGACGCCATCCTGCGCAGGCCGTAGTTGTAGAGCAGGAAGCCGCCGACCGAGCACGCCACGGCCAGGTAGACCAGCAGTGATGAGGCGGTCGCGCCCGGCATCCGCCAGTCGTCGGCCTCCAGCAGGGACGCGAGCAGGAAGCCGCCCGCGCCCGCCAGGGTCTGGTAGTAGGTGACACTCGCGGCGTCCTGGCCGGCGCTCGCGCGCTTGCCGAGCACGTTGTAGCCGGCCCAGGCCAGCCCGCCGAGCAGCAGCAGGATGTCCCCCAGCCAGCGCGAACTGCCGCCGACCTCGGCCCCGTTGCGTACGACGAGGAAGGCGCCGACGGTGGCCAGCAGCACGCCCGTCACACGCGGCAGCGGCATCCGGGTGCGGAAGACGACCAGTTCCACCAGCATCGTCATCAGCGGGTACGTAGCCACGATCAGCGAGGCGTCGGATGCCGTGGACAGGTCGACGCCGACGTTCTCGAGGATGAAGTACACGGTGATGCCGAGGAACCCGCTCAGGTAGAGCTGCCGCCGCTGCCGGGGGTCCGGACGGGCCGGGCGGTGCCTGCTCAGCCGAACCATCACGCCCAGGAGTAACGCCGCGAGGGTGAACCTGATGGCGCCGATACTGAGCGGGCCGACATCCTCCAGCACCTGCTTGGTCACCGCGTACGAACTGCTCCAGAACAGCGCGGCCGCCATGACCGCACACACCGCCCACACCGTGGGTCCTCGATTGCTCATAGCAAGTCGCCCCTCTCTCCTACCCACTGCCGCCCACCGCGCTGTGACCGAACAAATACCGGTCAACTAGGCTGGAGGTTAACAAGATCATCGAAGGTGATGCGAAGAGTCCGAATTACCTTCGGAATCCGGCGGGGTGAGGTAAGCGTGGACGAACTAGATTCGGCGTTGGTGCGGATGCTCCAGGAGGACGGTCGGCGCACCAACCGGGACATGGCCCAGGAACTCGGTATCGCCCCCTCCACGTGTCTGGAGCGCATCCGGTCGCTGCGCAGGAGCGGCATCCTGACGGGCTTTCATGCGGAGGCAGACCTCGCGGCGATCGGCCGCGGGTTGCAGGCGGTGATCGCCGTACGGGTCCGCCCTCCGACACGTGCTGTGATCGAGGCCTTCCAGACCTTCCTGGAGGGGATGCCCGAGGTCATCTCGATCTTCGTCCTCACCGGGAACGACGACTTCCTCGTGCACGTCGCCGTCCGGGACACCGACCATCTGCACGCAGTGGTCCTGGAGAAGCTGGCGAAGCGCCCGGAACTCGCCGACGTCCGGACGTCGGTGGTTTACGGTCACATGCGCAAGAAGGTCATCGGCCCGGCGTGACACCGGCGCGGACCCCGCTCTCGCGGCGGGCCACCGGGCCCGCTTGGCTTTCGCGGGCGCCGTAGCGCTCTTCTCAGCTCTCCAAGGCGATCAGTCCGTCCCTCGACCCGATGACGAGCAAGCTGTCCATGGACACGAGCGCATTGATCGGAGCGCCGACAGGGAGCGCGTGCACAAGCCCGCCCGTCTCAGGCTCCCAGAGGCGAAGCACGCCATCGTGGCCGCCGGTCGCCAGGACCGGCCGGCCTTCGCGCGTGAGGCATCCGGCCACGGCGAGCCGATGGCTGCTGGAGTACAGGGGACGGTCAGGTCCTGATGTGGCGGATCGGGAACCCACGGCCAACACCGCGCGCACCCGGCCTTCGGGGGCGTCTTCCGAGAACGGGTCCACCAGATATGTGGTCTCTTCTCCCGTCACGGCCAGCAGCGGGTAGGCGTCGGGCCAGGTCACCGGGATGACGGTGGTCAAGTAGTGGAGTTTGCGGGACCATTCGAAGATGTGGGCGCCGGTTGTGGGGTCCCAGAGCTTGATGCCTTCGTGGGAGCTGGTGAACAGCATCGTCCGGCCGCCTGGGAGACTGATCGTTCCGGCATTCAGAGGGTTGATGCCCATGCTCACCCGCAGATTGCCAAGGCCTCGTCCCGAAGCCGGATCCCACAGCGAGAGAATCGAGCCGTCCTTGACGACCACCGCGGTGCGCCCGTCGCGCCATGGCACCGTGGCCACGGCCGTCGGATAGTCGATCAGATGGATCCGCCGGAGCGGGTTCCGGCTCCGCATGGTGCGAACGACCCGGTGGGATTCGGGGTCCCACAACCGGATCGGGCGCTTCCCGTCTCCCAGCGCGAGCAGCGTCGGACCGTCGGGCATGGGCACGGCGACTGGCCTGCCGTCAGAGTCCTCGAGTGGCTGAGTCATGGGCAGTCCGCTGGAGGCCTCCCACAGTTGCAGGGTGTTGCGGCTGCTCACGGATGCGAGGAGCGGCCTACTCTGCCGGATGGCGCCCGGCCGGACGGGCATCGAGACCAGCCGGTCCACGGGACCGGCCAGCGGGTCGTCGATGTAGCCGGCTGATTCGGGATCCCAGAGCTGGACGGTGCCGTCCACGCCGCCGCCCGCCACGAAGGCCCGACCGTCGGCGATGTGGATGCTGGTGAGTGCGCGCACGCCGCTGTTGCGGGCGGACATCGGCGCCCCGACGGGCGTGCCGGTCGTGGGGTCCCAGGCCCGCACCGTGCGGTCGCTGCCGACCGTGACCAATGCGGTGCGATTGTGCCTGAGGCGCACGGTGGAGGCCCCCACCACGTCGGCGCCGTTGCCGTGCAGCCACTCCCCGACCTGTGTGGGGCCCTCCGGGTCGAAGAGCCGCACCACACCCCCGCCGCCCGCGGTGGCCAGGGCCTGGCGCCCGTCGCGCAGCGACACCGTGGTCAGGGCCGTGAGGGTGCCGCTGTACCCGGTGCCGAATCTCCACACCAGCTCGCCGGTGGCGATGTCCCACGCCCAGAGGTGGCCGTACTCGAAATCGGTGGAGCCGTCGATCGAATCCAGGACCCGGGAAGTGCCCCCGGCGACGAGCAGCACCCGCCCGTCGGGCAGGGTCACCGGCGCCAGGACCCCGTCGAGACTCTCCGAACCTTTGCTGATCGCCTGGGCCACTGTGAGCGACTCGGGCCCGATGAGTTCCGGACCGACAGGTTCACCGGTGAACGGGTCCCACAATCGGACGTTGTGGGTGTCACAGACCGCGATGAGCGAGCGGCCGTCGGGCAGCCTCACCGCCTTCCAGGCAGGGGCAAACAATGGGCGTTTCCCGGACGCGGCGCCGGTGCCGAGGACCGATGCGCCGACCGTCGACCGGGCGACCGGGTCCCACAGGTGGACGGTCCGGTCGGTCCCGGCGGCCAGCAGGATCTCTCCGCCGGGCCTCGCGACGGTCTCGAGGGTGTGGACAGGGCGGTCGTACGCCAGTTCCTCGACAGGAGGCATGGCGGCGTCCAGCACCGATTCCGAGTCCCACAGCCGCACCCTTCCGTCGTGTGTCCCGACGGCGAGAAGCTGCCGCCCGTCCGGCAGCGAAAACGCGCGCAGCGCTTCCACCGGGCTCGCACGGTCGGTCAGGATCGCAGGGAGAAGGTCGCGGTGCAGCCTGGTCCACCGCACGGACCAGGTGGCATCGCCACGCAGGATTCCGGCCGCGGGTGCAGCGCCGACGAAGCGGGCGGTGGTGAGGGCGCGGACGGTTTCCCGGTCCTCGGGGGCCACCGATGCGAGCAGGTCGCGGGCCACGAGCGTGGCGGTGACGGGGTCCGGAAGGCTGGTGCGTCCGTAACCGAGGCGCAGTGCCTCCGCCGCGACGGCTCGGGGGTCCAGGTGATCGAGGACGTGCGGGGCGTCGGCGAGTTCCTGCCAGGCGCCGGCTTCGGCGACATGTCCGGCGAGATGGTGTGCGATGTACGGGTTGGGGTTCTCCGTCGCGGAGGCCATGAGACTTTGGGCGATCCTGCGGTGGCGTTCCGAGAGGGGTCGTGTCATCTCGCCTGCCCTTGCGGCGGGTTGAGGAAGTGTTCCTGGAACGTGCGGTGTGCGAGCCGGTAGACGCTCTGCTCGTGTTCGGAGTCGAGCATGACGTACGGGGCGGCAGCCTCGAGGAGCTGGTCGATGTCGAGGTCGGTGACCGGAACGCCGTCGGAGAGTGCCCCGGCGGCGATGGCCCAGATGCGGTCGGCACGGGGCAGGCCACGTCCGCGGGCGAGGGCGAGTGCCTCCAGCAGCGGTTCGGCGGCCGCGGAGCGGCGGGCGAGGCGGTCGACCGCCGCGGCGAAGAGCGCGCGGTGGTCGCGCCGGAGCAGCTCGTGGAGCGCGTCGTTGCCTTCGGGCGTCATGAGGTGCGGGTTGGCGACGATCTCGTGGACGGCGAGCCGGGCGTACAGGAAATGCCGGTCGTACGCCTGGATCTGGCGAGCCGCAGCGTCGACGGATGCCGGGTCGGCGGCGGGCAGGGCGTGGGTGAGTCTCAGTCGCACGTACTCTCCGAGCGCGTCGGGGTCGCGCGGCACGACAACGAGGTGTGCCGCCCCCAACGCATCGACGAGGTTCCGGTCGTCGGTCTGCGGCTGGTCGGGGCCTTCCTTCGTCGAGGCGCGGGTGCCGACCACCACGCGCACATAGGGCAGCTTGGCCACCCGGCTCAGGAGTGATCCGGCGATGTCGAGGGGCTCTTGGGCCTCGTCGAGTGCGTCGACGAGAAGCGTGAACGGCTCCGCCCTCTTGCCGAGCCGGTCCAGGAGCCACTCGACGTCCTGTGCCGTGGACCCGGTCTCGGGCCGCTCTCCCAGCTCCGCAGCCTGTGCGAGCCGGCCGACGAGTTCGCTCATCGATGCGCCGGTCAGATGGATCACGGCGTCGAAGACGCGGTCCGGCGGGCGCTCGTCGTCCGGCAGTTCGCGGAAGTGGCCGCTTCTGACGAGCAGTTCGCGCAGGCCGGGGTGGGCGTGGACCAGTACGTTGCCGAGCAGCGCGGACTTACCGGCGCCGGCTCGCCCGGTGACGACGAGCATGCCGGTCGACTCGGCGCGCAGCCAGTGGGCGATGTCGGCGCGCTCCCGGTCGCGGCCGACGAAGTACCAGGCCAGTTCGCCCTGTTCGGCGCCTTGTGCCTTGGGGATGAAGTGGCTGCGTTCGTCGGGGGTGAGGTCGGCGAGGAACGCCTGGAGTTCGGCGTAGACGTCCAGGGGTGTGGTGATGCCGTGCGGCAGAAGACGCGGCCGAGGCAGCGGGGGTGCCAGATGGAGGTCGAAGGCGTCGGCGTGGATGCTGCCGACCTGCATCCTGTCGTGCAGGCGCAGCATCAGGTCGGCAAGGCGGATCGTCTCGTCGTTGTCGGTGTACGAGGCGAGCGCTCCGGAGAGCGCGTCGGCGAACTCTCCCAGATGGCCGGCTCCGTAACCCCCGACGCCGACGATCGCCAGGCGCCGCGGCTTGTCCCCGCTGAGCAGACGTACGGCGACCAGATCGGCGAACCGCTCCGCCCCGCACGCCTCGATGACCACGATCGTCCAGGCGTACGGATCGGCGATCCGGCGCGACCATTCGGCGTCGATGAAGGCGGCGAGGGACTCGGGCAGCAGGCCGCGTGTACGCATCGAACCGGGTGTCTCGTGTACGGCGAGCCAGGCGCCGTCGGGTGCTGCTTCGCCGTGGCCGGCCCAGTACAGGACCGAACTCCTCGGCGTGGGCGGGCCGGCCCACTGCTCCAGTCGTTCCTCCACCGCGGACCGGTTGCGTGCGGTGTCCGGCAGCAGCCAGGGGTCGGCCCGGCCGCCCAGCTCGGCGAGCAACTCCGCGACGCGGGCGGCGGCTTCGTCGGCATCCAGGGGCGCGTGGTGGCGGTAGCGGCCGATCGGGAGGCATACGACCGGGAAGCCGGTCGAGACCCGGACGTCGTCGTTCCAGGACGTTGCGTCGTACACCGTGGTGCGCTCGGTCATGCGTCTGCCAGATCCTCCGCTCGGACGGCCAGGACGAGCTGAGTGACTGGCGAGAACCCTCCCACTTTGGCCGCGAGCCGGTACAGGCCTGGAGCGGGCACGGCGATCTGCGCACTCAGCGTGTTGTCGCGCGGCAGAAGCCGGGGGCGGAGCAGCACTTGAGTTGTCTGCGCGCTGGTCACCTGCAGGGATACGGCCGCGGGATCAGTCTGCAGATCGATGGCGACGTCGAAGGGCTTCCCGGCCGCGACCACGTCGGGCGCCTCGAGGGCGATGGCGGCGGCGCCGAGAGGCGGGCCGAGCCGGCGTTCCGTCAGGATCGCGCGTACATGTGCGAGCGTCTCTGCGGTCCCGGATATCGCGCCGTGAGTCTGCGGGAGGTGGACCGGCTCCGCGCCGCCGAGCCAGGCCGAGTCCCGGTAGACGGTGCCGTCGCCGCGACGGTCGACACGGTCCAGCGTGCCGTCGTCGCCATCCTCACATACGTGGTACTGGCCCTCGGCGATGCCGTCGCGGAAGGTGAGGGATTGCGCCGTGCGCTGCTCGACGCCGACGAGGGGTCTTGTGTACGGGCCGGCCGTCGCCGCGAGGAGACGTTCGCGCGCGGCGAGGGCCGATATGGCGAGTTCGCCGTCCGCGCCGATACCGACGATGTCGCCCGCGGTCAGCCGTCGCGCGGACGCGCCCTCGTCCACACAACGGTAGCTGGGCAGCAGGTCGTACAGGCCGGGCAACGTCGTCGCCAGGGCACGCAGCCGTCGGCGCGGCAACGGAAGAGGTGCTCCGCGCCCGGTGCTGAGGATCTGAACCGCCTTGACCGACCCGTGGTACGGCGTACCGAGCGTGATCACCGTGCGCACCTCCGCTCCCGCGCCGAGCACATGCGTGAAGTACCGCGCGACGAGTCCTCCCATGGAGTGCGCGACCAGCACCAGCCGCGCCTGCCGACTTCCGCTGGGATGCGCACGCCAGGCGTTCAGGTGCTTCTCGGCCGCGACCGCGAGCCGCTTCGCATGGAGTTCGACCGGCAGCCGCCAGTCGTAGGGGAACTCCGCCACGGCATCCGCGTGCGCCATCACCCGCCGGATCCCAGCGACCAACGGCGTATAGGGCTCGAAGCCACGCAGCACGGGCGCGAAGGCAGGGAATCGCAGGAGGCGTGTCGCCACGATGCGTCCCGTTCGCCCCTGCCGCTCCTCGTCGGTGACGCGCAGGCCGACCAGCGACGTCCCTGTCGTCCACGCGCGGGCGTACCACCGCGCGTCTCCCAGGCCCCACAACACACGGCCCGACTCGGCCTCCACCAACTCGCTGCCCATGATGCCGGGCAGCACCATCACGGCATCCCGGCTGGCTTCGGACGTTCCGGTCAGCCCCATGCGTCCTCCCCCGTGGAGTTGGACAACACACGTTAGCGAAGGTCCACTTGGAAGTATGCCGATCTGCGGCTGCGGGCGCTTCTGCGCGGAGGGGAAGTCGAACCAGCAGGTGGCCGCCGGAACGAGCAGGTGGCCGCCGAACTCGGCATCTGGCCACAGACGGTGGGCCAATGGCGTCGCCGTTTCCTGGAATCCCGTCTGGACGGGTGGGTGACGAGCCGCGCCCCCGGCGCGCCCCGGAAGACCTCCGACGAGCAGGTGGAGGCGGTCGCCACGGCATCACCACCCTCCTCGCCGCATATCTTGATCGAGTTCCCGGCGCGGGACGCTAGGCCGTCGGGGTCATGGCGCCGAACGGTTCATAAGCAAGAACGTCCGAGTGAGTCGAGTCGGACCATTCCTTGATGACGATGACCTCGATCGGATTTCCGTCCTGGTCGCGGCCGATTCCGAGTGTGGCGCGGACCAGACCCGGCGTTTGTTCGCCGCGCAGCCGGGCTGTCTGCTGTTTCACCAGCGCTTGGACGCCCCCGTCGTCCGTGACGGGGAGCCGCCGTGTTGTCCACTTCTCGGCGACCGTGTCGACGTGCGCAACCACAGCGACAATCTCGGTCAGCGACCGGTCCCGCTCCACATCGGGGACCCGGCGGTCGATCGCGGATTAGACCGTCGGACCAGGGCATCACCTCCAGTGCGCCGCGAGCCGCTTTGTCCGCCTCGGCCGCCGTGGGCAACCGCCACCAGCTGTCAATTCGGGCCTTGGCATCGTCATGGTGAGTGGCAACGTGTGTTGGCCGCATCGCTCGGGTCTGGGACTGCTGATCGGTCATGCTGCCACTCTGGGTGTTGAACATTTGTTGAAGGCAAGGTCTCGCGCTTCTACGAGCGGTATGGCGTGATCGAGGCGGACCGAACCAGCATGAACCACCGGGTTTTTGATCAGTCGGCGGCGTGTCGGATCAAGGTGGCCAAGTTGGCCCAGGGTGTCGGCTTGACCGTTCGCGTTATTAGCTAATTTCGGGCGATGAACACTGGGGCCCTTCAGGACTGGAGGTGCCCTAAGGAGCATCGTCGGCCGCAGAGTTACGGTCAGGGCTGCGTGACCGTGGTCTTCTTCGGCGGCCAGGTACGGCCTTGGTCTTGTCGAGGTGCCGGTACATCGTGGACGGGTACGCCGAACATGGCGGCCACGGTCTCCTGGACCTCTTTTCCGGTCGCCTTCTGGATCCGTGCCCAGGCGGCCCAGCGCCGTTCACTTTGGAATGCCCGGTTGAGTCTCCCGTCGGGGGAGACACCAAGCTGGGGGCATGGACAGCGACACGCTCTATTCCATCGGAGAACTATCCCGCCGGACCGGTCTGACGGTAAAGACCATCCGGTACTACTCCGACCAGGGCATCGTCCCGCCGACCGACCGCAGCCCGGCGGGCTACCGGCTTTACGGCGCCGACGCACTCGCACGCCTGGAGCTGGCCCGCACGCTGCGCGATCTCGGGCTCGACCTGGCGACCGTGCGCAAGGTGCTGGACCGGGAGGCATCCATACCGGAAGTGGCCGAAGCACACGCCGACGCCCTGGACGTACAGATCCAGACCCTCCGCCTGCGCCGGGCAGTACTACGAGCAGTTGCCAGACGCGGCCCCACCACCACCATGGAGATGGACCTCATGCATCGACTCGCCACGCTGTCCCAGTCCGAACAACGCCGGCTCATAACCGACTTCATGGACGACGCCTTCAGAGGCTTTGACGCCAACCCCGAGTTCGTGACTCTGATGCGGTCCGCACTGCCCGAGCTCCCCGACGATCCCACGCCTGAACAGGTCAGGGCCTGGGTGGAACTCGCCGAACTCTGCCAGAACCCAGACTTCCGTACCGCGGTACAGCGCATAGCTGAGGAGCAGGCGAAAGAGCCTTCCCAGCAAGACGTCAGTGGCCTGCACGACGGTCTCGATCAAGCGATGCGTGAACGCATCGACGAAGCCGTATCCGCCGGCATCCTCCCCGCCTCCGCCAAAGCCGCACCCCCTGTCGAATCACTGGGCAGTCTCTACGGCCACGCGTTCGACCGCGCCGGCGACGGGGATCTGCGCCGCTGGCTCGTCGCCCGCCTACAGATGACCGTCGACCCGCACGCCAAGCGCTATTGGCAGCTCCTGGCGACGATCAATGGATGGCCTGCATCACCCACACTCGCTCCCGTTTACACGTGGTTCACCACCGTTCTTCGCGGTGCTTCCGCCGCGGCAGTGGCATCTTGAGCACCGGAGGGCAGCACATGAAGTACGACGTCTTACAGGTTCTCGGTGTGGCTCTCCTCGTCCTTGGGGTGCAGGGAGCGATCCGCCAGCTCGTCGACCACAGCAACGCCGGCCTACTCGGCTGGCTGCCAGGCGGATTCGCGGCCAGCATCACCGCCTACCTCGTCGCCGTCGCCATCGGCGCGGTTGCTGCGGGCTGGGCGCGCGGCCGAGCGAAGGCAGTCGGGCGCAGGAGCTGACGGGGCGACGGGAGGGCACGCGCGTTCGCATCAGGGCCGTAGGACGAGTCCATCGGCTCCCTGCAGCGGCTGCTGTGGGGTGTGTTGTTGTCAGTTGCCGGTCCCGGGTGGAGTGGCCGTCTGTCCAGGTGAGGTCGGGGCCGATGATGACGTCGGCGTGGTGGTATTCGAGGCCTTGGACGCTGTAGATGCAGCCGAGACCTCCACATGATCGCCAACGCCGACTTCCTGATCGGCGGCGGTGTGGACGGCGGACGCATCACCGCCACCGGCACTCCCGAGCAGATCGCCGGCAGCCGCGACAGCGTCACCGGCCGCTACCTGCGAGAGGCGCTAGACCCCCCGGTCCGAACGGCCGGCGGAGGAGCTGGACGGGCGCCACCGCGCGGGCCGCCGCGCTCCGCTCAAGGTGTGCTCGTGGTCTCTCCGGCAGCGAACGCGGCTGGAGAGAGACCGGTGTGTCCACGGAAGAAGCGGCTGAAGTTGGCGGGATCGGTGAAACCGAGATGGGCGGCCACCGCCCGGGCGGTCCACCGGGCACCGCCCAGCAGGCGCCGGGCTTCGAGCAGCCGCCGCTCGTCGATGAGCTCACGCGCTCCCTTGCCGGTGGCGTCCCTGGCGGCACGGCTGAGGGTGCGGACCGAGCAGCCGAGCAACTCTGCGTAGTCCGCGACCTGGTGGAGCTCGCGGAAGTGCAGCTCCAGGGCATCCACGAACCGTGCGTATGTGTCGCCACGGCCCGCGCCGGCCGTCGTGCCCGCAGGTGTGATGTCCGGGGAGTTGGCGAGGCGCAGCAGAAGCGATTCGAGCAGGCTGCGCCGCAGGGCGTGGTGGACATCGAGTGGGCGGCGACCAAGTGCACGGTGTTCGTCCAAGAGCTGGAGCCCGGTCTGCCGGAGCCAGGCGCCGTCATCGGGGTCTGGAGTCAGCACAGCGGGGGCCGTGTGCGCCAAGAGCGGGGCCAACAGGCGGGCGATGTCAGGACTCAGCACGTCCGGCTCGAAGAGGACGAACGCGCCACGTGCGTCGCCGGGCGGATGCCAGCACTGCGTGTGTCCGGGCCGCACCCACAGCCACTGGCCGGGGGAGACGGTCCGCGTGACGTGGTCAACGTCGTGCCGCAACTCACCCTCGGTGACGGCGATGAGGTAGTGGAAGCTGGCACGGCCCGGACGAGGTGGATTCCATGGCCAGTCGTCGTGCTGGGCGAAGAAGTCCTCGACGGTACTCACTTCAAGCCCGAACGGAGTTCCGACCGGGGGCTGAAAACCATAGAGCGGGACTGCGGACGACCCGGACTGCCCGTCCTGCCTGAGGTGTCGCTTGTCGACCACCATGTGTCCGCAGCCTACCACCCGTTTTGTCGGCTCTGGGCTGAGGATGGGTCGTGCCGCGCGACCGCGCGGTGCGTCCTTCGATGCGCAGTCCGTCACCACTTGAGGAAGACAACACGCCATGAATGGACCGACCCTGCACCAGACCGCGGCCGCCTGCGCGCAGGACCTTCCCGGAGCCCAGCTGGAGGACCCCTTCGGCCCCGACTGGGAGGTCTTCAAGGTGCGAGGCAAGGTATTCATGCTGATGACCGAGGTTCCGGGGCGTCCCGTCGTGATCCTCAAGGCAGACCCCAGCGAGGCCCACGCTCTGCAAGAGCAGAACAGCCACATCACCCCCGGCTATCACATGAACAAGAAGCACTGGATCACGCTGGAAGGCGGGGAAGGCATCGACAAGACGCTCGTCAGGGAACTCGTCACCGACTCCTACCGGCTCGTCGTCGCCAACCTTCCCAGGGCCGAGCAGCCCGTCGACCCGCATACCTACGCCGGCAGCAAGGCGGCCCGGTGAGCCAGGCCGTCGTCGGTGCTGGAGATCGTCGATGTATTGGCACCTGTCGTCCCACCTTGCCCGGGCCGGCAGGGAGGCCCCTTCCCAGACCTGGTCGACAACCTGCGCGAGAGTTGGGCTGCACATCGAGCGGCCGGAACGGATCGTCGACGACGCGTCGGATCCGGCATCCGGGACGCACTGTGTGCCCCGTCGGAGGGCGGGGCACACATCGATTCGAGGCCGAGGGGTGTCAGTTCCCGTACTGCAGCGGGCGGTAGGCCTTGAACTCGCTGTCCGCCGCCAGCCCGTAGGTCACCGAGCGGTGGCTGGTGCCGTGCACGCCGCGCTGTTCGTATGCTGTGTAGGAGCGGTGGGCGGCGTCGTTCCACCTCTCGAAGATGACGACGTGCCGGGTGTTGCTGTCGCCGATGGCGTCGATGACGAGGTCACCGGGCTGCAGCTCGTTCATGGCGATGGGGCGGGTGTGCCTGCGGTCCGCCAGTCCCTGAGTGTTGGTTCCGGGTGCGGGCAGGCCCAGCGCCATGGAGGCGTAGCCGGAGCAGTCCTGCCGGTAGCCGTCCCGCCAGTACTTGTCCTGGGCGTAGGGCACCGGGCGTCCGTTGTTCGCCGTGAGCCAGGTTGCGGCGCGCTGTAGGGTCCGCTGCCGCGAGGCGGGCTGGGGGTCGGGTTGCCCCGCCTGCACGGGGACGCCCGGCAGCCGGTCCTCGGGGATGTCCACCGCGACGACGGTGAGGAACCCGGTGGCGGGCTGGGTGATGTGGGCCATGAAGGTGGAGCAGGCACTGCCCTCGCAGACCCGGCGACCGGTGTCGACCTGGTAGTCGGCCGTGATCCGGTCCTGACCGGCGGTGGTCCGGTTGATCATGCCCACGGCGGGTGAGTCGATGTCGGGCGTGGCGTGGACGACCCAGCGTGTCCCCCAGGTGGGGAAGGACGCGGCGGCCTGCATGCCCGTGGCGCCGATGTGCGTCGGTGCCGCCACCGCGGCGTGGCCGGGCACCGCGACACTGCCCGCGGCGAGGCAGGTCAGGGCGAGCACCGGCAGCAGCCGACGCAGGGCGGCGGACCGCACTGCGGAACGCTGGGAGGTGAGGTGGGCGAAGGCGGACATGGACATGATGATTGTTTCCTTCCGTGTGGGTGAGTGTTCCTGACGGGGCGGCAGATCAGGCGGTGAGCCCGCGGACGCGGAACTGCATGACGCGGTAGGGCCATCCCGCCTGGGTGTTCCACTGACTGACCGACAGGTGCAGGTCGTCGAGCGTCGACCCGGGGATCACGTAGCCGCCGTACAACTGCGCCACGTGGGTGTCGTCCTCGTTGCCCCAGGACGTGCCCCACAGCAGCGTGCGGCGGTGGGCGGCGCGCAGGTCCGCCGTGGGGTGATCCGCGACGAGGCCCTCGATGCGGTAGTCGCCCTGGTTGAACCAGGTCAGGACCCACCGGCCGTCGAGCAGCCGCAGGCACAGCTCGCCGAAGGTGCCGTCCAGTACGGGCGAGGGCGGGTTGCCCCATGCCCAGTGGCTGTCGGGGCCCCGTCCCCACGGCTCGAAGGCGCCGGGCTCGGTCAGCCTGTCGGGGCGGACCCGGTGCAGGATGACCGGCTTGTTCCGCTGGAACCCGGTGGACAGGACGTAGACGTGGCCGTCGTCGCCGAGGGCCCAGGTGAGCAGCTGAAACAGGCCGCCGTGCAGGTCCGGGGGGAACACGGCACCGGTGGGGACCCAGGATGCGCCCGAGTCGTCCGACCGCCAGATCTCCGTGCGCACCACGTTGCCGAGCCCTTTGTTCACCATGGTGTGCAGGTACATGCTGTCGCCGAGGGTGATCACGTCGGACGGCAGCACGGTGGAGTACTCGGGGTTGTCGTGGTCGTACGGCCACAGCTGCCGGGCGTGCCGTCCACCTACCGCACCGGTCCAGACGACCGGGCGGCCCGGACCGTCGAAGCGCCCGTAGAGCGCCACGGGCGAGCGCCACCACCCGCCGCCGACCCTGGCCTCCTCGAAGGTGTCGCCGAAGACGAACAGGAGCCGGCCGTCGGGCGTCCGCGCCGGCACGCCGAGGTCGGTGGCCTCCATGCGGAACCGAGTGGTGAGCTGCGGGCCAGTGAGGTCGGCGACCTTGGAGACGCGGAGGGCGTCCGCCGCCGCGTGGGCAGGGGTGCGCAGCAGGGGACTCCCCAGGGCCGCTGCGGTGGCCGCTCGGAGGAAACCGGCCCGGCTGAGATGGACCGGGCGGATGGGGGCCCGGGGTGGACGTGTGGCGCCATCCGGTGTGTTGTCGTGCATGAACGCTCCTTGTGGAGGAACCGGGGGAGAGGGGCCGGGTGTCCGCCCCCACGGACTCCGTGGGGACGGACATCGAGTGCCGCGGGCGGCGGCGTGCGCGGACCGCGTCCGCGGCGTCGGGTTGTCCCGACGCGGGTGCATGGGTCCGGGACGCGGTCACGGACCCATGCACCCGTGTGATGCGCTCTTGCTTCAGCAGACCGGCTTGATCCGGTCCACCCGGCGGCCGAAGTCGTAATTCGAGTTGAAGTCGCCCGGGTTGACAGGACGCGTGGTGGCCGGGTCCGGCGGCGGCGAGTCCTGGAAGCAGCCACCGACCGAGGCGACGAACGAAGCGACCTTGTCGGCGAGCCCGTGGCTGCCGAGGAAGACATTGCCCTGGTCGGGGCTCCAGTCGTAGCGCTTGCCCTGGAAGTGGGCCTCCGACCACATGCAGATCCTGCCGGCGGGGCAGTGCGGCAGGGCGGCGGCCTTCGCGGTGCCCGTGGCCGAACCCACCGTCGCCGCCCGGGGCCGGGCCTCCGACGTCTCCGCGTGCGTGGGGCCGGCCGTGGCCAGGGCGGCGGTTGCCAGGGCGACCGAGGCCAGCATCGTCCCGATCGCGCGCTTCCGCTTCTTCATGCGATTCCTCTTTTCCGTTCGTTGTCCGGTCCTGATTGCGGGACCTGATGCACCGTTTGTAGCCGCTAATCTGTTGTTCAGGTCCGGCGGGCCGACGGTGAACAAACGGATGCCGAACAATCCGATCGGCATTGCGGAAAGGGGCGGTGCGTGCCACGGGGAGAGATTCCTCTGGACCCGGACGGCGGTCCTCTGTTCGAATTCGCGGCCCGATTGCGGAAGCTGCGGGAACAGGCCGGCCGTCCCACCTACCGGGACCTCGCACAGAGGGCGCACTACGGCATCGCGACGCTGTCCTCAGCCGCGGCGGGACGTCAACTCCCCAGCCTGGCCGTCACCCTCGCCTACGTTCGCGCCTGCGGGGGAGACGAGCGGGAATGGAAGGTGATCTGGCAGCGGACGGCCGACGCGTGCGTCGGTGCGGACGCGTCGGCCGATGCCGACACGGAGAATCGGAACAGGGGCGGCACCAAGCCTCCCTATGCCGGCCTGTTCGCATTCGGGGAGGCCGATGCCGGATTCTTCTTCGGTCGCGAGAAACTCACCGGCGCGCTCGTCGAACACCTGAAGGAAAAACGGCTTCTCGTGTTGTTCGGGGCGTCCGGGTCCGGTAAGTCGTCCGTACTGCGCGCCGGTGTGATCCCCGCCTTTCCCGATGGGTCGGCCCTGGTTTTCACGCCCGGCGCGCACCCGCTGGAGGAATGCGGCTCGCGGCTGGCGGCCCGTGCCGGCACCGCTCCCGGCCCGGTGCACGCCAAACTCGCGGCCGAACCGGGCACCTTCCACCGGATGGTGCGGCAGATCCTCGCCGCGCGGCAGGACACAGGCCCCGCACCCGAGGAACTACTCGTGGTCGTCGACCAGTTCGAGGAACTGTTCACCCTCTGCCGCGACGTAAAGGAGCGGGAGCGGTTCGTCGCCGCCCTCGTGCACGCCGCGCAGGCGCCCGACAGCCGCACACGCGTCGCCATCGCCGTACGGTCCGACTTCTACACGCACTGCACGCGGCTGCCCGGTCTCGCCGAGACCCTGCCCCATGCCCACCACTCCGTCGGCCCGATGACCGCCGAGGAGCTGAGGGCCGCGATCGTCCAGCCCGCCGCCCGCTGCCGGCTCACCGTCGAGAGTGCTCTGCTGACCGCCCTCACGGCCGATGCCCACGGCCGGCCCGGGGCGCTGCCCCTGCTGTCGCACGCTCTGCTGGAGACCTGGAAGCGGCGGCGGGGCAACGCGCTCACGCTGGCCGGCTACCGCGCTGCGGGCGGCTTCGAGGGCGCGCTCACCCAGACCGCCGAGGAGTTGCACGACGCCTTGGACGGCTGCAGGCAGGAGGCCGCGCGGCGGCTGTTCGTGCGGCTCGTCGCGCTGGGCGAGGGCACCGAGGACACCAAGCGCCGCGTGCCGCGCCAGGAACTCGACAGCGGCCCGGACACCGATTTCGTCCTCGAACAAGCGACCAGGGCGAGGCTGCTGACCGCCGACGGCGACCATGTGGAGATCGCCCACGAGGCGCTGATCCGGTGCTGGCCCCGGCTCGCCAGGTGGCTGGAGGAGGACCGCGGCCAGGAGCGCCTGCACCGCGAGCTCACCGCGGCCACGACGCTCTGGGAGTCCATGGACCACGACCCGGACACCCTCTACCGCGGGGCGCGCCTCGCCGCCGCGAGGGAACTCCCGCCGCAGGTGCTGACCGCCCGGGAACGCGCCTTCCTCGATGCCGGCGAATCGGCGGCGCAGCAGGCGCAACAGCGGGACCGCCACCGCCTGCGCCGCTTGCGCAGACTGTCCGGGGCCCTGGTCGTCCTGCTGCTCTGTGCGGTGACCGCCGCCGGTTTCGCCGTACGGGCACAGGACACCGTCACACGGCAGCGTAACGAGGCCGTGGCCCTGCAGGCCGCTGCCGAGTCCGTGCGGCTCAGCCAGCACAGTCCGTCCCTGGCGGTGCAGATCGCCCTGGCCGCCTATCGCCAGTCCCCGCAGGAGCGCACCCGGGACGCCCTGCTCAGCACGCTGTCCGTCGCGTCGATGGGCTCCCAGGCGCTCGGATCCCGACCGGCCGGGCAGGCACCCGCCGAGCACACCCCGGCCGGGCACGCACCGGCCGTGACCGCCGACGGTCGCACCCTGGCCATGGCCGACGGCTCGCGGATCGTCCTGTGGGACATGAGCAACCCGCGACTGCCCCGCCGGCTCGGCACCCTCGACGCGGACGGAGTCGGCCTCAACGCGATCGAGTTCACCGGGGACGGTGACACGCTGGCCGGGACGGGCGTCGACCGCGTGCTCCGACTATGGGACGTTTCCGACCCGCGGAATCCGGCCCTGCTGTCGAAACGGCCCACCGGCCACTCCGGCCCCCTCTACTCGATCGCCCTTCGCCGCGACGGCCGCATGGCCGCCACAAGCAGTTTTGACGACACCATCCGCCTGTGGGACATCACCGACCCGGCCCGCCCCCGGATGCTGGGCACGCTCACCGGGCACGAGGGAAACGTCAAGCCCGTGGCCTTCAGCCCCGACGGGAGGACCCTGGCCTCAGGCTCCGACGACCGCGACGTCCGCATCTGGGACGTGACCGACCCGCACCACGCCGTCCCCGTCGCCGTCCTCGAAGGCCATCGGCATTTCGTGGACGCCCTCGCCTACAGCCGGGACGGCCGTACGCTGCTGAGCGGGAGTGACGACCGCACGGCGAAGCTGTGGGACGTCAGCGCTCTTCCCCGGCACCGGGAACTGGGTGAGCTGGCGAGACACGCCGATATCGTCACCGGCGTGGCCTTCGCCCCGCACGGCCGCACGGCGGTGACCGTCGGCGTGGACGGCGCGGTGAACGTGTGGGACGTGACCGACCGCGCGCACCCCGCACACCTGGCCCACCTCACCAACCCCCGCGGGACGGTGAAGGAGGTGCGTCCTCTCGCGGCGAACGGCACCTTCCTCACCGTGACAGCCCACTACAGCGTCCAGATCTGGTACACCGACCTGGACCGGGCGCTCGCCGACGCCTGCGACCGCATCCGGACCACCATCGGCCGCGACCAGTGGGCCCGCCACTTCCCCCGCCTCGACTACGCCCCGCCCTGCCCGCGCCGCACGTGAGGCGGGCGCGGCGATCCCGCTGCCGACGAGTGTCCCGGCCGCCCGGCCGCGCTTGTAGAAGGCTTAGGGGTCCTGACAGAGGCATTGGACGTGGCGGTGGGTGATCAGGCAGGTGGCGAGGCCGAGGAAGGCTTCGTGACCCGCTTTGCCGGGGGGAGCGCCATCGCCTCACGCTGAAACCCCTTGCGGATAGCCGCGTCACTGGTCTCGATCACCTCGAAGATCTCGCGGTAGGCATCCCGCCTGTAATCGAGAAGGCGCTCCAGGTCCACCGGCTTCAGCGAGCCCTCCGGCTCACTGCGTTTGTGTCGAAGATGATCAAATAAGCCTCCCTGCGCGTACGGACGCAGTGTCTCAGCGGCGCCCGGCTCGCGGGTTGGCTGTAACGGTGCTCAGGCGCGATCCAGATTTTTTCGGAGTCCGGCAGCCTGAGGATGTCGAGAACGTGCCAGCGGCTCCGTCCCAGGGACATCAGCGGCCACCACCGGCCGTACGAGGTAGAAGGAGAAACCAGCATGGCGATTCAGCGGATGGACAACGTCGGCATCGTCGTCGAGGACATGGATGCCGCCATCGCGTTCTTCGTGGAACTCGGTATGGAGCTGGAGGGCAGGGCGGAGGTCGAGGGCCTCTTCGCCGACCAGTGCACCGGAATCGACGGCGTCCGCTGCGACATCGCGATGCTCCGGACCCCGGACGGCCACAGCCGGCTTGAGCTGGCGAAGTACCGCAGCCCCGCGGCGATCAGCGCCGGGCCGCGTAACCGGCCGCACAACATTGTGGGCACGCACCGCGTCATGTTCGCCGTCGACGACATCGAGGACACCGTTGCCCGCCTGCGCCCTCACGGCGCTGAACTTGTCGGCGAGATCGCCCGATTCGAGGACAGCTACCTGCTCTGCTACGTGCGCGGCCCGGAGGGCATCATCGTCGGACTGGCCCAGCAACTGCGCTGAGAAGGAGAAACCGAACCGTGCAGCCGAACGAGATCATCAAGGTTCTGCACCGCCGATCAGCCACGAGTTGCTGGCCCGTGACGTGACGGCGGGGCGGGCGTGTGGCGGTGCTGAACCCGCCTGCGGTGTCCCGGAGGTGTGTGGTGTGGCCGAGGCTCTTGGCGATTGCGGCGGCCTCGGCGGCGAGGATGAGCAGGCCTCACTGTGCGGCACCGGCCTTCCCTGCCTCACCGAGAGCAGGGTCTTCGGCAGCGTTGAGGGCGAGGGTGGGGGCCTGGTCAAGCCATCCGGCCTGGCGTGCGGGCACTGCTTGTTGGCGGACGGCTTCAGCGATGGCGAGTGGTGGGCCTGCGGCGTGGGCGAGCTGGCGGGCGCGGCCGGCGGCCATCCATCCGAGGTCTGAGGCGTTGAGCTTGAATGAGGACGCGCGTGGCCGGGAGGCAGCTGTGCGCCAGCACGGGGTAGTGCTCGGTACCGGTGGCCTGGTGGCCTGCGCGCAGAAGGCGGGACAGTCGTGTGGCGGAACTGCCGTCGTTGGAGGCGTTGAGGGGGCGGCGGCGGTGACCGCCAGGCTCGCGAGCAGTTTCCTTCGATTCACCGCGTCGTCACCGTCCTCACTCCCTGGACGTCCCACGGTAGGTGCGGGAAGCAGCGGGTACAGGCCGGTTGAAACACAGCCTGGGACCCGACCTCACGCTGGGAGGCGCACTTCGCTGCTTACGGCATGCCCGATCGCCGCAGCCGTGGCCTCGTGCGCTGGTTTTGGCGAAGCACTGTCGTGTAGCCCCCCGCTGCTGTCAGTTGTCCGACGGTGCCGTGGAAGGCAACGCGCCCCCGGCTGAGGACGGTTGCGGTGGAGCATGCTTCGGTGATGTCCTCAAGCAGATGGGTTGTGAGCACGACACAGGCAGCCTGCCCCATGTCGCGCAGCAGGGCATGGAATTCACCTCTTCGTTCGAGGTCGAGGCCTGCCGTGGGTTCGTCCAGGAGGAGCAGTTCGGGATCGTTGACGATGGCCTGAGCGATACCGACCCGCTGCTTCATCCCGCCGGAGAGGGTTCGCAGTCTGCGGTCGATTCGATCGGCGAGACCAACCTGGTCGGCGGCTTCCTCCACCGCGGCGGGGATGGTGGTGCCCGGCATCTCCTTCAGCCATGCGGCATAGGAGAGGAACTCTCGCACGGTGAAGCTGCGGTAGACGCCGAAGTGCTGCGGCAGGTAACCGAGCCGGCGGCGGATCTCCAGGCGCTGGGATGGGATGGTGGGGTCGCGGCCCAGCAAGGTGAGGGTGCCCTCGCTGGGGGCGGCCGCGGTGGCGAGGGTGCGGATCAGAGTGGACTTGCCTGCGCCGTTGGAGCCGAGTACGCCGTGGACACCTGGGCCGAGGTCGAGATCCACGCCATCCACGGCGAGGGCGCGGCGCAGGCGTACGGACAGGTTCACAGTGCGGATCATCGGCGTCCTCCTGCGCGGTCGAAGGCATGGCGGCGCTTTGCCAGAAGGTGAACGAGCACGGCCGCGCCGATGGCCCACCACATCTGTGCCGAGCCCCCGATCAGCTCCCTGAGCACCTCGGGCAGCAAATCTTCCAAGCCCTTGTGCCGGTTGCCGCGTTTCTTGTCGATTACCTCGGTGAAAGCACCCACGATCACCATCCAGCCGGTCGTGGTCACCAGCGCGGCTGGCCAGCCGCCGATGTAGGAGCTGGCCAGCAGGGTGAACAGCGTGAGGGTCAGTGCCGGCAGGAGCCACGTGGCGGCGCCGGGTGCCCAGCGGTTGTCGGGTAGCAGCTGGGCCATCGCGGTGAGCAGGGGAAGGCAGATCAGGAGGATTTGCCCATTGCGGATCAGTAGGATCCGCAGGCCGCCGGCCGGGGTGGTGCGGGTGACTTCGGCGAACGGGTCGGCGCGACCGCCGTAGCTGCTGGCCACGCACAGCAGGGGCAGTACCGGGGCGACCGCCAGCAGCATCGGCAACGCGGTCTCCGAGTGCCCGGCGTGAGCGAGCCACACCCCCACGGCACATACGGCGATAACGGCCAGCAGCCATGGCAACCGCGGCCCTCGTGCCGCCCGAAGCGACGGTGCGGACGTCAGCCGGCGCAGGGCCATGGTGGGCCAGAAGGCGGGGCGTGCAGCTGCCATCACTGTGCTGCCTCGGGTCGGTGGGAGCGCGGGAGCGGGGGCAGTTCTGGGCAACGCGATCCGCTGAAGTAAGCGTTGAGCCACGCGACGCGCTCATGACGGGGCAGGGCGTCAAGCCTGGCTGTCCTGGCCGGGGTGTAGGGGGAGTACCACCACGACGTCACCAGACGCAGTTCCGGAGGCACCAGCCAGGTATAGGCCTCACGGACGATTTCCCAGTCGCACCTGTCCCGGCCCGCGTCCGTGATGATCTCGTCGGCGAGCTCGCCTTCCAGGAGCGGGTCCGGCCGGTCGGTGTCTTGCTCGACCGCCACAGCGGCGGACCATGGCTGCTCACGCTGCCAGTGCTGCGAAGAGGTGACACTCACTGGCTCGGTTGTGGTGATCACATAGTGGGTGGGTGCGCCACGCACTCCATCGAGCCGCTGAGCCACCTGCCACACTCGCTCAAGCAGTTGGTCATCACCCCAGGCGACGTCCGCGCCGACACAGATCCGCGGTTCACTGCCGAAACAGGCAAGCTTCACCGGGGAAGCGGCCATGCGCTGGTCACCGTCAAGGGTTGCAGACGCAGCCAGCCAGAGCTTGATCGGGATGACCAGCATCAGCACCAGCGCCGCCGGGATCCAACGACGCGCGCTCAGCAGCACCGCTGCTGCCGCCAGGGCGAGGAAGACGGCCGTGACCAGCCAGGGGAGCCATTCAGGGATGGGGGCGCCGTAGAGAGCGTCAAGACCCGGGACGCCGGAGCCCGTGTATGTCTGCCGAGCGAAACCGTTGGTCAAACCCAGCGGTTCGCCCAACCCTCCGGCACACAGCAAGAGAACCGCCATACCAATGAGCGGGGCCGCAGCGCGCAGCGGAGCCAGGCGGCCCAGGGCATAGCCCACACAGGCCACAGCCACCAACGCCCCCGCATTCGAAGCCAGGGCGTCAAGGGGAAACCCGCCACGGTTCGAGCGCCAGATCCTCGCCGCGGAGGTCAGGGACGCCACCGCATAGCCGGCCAGCGGCCACAGCACCGCCGGCGCCATACCGTCCATGATTCGTGGAAGCGCACGTCGGGCAGCGGTGTCAGCGAGCCACCCCGTCCCGGCACGCGCATCCATTCCACCGAGCCAACAGGCGAAGGCGGTGGCCAGGGGCAGACCGAAGCCGAAGGTGGTCTCCCCGAGCCCGTTGCCGAAGTCCAACCACGTGCCGTCCTGACTATGAGCGCGAGGAAGGATCAGCAGGGCGAGAGCCAGCACCACCGCTCCCGACGCCCCCACCCCGTGCCGCATCCTGGGCTGCAGCACAAGTCCGTATCCGCCACCTTCGCGACGTTGCCTCCGCCCTCGCATCATGCCGAGGAAGGCCCCCACCGTCGTCACCGTGCTCCTCATGTGCTATCGCCGAAGGTAATCCTTCTATCACCGCACGTGACAGCGCGTGCTCCTATCTGCAACGCCTTCACAACAGGATCGAATCTGATCGCACGCACCCGCTTCGCGCGATGGCGTCCCTCTTGCTCCGAGCGTCGCGATCACGTCGGGTAAGCCTCGGACCATAAGATCGGGGGCCGTTGCTGCGTGAGGGGACTGGATGGTGGAGACTTCCTCGGCTTCAGGCGATGTGCTGGAGCCGATCAGGCAGCATCTGCGAGACCCTTCCTATGACGTCGACGTGAGTCCGGGCTGGCGCCAGTTGGTGCTGGAGTGCCATCAGGCGGTCGTCGCGGAGTTCCCGGGATACGAACTCCTGGCCGTGAAGCAGAAGTGGGGGGCTCTGGCCTTCCGGGCGTTCCCGCGGCCCTGGAAGCCTGGGGGTAACTGGACAGATGCGGAGCACTCGCGCCTCCATGCCGTCACTGATGCGTTCGCTGACCGCAGCGAGGACATCTGTGAGCGTTGCGGTGCCGATGGCTCACTGCGTGAGAGCCGACGGGTTCACCTCGTGCTGTGTGATCGGTGCGAGACGCTCGTTCCAGTGCACGGTCGTCTCTGACCGGTGCTGGTTGCCTGCCACCGCGGGCGTGGCGAGATGAGCCGCCTGAGATACCGCGCGCCTGAGACGCCCGTACAGGTCGCATAACGCCATCCAGCGCGTTCGCGTCCGGCAGCTGCCCTGCGCCGGCCATGATCTCCGGGAACGCGTGGGCCGGTTCGGTGCCGCTCCTGGAGCGCAGGTTGGGTTCCGCCGCCCAGTCGGGCCGCAGATCGGGGTCGGACATAGGGGAGTCAGCACCTGCCCGTGGGACACGCCGCCCGGCGGACCAGTCAGGCGGCGTAGTGGAGCACCGCGGTGCGGCCCACGGTCGCGTGCACGGAACGGGTGGTGCGGACGGGTTCGACACAACGGCGTTTTGCCCAGGCCGTCTCGTCGGCGCTGGGCTGGACACCGTGAGCCGAACAGCCCGGCCGCGGCGAACGAGGAACGGGCGCGCAGCTTCGAGAGGGACAGACGGTCATACGGCGCGACGTGCACCGCCCCGGACGCCAGTAGCGTGCCGCCGTGCCGTGGTCGGCGGATCCGAGGCCACCAGGCAGGTTCGGCTGGCACCTGGTGCTGAATCTGGCGATAGGTGTGCAGGTCAGCGGCCGCAGAAGCGGGAAGCATGTGTCGGAATCTATCGGCCGCACCGTTCGCCGACGTTGTGTTCCGACACGCGTTGCCGACGCTTCAGCCGCGGCGCCACCGCTCGATGCGCTTCTCCCAGGCCCGATCGTCCGTGGTCTCCAGGAAGCCGCGGTGGTTGATGAGCAGGTACACCTCGTCGGCCGACGCACTGGTGGTGTTGAGGATGAGGGGTTGGCCGGCGTTCAGCAGGCCGCCGAGGAAACGGCCGTAGAGGTGGGTGAAGCGGGTTTCCGCCGCGGTGATGTCCGCGCGGGTGAGGGTGAGATCGCCGTTGTCGGACCAGCCGGTGAGGACGAGCCGGTCGGGGTGCAGGATGATCCGGCCGCGGCGCTGGAAGAGAGTCCTTTGGCTGATGCCGGCGGCGATCTTCGCCGCTGCTCGCTTCTCGCTCAACTCGTGGGCGGTGGCGCCGATGTAGTCGGCCTCGGCGAGCGGTGTGTCGCTTTCGTTCACGGGGATCCTCCGGAGGGGGTCGTTCTACGGTCCGCGGGGGGGGGATCACGGGCGTCAGGAGTTGCGCGACCAGAAGGTGCAGCGGTGTTCGGCCGCCGCGTCCACGCCGGAGAGCGTGTTCCGAGCCAGCCGCTGGGTGTGCGGGAAGGGCGGCCAGTCGTCGCCGGGCCTGCCAGTTCTGGCGAACGTCGTCCACGCGGCGATCATGCGTCGGGAGAGGGCGGACTGCCCGTCGTCGAGGCGGAGGTCGCCCATGCCGAACAGGTAGGGCAGCTCCGCGCTGTGGTAGGCGCCCAGCGGGAAGTCGGGGCGGAGGTCGGGTGCGGGTGGGCGGCGGTCGGCGAACTCGTAGCTGTAGACCGGAACATGCCTGGCCAGCAGCCGGTCGGCGGCCAGGGTGGGGCACACCCAGCTGCGGTCGGTGCCGACCTTGGCCCAGGCCAGTGCGGGCGTGGCACCGGGCGGGTACGCGCGGGCGATGCGGGCCGCTTGCCGCCGGCCGTAGGTCTCGGTGAGCAGGCGGCGGTAGTCCGCTGCCGTCATCGGCCCGTCCAGCGTGAACAGGGCGGCAAACAGCCGGTGTTCGTCACGGGTGTTGCCCTGCAGGACGGGCACGCGGTGGACGTTGCCGGCGGCGAGCGCGCGGGCTGGCGAGTGGGGCAGGACACTTGTCCCGTAGGCAGGCTGGTGGAAGCGCCCGTTGAGAGACAACACGTCCTTGGCGGGCTTGGCGCGCAGGCACTTCAGGCTGCGGCAGCCCAGAGCGCCGCGGCCTTTGGCGGCCAGCTTGTCCTGGTGGGCGAAATAGGTGGCGGCGGGGTCGCCGGGCGCGAGCGTGTTCTTGGGCCAGTTCTGCAGGCAGGAGCCGCTTTGGATGACCGCGCGGTGGAAGAGTCCGGCGGCCTTGGGCGAGGTGACCTGGGCGCACACGCTCGCGCCTCCGGAGGACTCGCCCATGAGCGTGACATTGCCGGGATCACCGCCGAACGCGGCAGCGTTGTCCCGTACCCAGCGCAGCGCCGCCTGCTGGTCCTGCAGGCCGAAGGCCCCGGAGTCAGGCAGGTCAGGATGGGCGAAGAAGCCCAGGGCACCCAGGCGCGAGTTGACGGTCACGACCGTGACGTCGCCCTGCCGGGCCATCCGGGTGGCGTCGTACTGATCCCCGGAGCCCGAGCTGAAGGCCCCGCCGTGCAACCAGACCACGACCGGCCGCGGGGCCGCGCGGTCCGCTCCATCAGCGGGCGTGGTGACGTTGAGGTACAGGCAGTCCTCAGCGGAGTCCGCCACCTCGGGCTGCGCGCAGGCCGGTCCGGGCTCGGCAGCCGTCCGCGTGCCGGTCCAGGTGGGTGGCGCGGCCGGGGGTTGCCAGCGCAGCTGGCCGACCGGAGGCGCCGCGTAGGGGATGCCCTGATAGGTAGTGACGCCGTCGGCGGTTAACCCCTCCAGGCGGCCCTGGCGCGTAAGGGCGGTGTCCGACCGGGCGTTGGGGTGCTGACCGTGGGCACGCTGCCTGTCCGGGTGCTGCCCGGCCGTCGCCGGCGAGGTCTGCACCGCATCCGCTGTGCCCATCACCGCCACGAGGAGGGCCGCGCCCAGTGCGGCGCCGGTAGTGGAGCGTCGCTTCGGCATGGTCCAGCCCTCCCCCGCTTGCCGCTGCAGCGTGCAGGCGGCACATCGTTCCAATACGTTCGTATTGTTAAAGCGACATTAGGCTGATTCGGGCAGGAAGGCAACCACGAGGAAGGCAACCACGAGGAAGGCAGGTGCCCGTCGACGTGCCGCGACAGGTAGACCACAAGGCCCGCCGGGACCAGATCGCCGAGGCGCTGCTGGACATCGTCGCCGACCACGGACTGGAAGCGATCTCCGTGCGGGCCGTGGCGGCGCAGGCGGGCGTCTCAGCCGGGCGCATCCAGCACTACTTCGCCAACAAGGACGAACTGCTCGCCTATGCGATCGAGTACCAGGACTGGCTGGTCCAGCAGCGGTGGAACGAGCAGGCATGGCCCGAGGGCGAGCCCACCCCCCGGGAGGCGCTGCGCTGGGTGCTGCTGGAGACGATCCCCAGGGACGACCGGCGCCGCCGCGAGTGGCTCGTCGGCGTCGCGTACCTCATCCGCATGCTTGCGAACCCCAACCTGCGAGCCCTCTACGTCGACGGGCTGCCCCGCCTCTACCGGCTCCTCGCCGACCTCGTCCGCATGGCCCAGGAAGCGGGCGACATCGCGCCGGACCGCGACCCCGATGTGGAAGCGGAACTGCTCTTCGGCCTCGCCGACTCGCAGGGTCCACCCGTCGTCCTGGGCCTGCGTACCCCCGAACAAGCCACCGCTGCCATCGACTATTACCTTGACCATCTGTTCCAGTAACCGCCGACGGCGGGGCATCTGGGAAGACCATGGCGATCCTGCACGAGGTCACTGTCGTGTCGGCCAGCTCCACTGAAGACTGCCATGCGGCTGGCAGCGGCCAGGCCCAGGCCATGCTCACCCACAGCACCGCCCACTAAGGGTTGCGGGCCAGGACGTTGGTGACGGCGCATAGTGGGGGCAGGATTGGTGGCGGGGTCGCGAAGGTGAGCCCTGGCTTCGGTGGAGCCGTGCACAGTGATGGCGCTCCCGAACGGCAGTAGCGCTCGCACAGCAAGCCGGCCCGCCGGATCCGGGTGAGCGCGAGGCCCAGCAGCCGGTCGGCGCGGTCGACCCCCGGCGAGCCGGTCGCGGAAGCCGTACAGGACGCTGTGGTGGAAGCCGGGGTCTTCCAGCTCCAGGCCGAGGGCGCACGTGAAGTCGATGCGGCAGCGCACCCGCCCAGGCGGCCTGACGGTCCGACAGGTCCAGCACGTACTGCAGCACGCAGACCGTGGCGAGCTGGGCGGGGGAGAGCCCGGGGTGGCCATCGCGCGGGTACCAGACGGTGAAGTCCTCGTCGTTCCACAGGCCGTCGAGGCGGTCGCGGATCCACATCGCGGTAGTGCCGTGGAGGTTGCCGGCGCGGGCGACCCGCGCGGTCAGCGGCGGGATCTCCGATCCGGGCTGGGGCTGGAGGGACATATCGGGCTCCCCGGGAACACGGGCATCATGTTCCCGGGGAGCCCGACGCAACGTCAGGATCCTTAACTGCCCGTCCTCAAGATTCCCGACAGAGTCCTTCAGTGAAGATCCGACCGGACCTCGGTCAGTCGATGCCTTCGACGATGCGGAAGTCGCGCTCGACGCCGTCGGAGAGGGCGGCCAGCGCCTCCTGGTAGGCCGCACTCTCGTGCGTCGCGACGGCCTGCTCGAAGCTGTCGAACTCGACCAGGACGGTGCGCTCGGCGATTCCGGCGTCATGCGCCACAACCCGACCGCCACGGACGAGGGTCCGACCGCCCCCGGCCTTGACTGCCGGAGCGGCCAGCTTGTTGTAAGCAGCCAGCTTCTCAGGGTCTGAAATGGTGCGGTAGACGCTGACCCAGTAGCCCTTGGGCATGGAACCTCCAGTGTGGGGATGAGTGCATCTGACTTACGGGTTGGTCTCGGACGAGCGCCGGCGGGCGAGAGCGAGGCTTGTCAGCGTCGTGATCGCCATGGCGCCGATACCGACCAGCGCTCCGGTGGTGTAGGCGCTGTCGTCGGGGAAGAGGTGGCCGGGGGCGGTGCCCGCGGCGAGGATCAGGCCGCCGATGGCGCTGCCCAGGGAGTAACCGACGCTGCGGACGACGTAGTTGAAGCTCATGGCGCTCGACGTCTCGCTCTTGGGAGTGACGGCCAGGATGACGCCGGGCATCGCGGCCGAGAAGCCGCCGACGCCGAAGCCGAGCACGCCCATCGCCGCGAACAGTTCGGCCAGGTCCGACCGGGCCGCCGCGAACAGGGCGAACCCGCAACCGACCACGACGGCGCTGCCGGCCAGGAGCAGGGGGTCGGCGATCCGCGTCCGGACCCGCGGCGTGAGCTTGCCGGCGACGAACCCCAGCACCGAGAACGGGATGAGGACCAGCCCGGCGACGAAGGTCGTCAGCCCGAAGCCGTAGCCGGCGCCGTGCGGCGTCTGCGCGTACCGGGTGATGAGCGTGAGCAGGAGGTACATGCCGATCCCGCCGACGAACATGGCGAGGTTCGCCCCGGCGACCGCCGGGTGCCCCACCGCCCGCACATCGACCAGGGGCGTCGTGCTGCGCAGCTCGATGACGGCCCAGACGCAGAGCAGCACCACCGCGACGACGGCGAGGCCCGCCCCCACGGCGAGGTGCCGGCTCCACAGATTCCGTTCGCCGGCGAGGAGCAGCACCAGGAGCAGCGCAGCGGCCAGGACGACCGCGCCTGCCACGTCCACGTGGGCGGAGCGGCCTTCGGGGGCTTCGGGCATGGAGTGCCACGCGGTCAGGAGGGCGGCGGCGGTGACGACCAGGCCGAGGCCGTAGGCGGCCCGTACCCCGCCGAGCTCGGCGAGCATTGCGGCCAGCGGGTAGCCGACGCCGGCCCCGATGATCGAGACCACCGAGATCAGGGCGATCACGGCCGCGCTGCGCTCCTCGGGGAGGTGGTCCCGGGCCACGCCCATCATCAGCGCCGTCAGCCCGAGCCCGACGCCCTGGGCCGCCCTGCCGGCCAGCAGCCACGCGAACGGCAGCGGCAGCACGGTGAGCGCGCTGCCGACGACCACGACCGCCAGCGTGGCGAGGATCGTGGCCCGCCGGTGCGGGCCGGCTCCGAGCCGGCCCAGGACCGGCGTGGCGACGGCGCCGCTGAGCAGCGCGACGGTCAGCGTCCACTGCGCGCTGCCGAGCGAGACGTGGAACGAGGTCGCCACGCTGGTGATGAGCGGCGTCCCGAGGCTGGCGACCGCCGCCACGACCAGAGCGATGAACATCAGGGCGGGGACCAGCAGCCGCGCCTCGGAACGCGCCACCGGGAACGCCTTCACCGCCTCCCCGCCGACCGGCTGCCCGGTCACTGCTTCGGCCCTTCGCGGTCCTGGCTTTCGAGCTCTGCCAGATGCTTCAGCGCCGGAAGGGCCGCCACCAGCGCCTCGACCTCGTCGTCGGTGAGCTCGCCGATCAACCGCTCGAACGCGTGGACGCCCGCCTGACGCCGCGTCCGGACATAGGAGGCGCCGGCCTCGGTCAGGCACACCAGCGTGACCCGCTTGTCGGACGCGTCGCCCCGCCGCTCGACCAGGCCGGACTCCTCCATCACCCGGACCAGGGCGGTCATCGCGGGCTGGGTGACGCCCTCGACCGCGGCCAGATCGGTGATGCGCCGCGGGCCGGTCCGGTCCAGGGTGGCCAGGGTGGCGGCGGACGTCAGGCTCATGTCCCGGGGCAGGCGTCTCGCGGCCCTGGTGGCCAGGCCGTAGAGGGCTGCCCCGATGGCGGCGGACGCGCCAGGAGCGGTGTCTTGACGACTCATGCTCGAAGCATAACAGTTTTATATTCATAGTTTATGGAAATGGCTCGACTGGCGCGGGGGCGCGCTGGCCGTCACGCCCGCCGCGATGGAAGTGCTCAGGTCTGATCCGGACCTGAGGTTCGAACTTGCCATCGACACTGTTTTGGTGGCGTTGCCCAAGTTCCGTGAGCGTCTGGATGACGGACGTTGGCAGTCGGCCCGTAGCCGACTGTCGACCTGCTTCGTCGGCGCGCTGGTTCTTGGCTTCCCGAACATCTACAGGAGTTGGCTCGCAAGGTGGTCCGGGTCGGCGGCGGAAGAGCCCCTGGACCTTCTCGGGGCAATTCGACCTGCGGGCGCCCGCATGCCCGGCCGCGGTCGAACCGCCCCCTTCGGCGGCCGCCCGGGATCGTTCGAGTCTGTTTCGACTGGAGAGACCGCCTTCTGCAGCCCATGAGGCTGGCGCCGCAGTCTCGGGCTATGGGTGTCATCAACTACCAAGAGTCACGCCCAGTGCGAGCTGGGGCTGGGCGTCTGGAAGGCCCAACGCAACACTCGCAGACTTGACGGGGAAGACGGTGGCCAGGGTCTGCACGTCGCCAAGGACGACGTCCACGGCTTCATGTGCGCGTGGCACTGCATCAACCACTACCTCGGTACCCCGGAAAAGTGGCTCCTGCCCAAGAACGGCGACGTCGTCGAGGCGGTCTGGAACGCCCAGCGCGACAAGGAGTGGAAGAAGACCGACGACGGCGTCTACATGACCGCGCAGGCCAGCAAGTTCCACCAGGACCTCATCGGGCCCGGTGCCAGTGACGCGTACATCGCTCTGACCCGCGTCGCGCTCACCGAGAAGTACGCCGACATGGCCGGTGTTCCGAAGAATCCTCTCGACCTGGCCGGCAAGGCCCTGGCCGCCGGGAGGCGGTGGCCTGCGCGGAACGGCCCGAGGCCTCTGCTTGCCCGCCGGCCCCGCCCGGTCTGAGATCGCGCGGGGGAGTTGAGCCTCAGGGCGACGAGATCTGGTGAGCGGGGCGACGTCCCACCGTACGGGGGGCCAGAGGGTTTTGGTGCGTGGACTGGGCGAGCACGCCCGGGTCGCATACGTTTGCGAATGATCACCCACACGGCCGGGTGAATTGTGTGTTTTTTCCACTCACTCGGGTGGTGCAGGGCTTACCGCTCGTGTGGTCCGTTGCGGCCCGGCAACAGTGCAGGTACGAAGTGGGCTTTCTCTCCGAGGAGTTGCCATGCTGACCGAAGTTCTGTCGCCCGACACGTTGACGCTGGATGCGGAGGTCCTGGAAGACCTGCTGACGCATCCCGAGGCGCCGGTGAGCGCCGCCCCGTCTCCCGGCCCGGAGGCAGGGGTCCCGGTTCTGGTTCTCTCGCTCGCTCTCGCGCCTAAGGAGCCGAAAGAGCCCAAGGAGCCTCGGCGTCGATGATCACTGAGCGGTCGCGGACGGTTCACAGCGCCTCTGTGGAGGTGCTGGCACGGCGGGTCCGTGAAGGGCTTGGCGGTGCGGGCAGTGGGACCCCCGTGGCCGACCATCTGCGGGCGGCCGCCGAAGGGGGCGGTTCGACCGCGGCCGGGCATGCGGGCGCCCGTGACGGGGCGCCCGGCCCGGTGGTCGCGGCAGGCGCCGTGCGCCTGTTGGGCGCCGATGCAGTGGCGGGGTACCTGCTGGCCGGGCGGCCGCTGCCGGCGCCGGAGTCGCAGGCCGTGCGCCTCGCTCTTTCAGCGCTGCCGCCCGGCCAGCAGGTACC